>NZBC01000179.1 GCA_002687715.1 Planctomycetota bacterium | reverse complement strand
TTTGACCCGGCGTCAGGTTGGTTCAAGCCGACCGCGGGGGGTTCGGGGTCGACCATGCTGGGGGGCAGGGTCCTCAGTGTCGTGGCCTGGGTGAACCGGATCCCCTCCGGGGTTCCCGGATCCAGGAAGAACGCCTGCATCGAGATCTGGAACAGCCCGTTGGGCGCCCCGAACGTCAACTGGTGATTGCCGGGGAACGGTGCGGGCGCCGGAAAGGGAGCGCCGGAGTTGAGGAACATGAGGGTGGGGTCGAAGAGGTCCAGGTTGATGATCTGTCCCCCGGGGGTCCGCAGCGCTCCCCCGTTCACGGAGACGAGCGGCTGCAGGCCGAGGCCCGTATCGAAGAGGGTGCCGGTCAATGTCGAGGCGAAGCTGACCGTCGTCGGAGCGCCGAAACCGACGGCCGCGATCGCGGCCCCCGACCCGTCCGTCACGTAGCCGTTGACGTCCAGGGAGGCCTGGGGCGTGTTGACCTGGAACTCGTGGGGGGCGAGCGCGACGTCGTCGTAGTACGCCACCGAGGTTCCAGCCTGCGCGTACAGGTCGAGATTGGCGATGGCGAGGGGACCTCCACCATACGAGACCCCCAGCCGGTAGCTGCCCGTCGACACGAGCAGTCCGTCGTAGAAGGTCTCCAGGACGTCCAGGTCAAGGTCGATGACCATTGCGATGTCGACCCAACGGTCGGTGGCAACGGGGACTGGGTTGCCGGGGCGGTCGAGGTCGTAGAAGGACCCAGTGTCCGGGTCGGCCGCGAGCTGAACCGCCCATGCATACGGACCGCCGTGGGCGTAGACCGTGTTCACGATCACGTACTGGGTGCCGCTGCCGGGGGTGAACGCGGCGCCGTCGATCCACTGGCGAACGACGAGGCGCCACCTCCCGGACTGCGGGTGCCCGACCGGGTCGTTGAGGGCGAAGGGCTGAACGGCGTCCTGCCCATTGGTCACTCGGAGGGAGAGGAACCCCGACCGGAACTGGTCGGCGGACACGTCGCCGGCCACGTTGGGATCGTCGTCCCACCCGGCCCAGCCGGTCGCGTTGGACTGGTTGGGGCAAGACGAGTTGGGGCAGAGGCCGCCGAGGGTCTTGCCCTCGAAGTCCTCGACGAAGGAGTGCTGGGCAGGAAGCGCGGCGGCGAGGATCGCCACCACGACCGCGGCGCGCGCGGCACGGACGGGTACTGGGGTCGCTTTGGGCAGGGTCATATCAATCTCCTCGTTCCCGCTTCTCATTTGAGAAGCAGGCAGCCTCCCGGGAGACGGACGGTGATCCCTGGCCCGCGCCCATGATTGCGCTCACCGCACGATGAGCGCGTACCTCGGGAGCGGATCCCTGATCGGGGGATTCCCTCTCACTGATGACGCCAAGGGACAACCGGTCGTGATCCCGGCTGGCAGACGAAACTCATTGCGCGGTTGCGCAACTTGCGTGCCCCGGGATGCCCGGCGATTTGCTCCGGGCCGTAAGTTCGCCACCGCGTTTCTCATGCGGCGCGCAGGGAGCTGTGCGCCGCAATTCGTTGGTGTGCGGTTTCGTGCAAATGCCCCGGTGCCGTGCCCGTTCGCGTACCTCGGGACACCCCCGGTTCGGGAACGTGGGTCAATGGGAGGTGGATCCGGACGCGCTCGCATACAATGCGACGAGCGGAGGGGAGCTCAGGAGACCTGCGATGCTCACCAGGGTCGTTCTTCTTGTGCTCGCGACCACCGTCATGGGATCGGGATCCGCCACGATGGCGCAGATCCAGGTTTGTGACGGACGAAACCACACGAACCAGAACACGACGGGGAGCTGGGGGCTTCCGGCCGCGCGAACGTTGGGAGTGCGGATCGTGCTGGCGACAGCCGTGCCGGTCGAGCGCGTCGAGTGGTTCTTCTCGCCTAGCTCGCTGACGACGCAGCTCGGGGGCACGGTCGCGATCCTCCAGGAGGCCGGGACGACCGGACTACCGTCGACGGCCGTGGCCGGCGTGCTCGGTTCGGTGCAGTGGTCGAGTCCCCAGGTCGCACCGGCGTGGGCGGGCGGAGCTTTCGCCGCGCCCGTGATGTTGGCCGCCGGCGTTCCATACTGGGTGACGACCACCGCGAGCCCCACGGTGACGCACCAGGCGGTCTCGTACGACGATTCCGGTCCTGATCCGACGACCTACGCCGTAGCGACCGGCGGGAACTGGGTTCTGGTCTCGACGCCGCATCGGTTCAAGGTGCGGTTGTTGTCGACGTCGTGCGCGACGGCTCCCGAATACCAGGTGAACCAGGCGGAGGCGAGCGCGGCCGTCAACGGCGTCCAGGGAACCGCGGCGGCACCCGCGACCGTCACGGTGGGGATCGGGCAGAGTGCGGTCGTCGCCCTTGCCAGCTCGCTGGCCGGGGCCCCCTGGGACGCCGGATTGACGGTCGGGCCGCTCGTCCCCGCGTCGGGCGGCGGGTTCATCATCGGCGGTGGGCAGATCGTCAACCTCGACCCGACGGATCCCACCCTGACCTTCCTGTTCTCGCCGCCGTTCACCGGACCACCGTTCGTCAACTTCTCCGTACCGTTGAACACTTCGTCCGCATTGACGTTGTCGTTCCAACTCGCGGTGATCGATCCGGCCGCGCCGTCCAACGTGTGGCTGTCCCAGCCGAATCGTCTGATGGTGCAATAGCGATGGACACCTCGCCGCGGAAGCGTCTGCGCGTCCTCCTGTCGCGGAGCCGTTGACCGCGGGGCCGATGTTGACCAGGCAGATCCCGATTCGGCTCGGGTTGCGTGGCGGTCCCGATCCAGCCGGTAGGAAACGGAGATGCCCTTCCGGCCGCGCGGGTTCGGCGAAGGTGTATCGATCCGATGTTCGTCGCCCCGGAACGGCGAGCGATCAATGGCGCACGTGCGTGCGAGACCGCGCGGGGACACCCGCTGGAGTTCTGCGGTTCACTCACCGGCACCCCTGCTCGGTTTCAGGCACAGAGGCTCTTGATTGCAATGCGCAGACCAGGACTCCTCCGCGAGCTGCAACGCTACATCTCGCCGATCGTGGTCGACAATGGTGCGCTCCGCGGCCAGCAGGAGGCTTGCGAAGACGGCATCCTCGCCGTCGACGACGACGGCTGCATCGTCTCCTACGACACGCGCTTCCGGACTTGTGGAGGCTGCTGCCGAGCGCGCTGCGAACGGGGCGCGAGGAAGTCGTCTTGCGTGAGGTGCTTCCTCAGCTCTCGGATCCGGCCGGGTTCTCGACCCGGGCACTCCGCTCCCTTGCCGAAGAGGGTGCCCGCACTGTGGGCCCGACTCCGCGGCTTCGGAAACCTCGTTGTTGCAGGCTGGACAGGGGATCAGGGCCATCTATGTCTTCGTGGCGACCTGCGAGCTCCCTCCGGAGAAAGCCACTCACGTCGTGTTCCGGGCGACGAAGCCGTTCAGCTTGAGATCAGAGCCTGGCGGGCGGTGGTACGTCAACGACGGATCTCGTCGCCCGCGATCTCGGAAAGAAGTGAGGCTCCGTTACCCCTGCGAGAACGGGTTCGCGACTGAGGGTACGGTACAAGCTCACGCCGTTCCGGTCCGGACGGCCGCGGAGATCTCATCGTGCTGCGAACCCTCGTCGCCTGTTTCGTCCTCGTCGTGGCGGTCAGTTCCCCTGCGTGCGCGCAGGTGCGGCTGCCGAAGATCTTCACCAACCACATGGTCTTGCAGCAGGAGCTGCCGATCGCGGTCTGGGGCTGGGCGAGCCCGGCTGAGGTCGTTCGGGTTCAGGTCGCGGGTCGAAGCGTGGAGACCCGCGCCGGCGCTGACGGGCGGTGGCGGGTCGATCTGCCTGCGATGAAGGCCGACGGCAAACAGCACACGCTCGAGGTCTCGGGCAAGACCACCGTGAGGCGGTCGAACGTGGTGCTCGGTGAGGTGTGGCTGTGCGCAGGGCAGTCCAACATGAATCGCGAGGCGCGGGTGCGCGAGCCGGATCCGGACATCCGCTTGTTCTGGATCGACGGGAGCGTGACCCCGCGGAGAGACGATCTCGGTGATCAGGTCGCGGGGTGGGTGCCGTCGACGCCGGGCGACGTCGCGGCCGCGGCGCCGACCCTGCGGCGTGGCAAGCCCGTGAAGCGCACCGGCTTCGCCGAGGTCGGCTACGTGTTCGGACGCCGCGTCCATCGGGAGCTCGGAGTGCCGGTCGGGTTGATCAAGTGCGCCTTCGGTGGCTCCCAGGTCCAGGCGTGGACTCCCGATCCGACACTGCCGGAACGGGTGGCGTATGGAACCAAGGCGGAGGGTGGCTACCTCGGTCACCGATCGGGGTTGCTGTATCGATCAATGGTCCACGGCATGGTCCCGCTCACCATCCGGGGCGTGCTCTGGTACCAGGGGGAGAATGACGGACGGAGCAAGGTCTACGATCAGCATCTCGAGACCTGGATCACGAGCTGGCGCACCCTCTGGAAGCGTCCCCAGCTGCCGTTCTACATGGTGCAGATCGCACCGACTTCGTACGCCGGTGGGCGGATGCAGTACATCTGGGAAGCCCAGACCCGGGTGATGCATCGCGTGGCCCACACGGCGGTCGCGGTCAGCAACGACATCTACTTGCACGGCAAGCGGCCGGAGTCCGAGGTCATCGATGCCGCCGGCAGGCTCACCATGAGCCCGAGCAACCCTCACCCACCGAACAAGCACATCGTGGGTGAGCGGCTCGCCAATATCGCTCTGGTCGACACCTACGGCAAGAACGCTCGGGTTCTCTACGGCCCGATGCTCGCCTCCCACGAGATTCGCGGCGATGCGCTCGTCGTCAAGATGCGCTATTGCGGCGAAGGTCTGAAGACCCGTCACGGCAAGGCCCCCAACTGGTTCGAGTTGTCCGACGGCACCGTGGAGAAGCGGCGGCTGGTATTCAGGCCCGCGACCGCCAAGATCGTCGGGCCGGACCGGATTGAGGTGAGGTCCGCCGAGATCGCGCACCCGAAGTTCGTGCGTTTTGCATGGCACTGTACGGCGATCCACAATCTGCAGAACTCGGCCGGTCTCCCGGCGGTTTCATTTCGAACCGATACGGCAGATCGGTGATTCCGATCTCAGAGCTGCGGGTATTGTAGGTCCACCATGCCCGTTCGCATTGACCTGCCCCCACCCGTCGCGTCTCCATTACGCCATGCCGCTGATCGTCTCATTGCGGAGGTGGGGACGCCGGCCGACGATTCCCAGGCGACGGCGCTCGACGTGATCGTGGACATCGACGCCACTGACGCGGCACTCGGGGACGAGGGATACCACCTCGTCGGTACGGACGAGGCCGCCATTTCGGTTCGCGCGTCGACGTCCGCGGGTGCTACGAATGGGCTGCACGCGCTACGCCGCAGGGTGCTGGTGGAAGGGCGGCGGGGGACCGGGTCGTTGCCGTCGCCGATCGATCATCAGGTCGTGCCGGGGTTCGGGCGGCGGACGGTGATGGTGGCGCCGTACCCGTTCGGAGGACAGCAGGGGCGGTCCGTGCTCGGTGCTGACACCTGGGGCATCGGACGCTGGACGGAGTACGTCGAGCAGCTGCGACTCCTCAACGCCACGGGCCTCGCGCTGTTTCCCCTGCGGATGTGGCACCCGGACTTTCCGGACACGTTCGTGGAGAAGGCTCGATACGAGGTCTGGCGGGACGTGATGACGTTGTGCCATGACGTCGGCCTCGAGTTCCACTGGGTGATGCTGTTGAATCAGGTTCCGGACGGGTTCCTGGACGCGCGGCCCGATCTGGCGGTGGAGCAGAACGCCGCCTGGCAGGGGACGGCGGCGGCGTGGTGGAAGCTCGGGAATCCCAACGAGCTGATCGCGTTGCACGAGCCGACCTACGAGTGGTTCCGGGATGCCGACGCGTTTGCCTACATGTGGAACGACGGCGGCGCGGCCGACTATGCGCCGCAGACGCTGTCGGAGCCCGTCACGCCGCTGCTCGAGCTGATCGCGTTCGCTCGCGACCGGATCGCGGCCGCGGGCTCGGGGGCGCGCACGGTGTTCTGGGGGTGGTTGATGGAGCCGTGGTATCCGTTCCACGCCGCCATCCATCTCCCCAACTTCCCTGCCCTGGCGACCTTCCACGCGGACGCTCTCGCCGCCCTGCCCAAAGACATGGAGTGGCTCCAGGAATCCGCGCGGCAGTATTCCGCCCTCGGAATCTCCGGCTACGCCGATCCACTCGAGGCGGCCCAGGACGCCGGGTTCGACAAGCTCACCGACTTCTACTACCTCTCGCACCCCGAGGTCGCCGAGCAGATCTTTCCCCGGCCGCTCCTGGCGGACGTCCGTGCGGAGATCGAGCACGCGCGCGCGCGCGGCGCGACGGGGATCACCGGATACCGCCTCTCTCCGGCGAGCCGGTCGGTGAACGACGCGGCCTTGCTCCGTCTCGCGGAGGAACCCGACCTCCCACCCGACGCCCTCCTGCAGGAGCTCGCCGCGCTGATCACGGGTGGAGACGCCGCAACCACTCCCCACGTTGTGCAGGCGCTCACCGACTTGGATGCCTGGCGTCCCGAAGTAGGGCCTCCCGTGCCCGGGCACGCGGGCTTGTTCCTCGCCACGATCCGGCTCGACGCGGTGACGAACGCCACGTCACCGCGGGCGCTTCGCGAGCTCAATGCGCTCGTGCGCTTCACGGCGCTCACCGAGATCATCAACGGAGCAGCGACGTCACCCGCGGAGCGCGAGACTCGATTCGCGGAGCTGCTCGAACTCTGTCGCACCGAGCCAGTCCTGCGCGCGTTCTCCTCGCAACCACAGTGGTCGAGCGAGTCGAATGTGGTGCTACGGGAGTTCGTCGCTCGACTGGTACGGCCGCCCGAGTAGCGACCGCAGGAGCGCGTCCTACTGGAAGATGTTCGCGGGGAGCGCGTGGCACGCGGTACACGACACCCGTTTCCGGGGTCCCCGCGCCGTTGCACTGAGCAGGCGGAAGTCCGCGCCGCACTTTTTGTGGAGCCGGAGGACGAGGACGTCCGTGGAGCTGTCCTCGAGGTCGACGTTCTCCGACATGGTGAACATCGGCCCGCAGGCTGCGAGAGCACGGTGGGCCGAGATGGGGACGCGCTTCACCTCGTAGGTTCCAGGTGCGATGCGCCGCGCCGACAGCGGGTTGGTCTTGAGGCTCGGTGTGGGGGAGGGGAGGCGGGGCCACAGGTCTTCACCGTCGCGACGGGGGCGCTCGACCGGTGGGGCCGCGGCGGATGACCTCGCGCTCGCGGCGCGCTTGCGTTCGCGCTCCTTGGCGGCGGCCTCGAGTCCGAGGTCCACCTCGACTCCCGTTGGCCGGGGCGGACGTTCCCGTTTCCCGGTCGGGTCGTCGACGTCCTGGTTCACGACGTAGCCCTGGTCGGCCGGCACGATCTCGGCCGCCGCGGAGCAGAGGCCGTCGGTCCAGAAGAAGATGCGCACCCGGGAGCTGAACCAAAGGCCGTTCTCGTGCCAGACCCCGTCGAACGGTTGACGCTTGGAGTCCTCGATCCGGACCGTCAGGTCTCGGAACGCGACGCGGATGACGACCGTCTTCCTCTCGTGGGGCTTCAGCTCGACGCGCTGGGTTGTGAGCACGGCGCCGCTCGCACTGCGAGCCACGACGAGGTAGGGGCCCCCAGCCAGCCGCTCGAACCGGAACGTCTCGTGCTCGGGGAGGGTGCGCGTTCGGGTCGGCCCCCACCCGCATCGGGAGCACCGTTGATCGGAGCGCAGATCGTGCCCTTCGTTCTCGCACCGCCCGGGACCGATGGGACTGCGGCCGGCGCCGTGGAGCTCGAGAGACGCGACCCGGCACGCCACGTCCGATTCCGCGTGCTCGATGTGGCCCTCGATTCCGCCGTCGCCGCGACTCATCGCGATCGTGTCGAGGTCCTGGGGCCCGTCGTCGGGAGATACGGTGACGTCGCGGCGAGCGCGTTCGTAGCCGGGCTTGCGGAGCAGCAGGGAGACCCTGCCTCCCGGAACGGTGGTCTCGACCGGCGAGGTGACCCGCGCCTGGAACACTCGGGTCGTACTGACCGCGCGCAGCGCCACGTCCTCGAGGTCGCGTCCCGTGCTTCCGTCAACGATGCGGAAGTGGAGTTCGCCGGGCGAGACCTCCGGCCCGGCGGGGACGGGCGGATCGTTCGCCGGCTCGGTGAACCGGCGGGATTGCAGCGGTCCCGATACGGGCTCGCTCCCGACCGCCGCGGTCTCGGCGCCATCCGTAACCGGGGCGGTCGAGGTGCGGTCCACGTCTCGCGAGGCGTCGTTTTGCCCGAGCAGCCACGCGGCGAGCAGCAGCGCGCCGAGGGCGGCCACGCCGATGGCGACCTTGACCATTACCTGGGCTCCTCTTGCTTGGATTCGATCGTTCGAATTCTAAAGAATAAGAAAAGATGGAGCAAGGCCCTGCTCCGAGGAGTCCCATGCTCGCGGGCGCGGGTTTCCCCGCCACGACGCAACCCAAGGGAGGGCGCTCCATGGACTTCCTCTGCGCGTTGCTGCTTCGCGCGTCCTTGGCGGCGCCCCCCTTTCCGCGACAATCGCGACGCGGACCGCACTGCGGTAGCTTGCCCGTCCCACGGAGTCCCTGCGCGATGGAGCAAACCACAATGTACGTCGCCGTCATGGTGTTGCTCATCGGATTCCTGGTCGGGGCAGTCGTGCTTCCAGGATGGATGATGGGCTGGCTGAGCTGGGATGCAGGTATCTAGGAAGGTGGCAGCACTCCAAGCGCATCTGTGACGGGGTCCCGGCCAGCTGCCGCGCCCCGGTGGCCGCTCTCATCACCGTGGAGTAGACGACGGTCCCTGGCTCCGCCAAGATGGTCGTGAACCGAGGCGCTCGAACCGCCGCGGTCACCACGGAGGAGATCGATGGCATCGCACTATGACCAGTCGAAGAACTGTCGCGTCGGGACCATGGATGAGAAGCAGTTCTACTCCGAGGCGGGCAAGGCGTCGGCTGCGTATTTCAAGGCGCTGATGGCGGCCTGGGAGAAGAAAGGCGGGACTCTCAAGTGGGGCGCGGGTGGCGTCGGACTCCGCGGGGAGGTGGGAGGCAAGGAGGTCGGCATTTGCTTCCTCGCGCCGGCATACGGCAACAAGAAGGACCGTATCGAGTTCTCGTTGAACCCGCTCGCGAAACAGATCGGCGCACCGCGCTGCGAGACTCTGAAGACATCGCTGCAGAAAGCGGCCGGCGACCACCTGAAGGGCGCGTCGATGGTGAGCATCGTCGAGCCGGGCGACCTCTCCGCCGCGGGCCAGAAGTCGATGACCACGGCCCTGGGCAAAGTGATCGCCTGACCCGAGGATTACGAATAGATCCCGGATACCGCGACCTGGGCCTGGACTCCTGGCCCACCGTCTGGAACGATTGACGGGACCCCCACTTGCTGTAGTGCCTCCCCTTCACTGAGAGACAGCAGATGTTCCACATGCGGACTTTGGCCGTTTGCGTGCCCACCGTCCTGGTCGCGGTCCTCGCCACGGGTGTTTCAGCGCAGAACGTGCCCGAGATCGTCTACTACCGGTTCAACGAGGGAAGCGGCTCCAGCACCGTGAACCTCGCGTCCCCCGGAGCCGGCTCGGCCAACGCCATCGTGACCGGGCACCAGCTTGCCGCGAGCGGTGGCCAGTTCGGCGGCGC
>NZBC01000178.1 GCA_002687715.1 Planctomycetota bacterium | reverse complement strand
GTAGTAATGACGCGCTTCCTCCTCATCGCGCGGCGTCCGGAGCCCATCGACTCGCGGCTCCCGGCCAAGACCTCGCTCGTCCTGACGCTGAACCACCGGCGCGGCGCGCTCGCCATGTGTCTGCAAGCGTTCGCCGACCGCGACATCAACCTCTCGAAGATCGAGAGCCGCCCCCGGCCCGAAGCGCCGTGGGAGTACCTCTTCTACATCGATGTCGACGGTTCGCTCGACGCCCCTGAGGTGCAGGAGGCCCTCGACCGCGTGCGACCGCTGACCAACCGGCTCAAGGTACTCGGAACGTACCCCCGTCGAGCGGGAGACGACATCGCGCCGACTCCGGCGGTCGACGCGCCAGCTCCCGCGGCCATACCCACTGAGAAACCAGCCCCGGCCGCTGCGTGCCCGGCTACCCCGCGCAACCCGCAGCTCAAGAACGTCAACCCCCGGCCCGACGGCGCCCGCACGACCGTCAACGTCGGACGCGCCAGCATCGGCCCGGAGAGCTTCACCCTGATCGCGGGTCCGTGCGCGGTCGAGAGCCGACATCAGATCTTCGAGGCCGCCGCGATGGTCAAGGACCACGGCGCGGTGATCCTGCGCGGCGGCGCGTTCAAGCCTCGATCGTCGGTGTACGCGTTCCAGGGGCTCGGGCACGAAGGCGTGCAGCTCCTGTGCGAGGCGGGGCACGCCTACGAGCTGCCGGTGGTGACCGAGGTCGTCCGGCCGGAGGACGTCGGCGAGGTGGCACTCCACGCGGACATGCTCCAGATCGGGGCGCGCAGCATGCAGAACTTCGGACTGCTGACCCGCGTCGGTCAGACCGATCGTCCCGTGCTGCTGAAACGTGGGCTCTCCGCGACGATCGACGAGCTGCTCTCCGCCGCCGAGTACATCATGGCTGCGGGCAACCACCGCGTCGTGCTCTGCGAACGGGGCATTCGCACCTTCGAGACCGCGACCCGTAACACGCTGGACGTGAGCGCGGTCCCGGTCCTCAAGGAACGGACGCATCTGCCGGTGATCGTTGACCCGTCGCACGCGGCGGGACGCACGGAGCTCGTGCTGCCGCTCGCGCTCGCTGCCGCAGCGGTAGGAGCGGACGGGTTGATCGTCGAGGCGCATCCGAACCCGGAGAACGCGCTTTGTGACAAGGACCAGGCGCTCGCACCCGATGACCTCGCACGGCTCGTCGCGCGGCTGCGCCCGATCGTCGCGGCTCGCGCCGAGACGGACTGAAAACCGGCGGTCAGTCCGCGCGCGCCGGAGGCTCGGCCATGGTGGCCTGCGGGCCAGGATGCTCCTGGACATCGAGCCTCCTCACGCGGCTCTCCCATCGCTGCACCGACCGGAAGACGAGCCAGAACACGACCGGCCAGACTGCGGCCAGGGCATCGGGCGCCTGGTCGCTCAACACGGCAAGAGACCAACCGACGAGGACCAACCCGGTCTCGAGGGCCGCAATCGCGGCGGATGCGACGACGGGCCGACGTCGCAAGGCCAAGAGAAGGACGAGATAGACGGCACAGAACCCACCCGCCCATGCCGCCAGCTCATGGCGGCCGGCAGCTCCGTGGATCAGGCCGCCCGCGGCGAGCAACAAGACACGCGCAGAGAGCACCCAACGCATGAGTCCGACGCCTTCCGGCAACCGCCGCATGCGCCGATGGGCGTAACCGGGGGAGCGCCGCTGCGGCGCGAACGCATTCGCAAACGGCCCCTTCTTGACTGTCGAGAGACGGTTTCCAGGAACCGGCGCGGGGAATGGGGAGTCAGTCATGGGTGAGCTCCTGCTGTGGGTGTCTCCATTCCCCGGTTGGCGCCGCGAGCGACAAAGTGACGAGAAACGGCAGAAGCTCTTGATCGCAATAGGTTTCCGACGGCGGATGTTATGGGCTCGACGCTTTGCTAAAAAACTAGCATTCGGCGTTGATCCGGAGGCTGACCATCCCTTAGCTTGGGTGGCCCGCGCGGGTGCTTGTGGGATCTGCCCCGGGTAGGATGGACCCGGACGATCACCCCCCAGAATTCCCCTCGACCCGCGAGGCGGAGATACCAGGATGCGTGTGCTTTTAGTGGTGTCCCTCGTGGCCGTGGTGCTTGTGCCGCTGCCGGCTCAGAAAAAGGCAGCGGAGAAGGCCCGGCCTCTCACGGACGACGAGAAGGTCCTTCATGTCCTGTCGCGTCTCTCGTTCGGGCCCGTTCCGGGGCAGTTCGAGAAGGTGCGCCAGCTGGGGATCGACAAGTGGATCGATGCCCAGCTCGCGCCGGAGAAGCTCGACGCGCAGTCGGGAGCGGCTCGGCGGAAGCAGTACCGGACGCTCGGGCTGACGCCCTTCGCGCAGACGGACCTGTACGACAAGATGAAGGGCGAGACCGGCCAGAACAAGATGGCCAATCGCAACGCCTTCAACCAGCAGGTGCGCCGTGAGCTCCAGGAGTACATCGTCGATGCGGCGCTCTACTCCGAGGCCCAGCTCTTCGAGGTGCTTGCGGACTTCTGGCGCAACCACTTCAGCGTCGATGTGGCGAAGGATTCGGTGAGGTACACCGCGACCCACTACGAGACCGACGTCATCCGCAAGAACATCTACGGCAAGTTCAAGAGGATGCTGTCGGCGTCGTCGACGCACCCGGCGATGCTCGTGTTCCTGGACAACCACATCTCCCGGGCGCCGCCATCGAAGGCCGAGCTGAAGCAGATCGAGCGCACCTTCCGCCGCAGAGGCTCGAGCCGTGAACAGGCCCGCGAGCAGGCCGAGATCCAGAAGCAGCGCGGGCTCAACGAGAACTACGCCCGAGAGTTGATGGAGTTGCACACGCTCGGCGTCGACAACGGGTACTCGCAACAGGACGTCGAGATGGTGGCCCGTGCGTTCACGGGATGGAGCGTCGACTTCGGCAAGGAGGGCACGGGCTTCTCCTACAAGGACGCGATGCACGACCGCACCCGCAAGGCCGTGATGGGACGCTCGCTCCCCCGGGGCCGCCGCGAGACCGGCATGAACGAGGGCAAGGCCGTCATCGACCGCCTGTGCAAGCACAAGAACACGGCGCAGTTCATCGCAACCAAGCTCACGCGCTACTTCGTCAACGACGAGCCGCCCACGAAGATCATCGACGCCGCCGCGAACAAGTTCAGGACGACCAAGGGAGATCTGCGCGAGGTCGTGAAGACCATCGTCAAGCACCCGGAGTTCTACGACCGCGCCCACTACAAGGCGAAGTTCAAGACTCCGCTCGAGTTCGTGGTCTCCGCGCTGCGCGCCACGAGCACGAAGGTCGACAAGCCCAACATCATCGTGGCCAAGGTCGGCGAGCTCGGCATGCCGCTCTACGGCTGTGAAGACCCGACTGGCTGGGAAGACACCGCGGAGGCGTGGCGCGACCCCGGCGTCATGGCGCTGCGGTGGCAATTCGCCCTTCAGCTCGTGCGCGGCCGCGTGCGCGGCATGAGGATCCCGGACTCGTTCTACAAGGGGCTGCCGGCGGATCCGCTCGACCTGATGGACGCGCTCATCAAGCGCGTCGTCCCCCACGGCCTCGGTTCGAACACCTACGCGGTGCTCGAGCGGGTCGTGTTCAAGCTCGTCCAGGACGGCGGTGGCCAAGGCGGCCACGGCAAGGGCAAGCTCCAAAAGACCATCGTCGGGATCCTGCTCGGGTCCCCTGAGTTCCAGCAACAGTAGGAGAACAGGCAATGACCCAGAACAAGACCCGACGACATTTCCTGGGCGATGCATCAGCGGCCGTCCTCGGCGCTGCCGCACTTCCCGCGACCTCCATCCTCCCCGGCGTGTTCGCACAGGCGAAAGCGTCGAACCCAGCGACGAAGAAGGCCAAGACCCTCGTCATCATCTACCTCCGCGGGGGTGCCGACGCGCTGAACGTCATCCCTCCCTACGGCAACCCGAGGTACTACGAGCTCCGGCCGACGATCGCGGTCCAGCCCGCGGACACGGACGACGAGAGGGGCGTCATCAAGCTCGATGACATGCACGGTCTGCATCCAGCGCTCGGCGCGCTCAAGCCGTACTGGGACAAGAAGCTGTTCGCTCCGATCCTGAGCGTCGGCTCTCCGCACCCGACCCGGTCGCACTTCGATGCGCAGGACTTCATGGAGTACGCCGCACCTGGCGATCGCTCGATGAAGCACGGGTGGCTCAACCGCTACCTCCAGGAGTCGAAGACCCAGAAGTACAACCCGATGCGGGCGCTCGCGATGCAGGGGCTCCTCCCCCGCGCGCTGCGCGGCAAGTACCCCGTGCTCGCGGTCCCGCGCATGAGCTCGGGTGAGTCCGAGGGCCTCCTCGACCTCTTCGACGACGTCTACAAGACCGGCGGCGGAATGGAAGAGGACGTGATGGGCAAGAAGCTCGTCGGCGGCGCCGCAGCCGGCCGCAAGGGTGCGGTCAACGTCGGCCGTCACACCATCGAGACGCTCCGCCACTTCTGGGAGATCGTCGAAGGCGACGACGCCCCGCGCACCGTCGGGAAGTACCCCCGCTCGGGTCTCGCCCGTCGCCTCCAGATGATAGCCAAGGTGATCAAGGCCAACGCCGGACTCGAGGTCGTCGCGATCGACAAGGGCGGCTGGGACACCCACCAGGGCGAAGGCTCCACCGACGGCTCCATCAACCGCCTCCTCGGTGACGTTGCCGCCTCCATGGCCGCGTTCGCCAAGGACCTCGGCAAGCACCTCGACGACACGATGGTCCTCGTCATGTCCGAGTTCGGCCGCACCGCCGCCGAAAACGGCAACCGCGGCACCGACCACGGCCGCGGCGGCATGATGCTCGCCCTCGGCGGCCCCGTGAACGGCGGCCGGGTCATCGGCTCCTACGGCACCCTCGAGCGCAAGGACCTCCAGGACCGCCGCGACCTCCGGGTCGACATCGACTTCCGCACCGTCATGAAGGAGGCGCTCAAGGGAGTCCACGACTTCGACCCCTCGGGCAAGTTCTTCCCCATCTTCAGCGGCCGCGACCCCATCAACCTCTGCAAGGCTTGATCGACGCCGTGGGAGCGTCGCCCGGCGACGTCGCTGAGACCGGCCGTCCTCCTCGCGAGGGCGGCCGGTTCGCGTACCGGCGCAGCCCGCCGGGATCGCGAAACTCCAGAGCGCGTGAAGCAATCTCCTCCGGATGGGAGCGCGGACCTCCAGGTCCGCTCTGACGGCGCCGCCGGATCCGGACCCGGAGCGGACCTGGAGGTCCGCGCTCCCGCCAGACCAGAACGGACCTCCAGATCCGCGCTCCCGAGAGACTCGGCTTCACCGACGGCGCCGCCACTGCCGCAAGCCCCTTGCTGTGGCACACTTGAGCACCATTCAAGGGGTCAGGCGCAAGAAGCTCGCGCTTGAACGGTGCCCCTCGCGGCGTCAAAAGAATGGCTATGAGCTACAAGGTCGTGGTGCTGCCTGGTGACGGAACCGGCCCCGAGGTCATGGCCGAAGGACTGCGGGTCCTCGACGCCGTGACGGAGCCGCTCGGACTGGCGTTCGATCTGGAGGAGATCGAATGCGGCGGGCGGTACTACCTCGAGAACGGGCGGCAGTCCGACTGGCCCGAGGGCAGCGAGGAGAAGTGTCGCGACGCGGACCTCATCCTGCTCGGTGCGGTCGGGTGGCCCGACCCTGATGGGACCGGGCCGTTGACGATGAAGGACGGCAACATGGCCGGCTGGTCGCCCGTCATCGGCAATCGGACCAAGCTCGACCTGTATGCGAACATCCGGCCCGTGAAGCTGTACCCCGGCGTCAAGAACCGGATCCACGGCGAGCTTCGGCGGGTGTGGGAGCCGAGCAAGGTCGACATGGTGTTCTTCCGCGAGAACACTGAAGGCCTCTACTCGGCTGCGGGTGGCACGCTGCGTCCGGGTGGCGTCCCGAAGTGTGCGGTGGACACCCGCATCATCACGCGGGAGGGGTCGGAGCGGATCATCCGCGCGGCCTTCGAGCACTGCCGCCGCCGCAAGAAGGGCGCGCCCGTCGACGGCAAGATGCGCCTCACCGCCATCGTGAAGGACAACGTCTTGGAAGGCTGCCGGATGTTCCGGGACATCTTCTTCGAGGTCGGCTCCGAGTACCCGGACATCGAGCAGGAGACGGCCATCGTCGACGCGTTCACCCAGTGGCTCATCCAGAAGCCCGAGTGGTACGACGTCTGCGTCACGACGAACATGTTCGGCGACATCGTCACCGACCTCGCGTCCGTCCTGCAGGGCGGCATGGGGATGGCGGTCGGCGCCAACGTCGGCGATGACCATGGCATGTTCGAGCCCATCCACGGCTCGGCCCCCAAGTACACGGGCAAGGACTGCGTGAACCCCATCGCGATGATCCTCACCGTGAAGGAGGGGCTCGAGTGGCTCGCGCACCGGAACGACAGTGACCCCGCGCTCCTCAAGGCCGCGGACGCCATCGAGCAGGCCGTCCTCGAGGTCCTGGACCGAGGCGCCCCCCTCACCTACGACCTCGTGGGTTCCGAGAATGCGGCCAAGTGCAGCGAGGTCGGCCAGGCCATCGCCGACGCCGCCCGCGCTCGGGTCCTGCCCGCCCCCAGCGCCTGAGCCAAAAGCGAAATAACCGAGATCATCTGTCCCGCGGGGGTCGAAACCGGGCCTTTGTTCGTGACCGATCCCGAATCCCAGGGCTACCATTCTCGTGCACATCGGCTCCGATCGATGTGTAAGGACACTGAGGCGGGACTTCTCAGTCAACTTCCTCCCTCCCCCCGGTCACGCCTGCTGTCCTGTCAAATGCGAGAGCCGTCCTCCCCCCCAACCTGGACGCGCTCTCGTTTTTTTGATGGGGGACCCTGGAGTCCAGGACCCCAGGATTCGGAACGGGCTCGAATCCGATCTGCTCCTGTTCGTGGGATTCCCGGGCTCGTCCCCCACATGTCGGGGCGGACAGGCGTCGCCCTCACGCGTCCGTGAATGTCGCGATGACCGGCGCGTGGTCGCTCGGCTGGGGGCCCTTGCGCTCGTCGCGGTTCACGCGGATTGAACGGGCCCGCTCGACGGCCGGCGGAGTCGCGAGGAAGTGGTCGATGCGCCAGCCCCGGTTCTTCTGGAACCCCAGGCGGCGGTAGTCCCACCAGGTGTAGACGCCGGCCTCGTCGCTGAAGTGGCGCAGGACGTCCGCGAGGCCGAACGCCTTGAGTCTCTGGTAGGCGGCTTTCTCCTCGTCGCTGAACATCACGGCCCCGCGGTAGGCGTCCGGAGCGTGGACGTCCCGATCGTCGGGGGCGACGTTGAAGTCCCCGCAGATGACCCACGGGGTGTCGGGGTCCGCGGTGTCGTCGAGGAGCTTGCGGAGCCGCGCGTACCACCGCAGCTTGTACTCGAACTTGTCACTGCCGACGCTCGAGCCGTTGGGTACGTAGACGTTCACGAGACGCAGCCCGCCGACGGTGGCGGCGATGAGGCGCTTCTCGGCGTCCGAGCTGGCGTCGGGAAAGCCGCGCTGCACGTCCTCGAGGGCGTATGGCGCCTTCGCGGCGATGCAGACTCCGTTGTAGGTGGGCTGGCCGAAGACCTCGAGGTCGTAGCCGCGATCTTCGAACACCTCACGCGGGAACTTGTCGTCGGTGGCCTTCGTTTCCTGCAGGCAGACGACGTCGGGGGCCTCACGGTCGAGCCAGGCGCCGACTCGCTCCAGGCGAGCCCGGAGTGAGTTCACGTTCCAGGACGCGACGTCCAACGGGCTACATCACGGCCTGGATGCCGAGCTCGGCAAGGCCCTTGGCCTCGAAGTTCTTCCGGAACATGTCTCGGAGCTGGTTGGCCTGGGCGTCATAGGCGTCCGGGTCGCTCCAAGTGTTCTTCGGATCGAGGATCTCGCTCGGGACGTCCGGGCAGGACGTCGGCATGCGCAGCCCGAACACCGGGTGCTTCGTGGTCTCGACGTGGTCGAGGTCGCCGCGCAGCGCAGCGTTGAGCATGGCGCGCGTGTGCTTGATGGACATGCGCTTGCCGGTGCCATAGACGCCTCCGGTCCAGCCCGTGTTGACCAGGACCGCGCGGGCATCGCAGGCCTTCATCTTCTCGGCGAGCAGCTGGGCGTAGACCGACGGGTGCCGCGACATGAACGGCGCACCGAAGCATGCGCTGAAGGCGGCCTGCGGCTCCTTGATGCCGACCTCGGTGCCCGCGAGCTTCGACGTGAAACCGGACACGAAGTGGTACATGACCTCCGTTTGATCGAGGATCGAGATGGGCGGCAACACGCCGAACGCATCGGCGGTGAGCAGCACGATCGTCGCCGGCACCGGACCCCGCGACCCCTCGCGGACCATCGGGTTGCAATCGAGCCCATACGCGAACCGCGTGTTCTCGGTGCGCGACCGGTCGGTGAGATCGAGGTCCTGGGGATCCGTGTCCTCCATTGCCCGGCCGGGCAACGGCGGGACGTTCTCGATGACGGTGCACGGCTTCGACAGCGCAGCGGCGATCACCGGCTCCGCCTCCTTGTCGAGGTCGATGAGCTTCGCGTAACAGCCGTCCTCGAAGTTGGAAATGGCGGTGTCCGTCCACCCGATCTCATCATCGCCGATGAGCTCGCGCTCCGGGTCGGCCGACAGCGTCGTCTTGCCCGTGCCGGAGAGCCCGAAGAGGATCGCGCTGTCGCCCTTGGCACCGACGTTCGCCGAGCAGTGCATGGGCAGGAAGCCCATGTCCGGCAGCATGAAATTGAGGACCGTGAACAACGTCTTCTTGTTGCTGCCGCAGTAGTCGTTGCCGCCGCAGATCAGCGCGATGTTGCGCTTGATGTCCACGATGAGCGCGTTGTCCGACCCCTCGCGGTTACCGTCGCGGGCCGGATCGCAAAGGAACGACGGGCAGTTGAGCAGCGTGAACCGACGACCCTCCTCGACGCCATCGAGTCCCTTCGGGAACATCGTCCGCACGAAGAGCGCGTGCACGGCGTACTCACCGACGAAGCGGAACGGAACCGCGTAGGCCGGGTCGCTGCCCGCGTACACGTCCTCGACGTAGAGGCTCGCCCGCTTCGCGTTCAGGTGATCGACCACCCGGCCGAGCAGGGCCTCGTACTTCGAAGGGTCGTACTTCTGGAAGTCCTTCTTCCACCAGACCTTGTCCGAGTACTCCGGGTAGTCCGCGCAGAACGTGTCCATCACCCGCCGGCCGGTTGACCCGGGATCGGTGTAGTAGACGAGCGGGCCATCGGCCCCGAGCTTCGTGGGGAAGCACTTCTGCTCGTTCCGGCCGCCGCCTTCCTCGACCCGCCCGCGGTCGTTGTCCACCGCTTCCTGGAACAGGTCGGCCCGGTCCAGGTTGTACTTGTAGGTGACGTCCTTCAGCCCGAGCAGGGCTTCGAGATCAGCGACGTAGCTCATCGGGCGAGCTCCTCGGAGGGATTGGGGAGCCCCGCGGCGGGGCTCCGGTCGGCGGTGGGATCGGGCGGGTCCGGGCCACGATAGCGAGTTAACTCTCTAGCAGGACGTAAATCCACCGATGCCAGGACCCCCTAGGCTCTTTTCAACGTTACGGAGATTCCGCGAAACGCAGACGTACGGCCGGGATGTCAGGGGTGGAGTCCTGAGACGCATGACACCTTCTACCGGGTTGGCTGGGCTGGACGAGGCGCTGGAGCGCCATGCGGACTTCGTCCGTGGTCTGGCCCGCCGGCTGGTGACCGATCCGGGACGGGCGGACGATCTCGAGCAGCAGACCTGGATGGCGATGCTGCGGGCGCAGCCGACGCGAGGGCATGGCCTGCGCGGCTGGCTGGCGACGGTGACCCGCCGGTTCGCGGCCCGGATGCACCGGGAGGATTCGCGGCGGCGGTCGCGGGAGACCGTCGCGGCCCGTCCCGAACAGACCGAATCGGCCTGCGACATCTTGCAGCACGAGGCGGCGATCCGCCGGGTCGTGGACACGGTGTTCGGGCTCGACGAGCCCTACCGGTCGACCCTGGTCATGCGGTTCTACGAGGACCTGACGCCACAGCAGATCGCGGAACGGACCGGAGTCCCGGACGCGACGGTGCGAACCCGCCTGAAACGCGGGCTCGACCAGGTGCGGCGCCGTCTCGATCGCAGCGGACTCGAATGGAGACGCGCGCTGTTGCCCGTCGCTTTCGGACCGCTGCTCCCGAAGGCGGCGACCGCCGCCGGTAGCATGGCGGCGGCCGCGACCAGCGTCGTGCCGCCCGGCCTGGGAGTGCTCCTCATGACCAAGAAGACCCTGACCTTCACGCTCGTCGCGTTGTGCATCTGCGTTTCCGCCGTGGTGGTGTTCAACCTCCCCGACGACGCAGGCGGAGTCCCTACGACGGATTTCGATTCCCAGACAGTGGTCGATCCCGTGGCCAACGGCGAACGGCAAGACGAGTCGACGGGGAAGGCAACCCCAGTCGACATCGACCCCTTCAAGGAACGCGACGGGGGTGAAGGGCGGGATTCGGGCCGGGCAGCTGCGGACGCCGGTCTCGCCACGGTCTCGGGGCGCGTCGTCGACCATTCGGGCGCCGGGGTACCGAACGCCAGTGTGCGTATCGCGCTGTCCCGGACCCTGCGTCCCGCACCCGGCGACATCCGCTCGGTGCAGGAGCTGGCGTCCCGTACGGTCACGACCGACGCCGAGGGCCGGTTCGAATTCGACCGGGTGCAGGTCGGGGTCGAAGCCGACCTGCGGGTCCGGCCCCAGAAGCTGTGCGACGTCCATCGAGCGACGCCCATCGACCGGCCCGGCCGCATGGACCTCGGCGCCCTCGTCGCCGCGGCCGGCGGGAGTCTCGCCGGCAGCGTCCACCTGCCGGCGGACGTCGCCACGGGGCACGCGCGCATCACCGCTTGGCCAGTCGCCGACAACCGCAGCACCGGCCCCGGAGTGCTCATCCTCGGCGGACTGCGGCTGAGCGACGGTCGTACGACCCGGCCCGTGAACGACGGTACGTGGCGGCTCGACGGCCTCCGCGAAGGCGAGTGGCTGGTCGGGATCGACGTCGACGGCTTCGGCCAGCACGCGCCGAAGCGGTTCCGCGTGAAGACGGGCGAGATCACGTGGGACGCCGACCTGACGGTCAGTGCCGGGCGCAGCATCGAGGGCATCGTCCGCGCGGCGGACGGTGCGCCGCTCGCTGGCGTCGCCGTGAACCTCTACCCAACGAAGGCCACCGACGTCCGCACGGCCATCACCGATCTCGACCCGCCGACGCAGCGCACCGGCGCCGACGGACGCTGGAGATTCCGAGGCCTCGGCGAGGAGCCGATGCGAATCCGCGTGAGCAAGACGGACTATCTCCCGCTCGAGCGTCCCGACATCACGCCCGGCGGTGGCGAGGTCGAGCTGCGGATGCTGAGGGCCGGCACCATCGTGGGTCACGTGCGTCCGCCCGAGGGCATCGACGCTCCCGAGAAGTTCGAAGTGATCCCCACGCGCGGCAGCCGTGACCTTGGAACGCGCAGCACGATGCGCGTCCTGTACGGAGAGGACGCCGCGGCCGCGACGTCGCTCCCCGACGCGCCCGGGCTCTTCGCCGTGCTCCACGTGCCGGCCGATCCGGTACGACTGCGCGTACGCGCCGACGGGTTCTCGGAGTACGAGCAGAAGGACGTCGCGGTGAGTCCGGGATCGCGCCACGTGCTCGACGTCACCCTGGCTGCCGAGGTCACGATCGCCGGAACCGTCATCGACGCGCATGGCGCGGTCGTCGCGGGTGCGAGCGTCCGCGTGGTGCCGCCGGCTCCCGCGCCAGAAGAAACCGACGCCGGCCCCGGCCAGCGTCGCATGCGCCGCCGCATCCGCATCGAGGAGGAGGTCGGGGGACCCGGGGAACGCAGGCGCACCGAGCCCGGCTGGACTGCGGTCAGCGGCGCCGACGGGAAGTTCTCCGTCCGCGGCCTCCGCGAAGGCCAATTCGACGTCTTCGCACGGCACGGGGACCACGCCGAGAGTCTGCGCGAATCAGTGGCGCTGAGCCTCGGTCAGCCCGTGGTCGGACTCACGCTCGCGCTGCGACAGGCGGGCGCGGTCGCCGGGCGGGCGTTCGATGCGAACGGGGGCCCGGCGTCCGGTGTTCGCGTCACCGTCGAGCAGCTCGACGCGCCGCGCGGACCGAGCCCCGTCGCGCCGATGCTCACCGACGCCGAAGGACGGTTCGCCGCGAGCGGGCTCGTCCCCGGACGCTACCGCGCGACGATCGTGCGCGGCGAGCCGGGCAGCTCAGTCATGATCTTCCGGGCAGACTCCGACCCCGATCCTGCGGGCGTCAAGTTCGTCGTGAAGGGCGGCGAGACCGCCAAGATCGAGCTCCGGGAGCCCAAGAAGGCGACCGTCGCCGGGATCGTCCGTGAAGCCGGGCGCGGCGTGCCGGACGTCCGCGTCGTGCTCGCCCCGGTGGGCACGCCCCCGGGTATGGCGGGCGCCGGAGTCCCGACGGACGACGAGGGTGCCTTCAGCATCGGAGACGTCCTGCCCGGCGACTACGTCCTCAGCGTGAACCCGCCCGGCGCCGCGCGCCCTGTCGTCCGCAACGTCTCGGTCGCGGTCGCCCCGCCCGTGCATGAGATCATCGACCTGCCGTCCGGGACCATCGAAGGCCGGGTCGTCGACAAGAAGACGGGCAAGCCGATCGAAGGTCTGGTCATCGGCATGGTCCCGACCCGCGAGGACCAGGGCGGACGCCCCCGCAACCGCGCCATCATGGTCACCGTCGAGGACGATGGCAGCGGCCCGCGCGCCAAGGTCCGCACGATGAGCGCCGGCGGCTCCAGCAAGCCCGTCACCACCGACGCCGACGGGAAGTACCTCATCCGCTTCGTCGCCCCCGACACCTACACCGTGAGCGCCTCCGGCAAGGGCTACATCGCCGAGAAGCGAGAGAGCATCACCGTCGAGGAACGCCAGGCCATCAAGCGCATCGACCTCGAGACCGAGAAGGGCGCCGCGATCATCGCGATCGCCGAGCGCTCGGGCGGCGAAGTCCCGGCCGCGCTCATCGGCCGCCTCTTCCGCGCCGGAGAACCCTCTGCCCTGCGAACCGAAGCCGGGCCGGGCGACCAGCCGCTGCGTTTCGACGGCCTCAGCCCCGGCCGCTACCGCGTCGAGCTCGAATCCCCGCTCGGCGACGGCCTCAAGGGCGTCACGGAGCTGGAGGTCCCGGCCGGGGTCGAGACCAAGGCCAAGGTGAAGATCAAGCGGTCTCTGTAGACCCTCATCTGCCGGAAGGTCACGGCTCCCGAAGAGCCGGCGACGCGCAGCCTCGGACCGAGGTAGAATTCGCGCCCTCAGATCGTGTGACCTCTGGTCCTGAGAGTCGCTTTTACCTTCCCGAGAGTCCATCCCATGAAGCATCCGGAAGACCCGTCAGGCGTCTCGCGCCGAGGGTTCCTGAAGGGCGCGAGCCTTGGCGTCGCCGCGAGCACCGTGCTCGGGTCGGCCCGTGCCGAGGTCAAAGAAGCGTCCGGCGTGCCCGACGCGCGCCTGCTGAAGGCGGCCGATGAGCACGAGATCTCCTTCGTGCTCAACGGTGAGAAGACCAAAGCCAAGGTCCGGACCGGGCACACGCTGCTCGAGACGCTGCGCGACCAGCTCGACAAGACGGGCACGAAGCTCGTCTGCGACTTCGGCACCTGCGG
This sequence comes from Planctomycetota bacterium, assembly GCA_002687715.1. GTDB lineage: Bacteria > Planctomycetota. Next base: position 2,683 of record NZBC01000178.1, on the reverse strand, counting down.
GGCGTGCACGGTCCTGGTCGATGGGAAGCCGGTGAACTCCTGCTTGACCCTCGCCGTCGACGTCGCGGGTCACCAGGTCGAGACGATCGAGGGCATGGAGCAGAACGGCAAGCTGCACCCGATCCAGGAGGCGTTCTGCGCCGAGGACGGACTGCAGTGTGGCTTCTGCACCCCGGGCATGGTCATGTCGAGCAAGGCGCTCCTCGACGCGAACCCCAAGCCCTCGCTCGACGAGACCAAGGCGGCGCTCAGCGGCAACCTCTGCCGCTGCGGGACCTACATCAACATCTTCCGCGCCGTCGAACGCGCATCGAAGGGGAAGTAGTGCGATGAAGAAGGACCGCACTGTCAAACTGAAGCTCGGCTACGGCAAGGACGTCAAGGAGGTCGAGCTCGAGCTCCCCGACGACGAGCCCACGCCGTGGGACATGAACTCCAAGCTCGAGGTGATCGGCAAGCGTCACCAGAAGGTCGACGCGGTGTTCAAGGTCACGGGCCAGGCGAAGTACACCCACGACCTGAACCTGCCCGGGATGCTCTTCGGCGGATTCGTCCGCTGTCCGCACGCCAAGGCGAAGGTCGTCTCCCTCGATCTGGAGAAGGCGAAGTCGATCGCAGGCGTGAAAGCGATCCTGCCGATGCGCCCGAGACGCAACCGCCGCAACCCGACGGCCGAGTGGTCCGTGCGCTATGCCGGTGAACCCATCGGGGCAATCGCAGCCGAGTCACGCCAGGCGCTCGAGGCAGCGATTCGGGCCGTGCTGGCCACCGCGAAGTTCGACATCCTGCCCCACTCGGCGCGCGCCGATCAGGCGATGGCCGAAGACGCCCCGGCGGTCCATGGAAACCGCCCCAACGTCTCGCGGCGACCCTGGAGAGGTGACGTCACCGAGGCGCTCGAGAGCGGCAAGCTCAAGGTCGCCGAGGTCACGGCCCGTACCCAGGTGCAGACTCACAGCTGCCTCGAAACCCACGGGTCGGTCGCGTCATGGGACGGCGCCCACCTCACGCTCTACACCTCGACCCAGAATACGTTTGGCTGCCGCCGGCAGCTTGCGGGCTCGATCAAGGACCTCTCCGAGTCCCAGATCACGGTCATCAGCGAGTTCATGGGCGGCGGGTTCGGGTCGAAGTTCATGGCCGGCTACTGGAGCATCGCGGCCGCGCGCCTCGCCAAGGATGCGGGAGCTCCGGTCAAGATGATGCTCGACCGACGCGAGGAGCAGACCGACACCGGCAACCGGCCCGACTCCATCCAGGAGATGAAGATCGGCGTCGACGGCGACGGCAAGATCCAGGCGTTCCAGGTCGAGAACATCGGTACGCCCGGCATCGGCCGCGGCGCGGGCGTCCGCAACCCGATGATCTACGACTTCGGGAAGACGGCGGTGCGCAGCGGCGAAATCGCGACCAACGCCGGCGGCTCCCAGGCGTTCCGCGCACCCGGTCACCCGCAGGGATCGTTCGGGCTCGAGACCGCCATCGACCTTGCAGCCGAGAAGGCCGGGATCGATCCGCTCGCGCTGCGGATGAAGAACGACGCGCACGTCATCCGCACTCTCCAGTACACGGACGGCGCGCGGCGTATCGGCTGGTCCAAGCGCCAGAAGACCGGGTCGCAGACGGGAAGATACCGCGTCGGCTACGGAGTCGCGGCGGCCCGCTGGGGCGGCATGGGCAGCCCCCGGGCCGAGATCAAGTGCCGCATCGCTCCGGACGGGTCGGTCCAGATCCGCAACGGCGCCCAGGACCTCGGGGTCGGCACGCGGACCGTGCTCGCCATCGTCGCCGCTGAAGAGCTCGGCCTGCAGCCGGGCGACATCACGACGTTCATCGGTAACACCAACGACCCTCGCGGCCCGGCCAGCGGGGGCAGCACTACCGCAGCATCCATCTCCCCGGCCATCCGGCAGGCCGCGTTCCTCGCCAGCGCCGAGCTCAAAGACCTCGTCGCCGCGCACCTGAAGTGCAAGGCCAAGGACCTCGTGCTCGCCAAGGGCTCCGTCCGCCACGTGAAGGACGCGAGCAAGTCGATGTCCTTCAAGGACGCATGCCGTCTCATCCGTCAGGGTGAGATCTCGACCATGGGCAAGCGCCGGCGCAACTACGGCTCCAAAGGCACCTACCTGAACGGCGTCGGCGGCGTGCAGTTCGCCAGGTGCACCGTCGATTGCGACTTCGGCATCGTCAAGGTCGACCGCATCGTCGCGCTCCAGGACTGCGGCAAGGTCATCAACGCGATGACGGCCGAAGGCCAGGTCTTCGGCGGCGTCATCCAGGGCCTGTCGTACGCACTGTTCGAGGACCGGGTCATGGATCGCCACCTCGGGCACTGCATCAACGGCGACCTCGAGACGTACAAGATCGCCGGGCCTGACGACATGCCGGAGATCGACGCCGTGCTCTACGACATCGCCAACGGGGGCAACAACTGCTCCGTCGTCGGCATCGGCGAACCCACGATGATCCCCACCGCGGCCGCCATCGCCGGCGCCGTTCACAATGCCACCGGCGTTCGCGTCACCGCGCTCCCCATGACTCCCGACAAGGTCCTCGAGGCCCTGGAAGAGGGAGGTAAGTGATGAACAACTTCGACTACTACGTCCCGGCCAACGCGAAAGAGACCAAAGAGGTCCTCACCAAGGTCGCCGGCGCGCGTCTCAAGGCGGGCGGCACCGATCTG
>NZBC01000177.1 GCA_002687715.1 Planctomycetota bacterium | reverse complement strand
GCGATCGAGTACCCACCTTGAGATTCTCACTCTGGCCTTGTGAACCGGTGGGAAGTCCAGGTCCGCTCTGGGGTCCGGATCCGGCTTCGCCGCCAGGCCAGAGCGGATCTGGAGGTCCGCTCTCCCGACAGGGTTTCCCCGCTGATCCAACGGGACAAGCAGGGTTCGGGCTAGCGCGCGCCCTTGCCGGTCAGCCGGCGGAAGGTCAGGAAGAGGATGGCGATGTCCACCATCAGGCACATCTTCTTGACGTAGAGCAGGTCGTACCCGAGCTTCCGCTTCACGTCGCGGACCGTCTCGTCGTAGTGGTGGTAGACCTGGGCGAGCCCCGTGATGCCGGGCTTCACCATGTGTCGCGCTTCGTAGTTCGGGATCTGGCAACGGAACTGGTCGACGAAGACCGGCCGCTCCGGCCGGGGTCCGACGATGGACATCTCGCCGCGCAGCACGTTGAGGAGCTGCGGCACCTCGTCGAAGTGCGACGCGCGGAGGAAACGCCCGATGGGAGTGATGCGCGGATCGTTCTCCTGCGCCCAGATCGGACCGGTCGCCTGCTCGGCGTCCGTCACCATGGTGCGCAGCTTGATGATCCCGAAGGACTTGCCCCCCTTGCCGACGCGCTTCTGGATGAAGAAGACCGGACCGGGACTGGAGAGCTTGATGATCACCCCGAGGGTCGCGAGCACCGGCAGAAAGACGATCAGACCCGCGAGCGCCAAGCAGCGATCGAGCACCTCCTTGAGGAGGATGAAACGGCGTCTGAGAACCAAACTAGCGAGAGTCATCTGCGGATGAGGGGCCGCGGCAGCGACCTTGCACCAGGAGGCCGGGTCGGAACCTCAAGGAGCTGGGCTTTGTTACTGACTGCGGGTGTGCAGTGAGAGGGCTTAGGCAAATCTGGCGACTTCAGGGCGAAGACGCCTTGGCCGGCGGGCAACCGGCGCTGCGTGCATCCCAACTATACTCTCGCGCCCTCCTCGGTCAACCGTCATGTCCGCGCTACGCTTGGACTTACCGACTGTGTCCCAAACCGAAGGGAGTGCTTCTTCATCCCATAGATATTTCGTCCACCCGCTTACAGTCGGCTAAGTATCTTTCCGAGAGACGGGGCGAGCTCTCCGAGAAACCACTGCAGGCGCTGCCGACCGGTGGGAAGGCCCCCTTGGTCGAGGGGGATGCTCAGCCAGACGAGGGATTGCGGCTTCTTTGGCTCCACCAGGCTCGACCACACGAACTTCGTGTAGGAACCCGTGTTACGTCCACCGGCTCGATACCAGTACCAGGTCAGCCGGCTTTCCGCGCCGCGGACGAGCACCAGCTCCTGAAGCTCCTCCGGGGCGTCGGAAAGCGCCACCGGAAACGGGCGGCCGGTCCGGGAGACGACCTCGTAACCCGACCCCCGGTAGCAGATTTCCGGCGCGTGGAGCCGGGTCGTCCGGCTCCGCCCGAAGACCAGGCAGAGGTGGTAGGCGCCCGTTCGGCCGTAGAGGCGGCTCAGGAACCCATCCGGTCGCAGGACGCGGGCAGCGCCCTCGTCCAGGGGCACGTCGCGGCTCGCGATGGGAGGCTCCCGGGAGCCCGGTGGGGGCGTCAGGGCGCTCGGGATGAGACCTGCGGGATCCGGCAAGGGGACCTCCTCAGCACCCGCGACGAGGAGCCGACCCACCGCGGGCGGTGCGGCGATGATCAACGTGGCGACGACGACCCAGGCGAGGCGGGGCACCGGCCCGACCGACGGCGCGCGAGCCGACGAAGCGCCTCCCGCGAACCGCGACACGAGCAGCAGCAGCCCCAAGGCGACGACGTAGAGCAGCACGCCCGTTCCGTCGTGGGCGAACGTCCCCGGCGCGACCGCATCCGCGCCGCCGTCTTCGGCGATCACGACGAGGACCGCGATACGCACTCCGTTCGAGAGCACCGCGACCGGCAGCGAGACCAGCAGCACGGCGAGACGGCGCAGCGGCCCTCCACGGGTGAGCCCGGCCACGACCCATCCGATAGCGAGAAGCGCGATGAGGCTGCGCAGGCCCGAGCACACCTCCCCTACCAGCAGGCGCCCGCCGTCCGGCAGCAGGACGTGGGCACCCCCGCCCGCCTCTCGTACGGCAAGTCCCGGCGCGAGCCAGAGACCCAGGTCCATCGCGAACGACTTCAGCGGGAGGCTGATGTCCTCGACCGCCATCAACGGCCACGGAACCATCAGCAGCAAGAACACCAGGGGTCCGCGCAGATCGATGGCTCCGCGCACGCCCAGCCCGGCGATGATCAGCGCGACGGTGCCGAACCACCACCCGACGCCGCCGAAGAAGCCCGCCCCTCGAACGGCCTCGACCCATAGCAGCGCACCCGCGAACGCGGCGAGCAAGAGCGACGACGCGGTCCACCCGCCGGTACGGACGCGCCCGGCTCGGATGAGCCAGGCCCCCCACAGCAGCGCGACGACCGGGACCAGCGGTCCGTGGCCGAAGTAGCCACCTTCGCGCATCCAGCGGTCCCAGATCCACGGCCAGACCGGGACGGCCACGGCCGCCGGCACGACGAGCGCGATGAGAACGCGAGTCAGCCCGCTCCCTGAAGACCCGGGCATCACTCGACGGGCGTGCACTTGCCCTTGCCCGGCACGCGCTTCGTCAGGTCCCACACCCGAATGACCCGCTCCGGGTCCGGGTCATCACCGTTGAACTCCCAGCAATGGTAGTTCGCTTTCAGGTCGTCGTAGAGCCCCGCCCAGTCGGGGAAGTTCTGACGCTTCCAGAGCTTCTCGTAGTTGTCGTACGAGGCCTTGGCGCTCACGAAGTACTGAGCGCCTCGATGCTGGCGTCGGCCCCGGGCGTCGTCGTACGGCGTCAGGTACCCCACCGAGACGGGCGACCGTCTGGCCCACAGCTCGACGATGGAGGGCATCTCGTTCAGGCCCCCACTTCCGAGGTCCTCGAGCAGCTTGACCAGGATCGCCTGAGCCGCCTCTTCCAGTTCTTCCAGGGAGGCGAAGACCTCGCCTCTCTGCCGCTTGGCGCGGATCGCCCGGCTGGCCGCCACGCCCACGTAGCGGTCCAACAGGTATCTCCGCATCTCGTCCACCACGCGACGCGAGAGTTCGCTCACCGGTCCGCTCGTTTCGCCGGACCGACGGATGCGGCGCAAGATGACGTTGAACCGGTCGCCCCACGGGCTTCGCGGCCAGAATTGGTTGTAGGCAGACGCTGCGGTTTCCCGCTTGCGCAGCTCCTCGGTCATCCACGCATGGTTGAAGTCGATGACGTCGAAGCTCTTGCCGTCGTACCGCCCCGATCCCTCCGCGCGAAACCGCCACTCGGTCTGGGCCGTCCGCATTCTCCCGATCTGATTGTTCAGATACCTGATGAGGCGGTCAAGCTCATCGGGCGGCTCCTCGGCCCGGACACGATCGATGTCACGCTTCGTGCGTCGCAGAAGAACCTCCAACCGTCCCTGCGCCCACCTGCAGCGCTCGGCGTTGGGCATGAACGGGATGCGCCCGTGGTCGTTGATGATCACCGTGCCCGGATCGGCGCGTGCCTCGAGCCAGTGAAGCGCGCGATTGCGCGGTTCCTCGGCCGTGAAGGCGATGTCGTGCTGGATGATTCGGACCAGCGGGACGAGCAGAAGCAGGAAGAACGACCCGACGGCCAGCTGGCGTCGTTGGGCATCGGTGTTCAAGAACGACCAGTGCTTGAGCAGGCGAACGAACCCGTGCACCCCCAAGACCGAGAGGATCGCCGTAAACGAGTAGACCGCGTTCAGGTGACGGTGCTGGGTCACCTGCTTGTTGGCGACTCCCATGGAAAGGGCGAGGGTGAACGTGACGATCAAGAGCAGCAGACCCGTGCGGCAGGGTGAGCGCAGGATGGTGACGACACCTCCAACCGCGAGCAGGGCGAGCGGCCACCCCGCCCCCTCGGACCCGACGAAGCTCTCCAGCAGCCGCCAAAAGGTGTCGAGCAGTGTGTGGTCCGGCGTGACCAGCGAACTCCCTTCGTTCGCCCCGTCGATGACCGTTGTTTGGACGCCCTCGACCGGCTGCTCGAAGCCCTGACAGAGATGGATGCCGATTCGCCTCAGCACCCACACGAACTGAGGCCAGGCGTAGTCCTGCCAGAACCCGTTGATCGTGCTGTACGGCGACCCGATGAAGAACCCGAACACCAGTGCGAAGACACCGGCCGGATAACGCAGCGACAGGAAACTCCGGGGAGATCGCGCGCGCGCGTCGGGCTCGCGCATCAGGTGCGCGCAGAAGAGGGGAAAGAGCATGGCCACGGGGTAGTACTTGGTCGCCATCCCCAGGCCGGCGAAGCCCCCGCAGAAGATGTAGTCGCGCCAGCGCCCCTTGCGCATGACCTGCACGAGAAGGAGCGCGCACCAGGCATTCCAGAACGCGCACGGGACATCCATCTTCACCTGCTGGGACGACTCGACGTGACCGAGCGTGAGCGCCAGTGCAAGTGCGGCGAGCACCCCCACCGTCTCTCCCGCGATGATGCGCCCCAGGCGGTGGACCAACAGCAGGGTCAGGACACCGAACAGCGTGGTGAAGATGCGGCCCGTGATCAGGAACGGCGCCCGGTTTGCATAGTACGAGGCTCCGAAGTCCTCCGCACTCGACCACGCACCGACGACGCGGCCGCCGCCGTAGAGCGCGCCGTACTCGATGAGGAGAAAGTAGTAGCCCAACGCCGGCTTGTTGGGCCATTCCCAGTCGAGGCTCTTCTTCGCGCCCAGGGCAAGAGCGCGTTCGACGTTGTTCGCCTCGTCGGGGAAGTAGCAGTGGGGCAACCCCTGCCCGAAGACACCCCAGAGCCGGAGCAGGAACGCGAGCACGATGACCCACAGCAGCGGGCGCATGGCCAGGCGACGTATCCAGCCGACGCTCACGGGTGTACCTCTGCCGTCCGGCCCGCGGCATCGAGGAGGACGTCCGCGGTCTCGCGGCCGACCCGCGTCCAGGACCTTGCCTGTCCGATGGCCGCGACGGCGTCCCGGTCGATGGCGCCCGAGAGCGCATGGAGGGTGGCGTCGGTGAGGGCGGCTGCGTCTCCGAACGGGACCACTTGCCCGGCCGCGCCGTCATGCAGGACCTCGCGGTTGCCACCCACGTCGGTGGCCACGGTCGGGAGCCCCGTGGCGACGGACTCTTGCAGAGCGTTCGCCCAACCCTCGTTCCGGGTCGCGAGCACGAACGCATCCGCGGCACGGTAGACGTCTGGCAAGTCCGCATGTGCGACGTTGCCGAGAAACCGGACGTGCTTCGTGAGGCCCATCTTCCGGGTCATGGCGTGCAACCGAGCGGTCTCGTCCCCTTCCGGACCGCCTCCGCCCGCGACGACGTACACCAGCGACGGGTTCGTGTCCAGCAACCGAGGCATGATCTCGAGCACACGAGCGACGCCCTTGCGTTCGGTCAACCCGCCGACCGTCAGCAACACCTTCGCATCGGAATCGATACCCAGCCGCTGCCGCGCCGGCGCGGGATCTCCGGGATGGAACCGCTCCGCATCCACCCCGTTGCCGACGACGGTGATGCGGGTCGGGTCAGCGCCGAGCTCGACGGCGAAATCCGCGAGCGAGGTGGAGACTGCGATGAGCCGGTCGGCGCTGCGCACGGCTTCCAGAATCCGGGCGCGGCGGGCGGGGTCAGCTGCGTACCTGGGCTCGGTGCCGCGCAAGGTGATCACCACCGGGAGGTCGTGGGCCCGCGCGAAGCGCACCGCCGCCCAGCCGACCGGAAACGCGAAGTGGGCATCGATGACGTCCGCGTCCCCCGGCGAGCGTTCCCGCAAGGCGCGCCAGAGGCAGTGCCCGTCGCGCCCCTTGAACAGGCCCGGAGCGTAGAGAAACGGCACCGACTCCACGGAAAGCGCGCCCACCGTTTCCGTCGGCGGCCCCCGGCGCGGCCGCAGGAACGGGAACCACGGCGGCAGTCGCCACACCCGGACATCGATCTCGGGCGGCAACGACGACAGCCGCTGATGCACGAACACCCCTTCCGTCGGCGTCGCGACGCCGGGGTAGAGCTGGCTCAGGCTGAGGACGGACAGGCTCACGTGGCCACCCCCGCGAGGGTGCGGGATGCGGCCCACGTCTCGAGCACGAGCAGCAACCACAACGGGCGCGCCCGATCGCGGCGGCCCTGGAGGTGCTCGTCCACGAGGCGGGTCACGGCGGTCCGATCGAGGAACCCGCCGACGAAGCTGTCGGACGCCGTCAGACGATCCCGAAGTACGTCCGCGAGAGGACCCCGCATCCACTGGCTCAGCGGCGGCGCGAACCCCGCCTTCTTGGCGTGGACGACCTCGCGGGGCAAGCGGCGCTCCGCGAGCTTGCGGAGGCAGAGCTTGCCCGTGCCGCCGTCGAGCTTCAGGGAGGTCGGGATGCGACAGGCGAGCTCGACGACCTCCTGATCGAGGAGCGGCGAGCGGACCTCGAGCGAGTGCGCCATGCTCATGCGATCGACCTTGGGGATCACTCCCTCGGCCAGGTACGTATGGCGATCAACGTGGAGCAGGCGGGCGACCGGGTCGAGCCCCCGCGTGTTCTTGAACGCATCGTCAAGAATGCAGCGCGCGTCGAAGCCGTCGAGCTGCTCCTTGAACGACGGTGCGTAGAGCGCGTCCTTCAGCTCGGGCCGGAAGATGCTCATGTCGAGTGCGTACGCGTCTTCCAGCTCCAGTGAGAGCGACCGGAGCACGTTCGAGAGGCGCAGGAACCGAGGGAGCCGCGCGTCCTTCGGCCACAGCTTCGCCGCGCCCGACACTGCGCTCCGGCGCAGGATTCTCGGGAGGATCCGCCGCAGACGCGAGATGGTCCGGTTGTGCGAATACCGCGTCGCGTAGCCGGCGAACGACTCGTCGCCGCCGTCCCCCGAGATCACGACCTTGACCCGGTCAGCGGCGACCTTGGAGACGAGCCACGTCGGAACGCAGGACGCGTCGCCCAGTGGTTCGTCCATGTGACGCACCACTTGCTCGACCACGTCGAGGACATCGAGATCGAGGACCTCCTCCTCCAGGCGCAGGCCAACGTGCTTCGCGGTCAGTCGGGTCAGCGAACGCTCGTCTTCGGTCGCGTTCGCAAACCCGACGGTGACGGCGGCCAGAGCTTCGCTCGCTTCCTCCGCCAGGTACGAGACCACGAGCCCGGAGTCGATACCACCGGAGAGGAACGTCGATACGGGAACGTCACTGCGGAGGCGAATGCGAGACGCCTCGCGGATCGTCGCGTCAAGCTGCCCCAGCGCGCCGTCCATGCCGAGGTCGGCCTCGGGGGTCGGAATGGGATCCCAGTAGCGTCGAATCGCGACCCGGCCGTCCCGTTCGACGGACATCACCGACGCCGGCGGCAGCTTGCGGATGCCCCTGTGGATGGTCCAGGGCGCCGGAACGTACTGCCAGGTGAGGTACAGGTCGACGGCTTCGAGATCAGGAGTGAGGTCGACCCCGTCGAGAACGGCGAGCGCACGGGGCTCGCTCGCGAACGCGAAGGCGTCCGGCAGCACTGCGTAGCAAAGCGGTTTCTTGCCCAGACGATCGCGGGCAAGGAGCGTGCGCTCGCGGTCGAGGTCATGCAGCGCGAACGCGAACATGCCGCGCAGCTTCTCGACGCAGGCGTCCCCCATCTCCTCGTAGAGATGCGGAATGACCTCGATGTCGCTCTGGGTGCGGAACACGTGCCCGCGCGACTCGAGCTCCGCCCGGAGCTCCTGGTAGTTGTAGATCTCGCCGTTGCAGACGACCCAGTACCGGCCAGCCTGGTCGGACTGCGGCTGGTCGCCGGTGTGGAGATCGATGATCGCGAGGCGCGCGTGCCCGAGGACGGCGCACCCCCGCGTCTCCTGACCGAAGCCATCGGGTCCACGGTGCTGCAGCGTCTCGAGCATGCCCCGGACGCGCGCCTCCTCCGCTGGACCCACGGGGGTTCGGGCGATCAGGCCGGCGATGCCACACACGCCGGCTACCCTCCCACCGTCTCGTGCTGCGGCGATACCTCGTCGAGGCCGGCTCGCTTCCTCCACGCATTGCGGCGCCGGTAGGTTATTTCGGCCTGCCGGGCCGCCTGGCTACGAACGACGGCGTCCTCCGCCGTGAGGTGAATCGCCGCGAACAGGCCGAAGAACCACCAGAGGAAGTCGATCTTCATGTGTGAGCCGAAGGTCGACGCGATGATCGTGGCGATGAGGATTCCCTCCATGGCCACTGCCATGTCGACGAATCGTCTTCGGAGTCTTCGGTCGTAGGGCAATCGTCGGGTCTGCCACATGGCCAGGAACGCCATGGGGAACAACGCGAAGAACGGCAGCGAGACCGCGATCCCGCCTTCGGCCAGGGTCTGGAACCACGTCGAGTGAGCGACGAAGCCCCTGCCCGTGGCCCCGGGTTCGTAGGGACGTGGACTCTTCCCCGCGAAGAAACCGGCGTAGCGCGGCGACAGCAGCGGGTAGTTGTCGATGCCCTTGCCGAGCACCGGGCTCTCCCGGAACATCGTCCACGCTGCGCGCCACAGCAGCACGCGGCTCTGCGCCGAGAAGTCGCGCTGCTCTTCGGGACCGACGCCTCTCTTGAGGCGTGCCCACTGAGCGTCGGGCAGCGCAACGATCAGGATGGCCGCGACCAGGACCCCGGCCGTCAGACCGAGCACCTTCCGGTTCGACCGCAGGACGAGATAGGTCATGACCGCGAAGAGCTGGAGGATGCCGCCGCGCGACCCCGTGAACACCGCGCCGAGCACATAGAGCGGGAACAGCGCGAAGATGAACGTCCGTTCCTTCTTCGAGCCGCTGGAGAAGCGCGTGAAGAGGAACGCGAGCATCATGACGAGGACCCAGGCGAGGTAGTTGGCACCGCCCCCCTGGCCGACGGCCACGTTCACCCGTTCGAGGTCGCCGCCCCGCGCACCGACGACGAGGATCGTCTTCAGATTCCAGAGCATCCCCACGACGTTCGCCCAGAGGAACTGGTTGATCTTCTTCGGCGTGTCGACGAGCTGCATCGTGAGGAACATCACGATGAGCAGCTTCGTGAGGACCCAGGTCGCATCCAGAGCGGCGTCCGTGCTCGAGTTCGCGGTCAAGGCGCCGGCGAGCGTCGCCAGGAGCACGATGAGGCTCACGCCCATGAGGGGATGGAATCGGAACGAGCGGACCTTCACCGCCCACCCGATGCCCACCGAAATCGTGATCCACAGGATGGGTCGGAACCACTCGGGAGCGCCCCAGATCTCGGGCCGGAAGTAGTACAGGAACACGAGCATCAGGAGCCCCCAGAAGGGGCGCCCCAGGCTCACAGTCATCGCCGCGGGCGTGTACAGGAGCATGAAGACGAGGCGTAGGCTGAATTCCATGGCTTCAGCTCCTCCCGCTCACGTCGCGGTAGAGCTCCTCGTAGGAGCCCACCATGCGTTCGTACGAAAACTCGGACTCGACCCGGGCGCGGGCGGCTGCGGCGAGCCCGGTAGCCCGGTCCGGATCCGCGCGCAGCTCGGCCAGCCGGTCGGCCAGCGCGCTGACGTCCCCCGACCGATACAGGATTCCCGCGTCGCCCACGACGTCCGGGTTGCCCCCGACCGCCGTCGCGATGACGGGAAGTCCCGAGGCCATCGCCTCGGCGATGGTGTTGCTCATTCCTTCGTACAGCGAGCTTTGCACGAACACGTCCGCCTCGCCGTAAAGGCGCGACGGGTCCCGCACCAAGCCCGGCATCTCCACGGAGTCCACGATCCCGGCCCGTTGGGCGGCAAGGCGCAACCCGTCGCGCTCCGGTCCGTCACCAGCGATGACCAGACGGTCTTCCGGACCCCGCCCGTGCATCGATGCGAATGCCTGGAGGAGTGAGGCGTAGTCCTTCACGGGATCGAGCCGACCGACCGCCAGCACCCGGTAGGGATCTCCGACCGCCCGGCGACGCCTGACCACGTCCGGCAGCTCGACGCCATTGGGGATGACGCGCATCCCGCCCCGCGGGGTGCCAAACTCGTTTCGGTACTCGTTGCCCATCGCGCGCGTGAGCACGACGATGCGATCGGTGAACCGGGTCAGGATCTTGCCCACGATGCGGCGTTTCCACCCGAATCCCACGGCACCGGACGCGTCGCGTCCGTGGTAGCCGTGAATGTGTGCCTTGATCTTCGCACGACGCCGGGCCCGGCAGCCGTCGGCGAACGTCGGCCAGTTGCGCGTGTGCACGACATCGGCGCCGAACTGGCGTATTCGCTCCGCGATGGCACGCGCCAGTGAGCGTCGTTCGCCGGTCGAGACGCCGAGCGACTCGGCCTCGCCGACGGTCAGGCGCTCCGCCATGGCCATGCCCGGTCCGAGCGAGAGCACGAGATGCGTGAACGTACCCGCATCGGTGCGGTTGATCAGGTTCACGACCCCCTTCTGGAGTCCCCCGACGTCGAACGAGGCGACGATGTGCGCGATCCGGATCATGCGAGTGCCATCACCTCATCGAAGACGCGGCCCCACGCCTCGTCGAGGCGCGACCAGTCGTGGTAGCGAGCGACATAGGCCCGTCCGGCATCACCGCGCCGTTGGCGCAGCTCCGGGTCGGCCATCAACCGAAGGGCGCCGGCGGCGAACTCATCGGGAGTCGATGCGGTTTCGACCGCATCCTCCGCGCCCTCGTGCAGACACGCAAGTACGGCCTCGGTCGATACGAGCGGAAGGCCCGCCGCGAGCGCCTCGAGGGTCTTGTTCTGGATGCCCCGCGCGATGTGCAGGGGAATGATCGACATCGCGGCCTCGCCGAGATGCTCGATGAGATCCGGGACCTCACCCGTAACCTCGATACCGGGTCGCTTCGAGAGTTCCTGCACCCGCCGGCCGGGCGACCGGCCGACAATACGAAGCCGCGCGTTTGGACGCTCCGCCAGGACCTTGGGCCACACGTGGTCTGCGGCATAGACCACGGCCGCGACGTTGGGATCGTAGTTCATCGTACCGACGAACACGGCGAGTTCCGGATCGCGATCCGCCTGCGGCCGCACGACGTCGGGCAGGACGATGCCATTGGAAATCGAGACCACGTCTCCCTTGCCCACGCGCTCCCGATACACCGCGACCTCCCGAGGCGTGGTCAGGACGACCTTGGCACACGATTGGCCGATGTCGGCTTCGAAGCTCCGCAGACGACGAGCTTCCAACCGGGGAACGAACCCCGACAGCCCCGACCGCTCCTCGCCATAGGCGGCGAACTTCTCCGAATCCACGTCGACCAGGTCCATCACGACGGGGACGTCCAGGTCAGCGGGCAGGTACGCGGCGACCTGCGACGAATAGCAGACGATCAGGTCGTAGTCGTTCCGGTCGAGCAGATCGCGAACCCGGCGGTGGGTCTCGGTGCGGGTCATGTACGCGACCGACAGCGGCTGGCTGCCCGGGATCGCCGAAAGCGCGCGAACCCGGCTCACGAACTTGCTGAGCGGGTAGATGTCCACACTTCGACAGAGGTCCTTCAGCGTCTGCTGGTGACGCAGGTCCCGAGGGTCGTCGACGTGAGTGACGAGGTCCACTGCCGCCCTCCGCGCCAGCGACGCAAGCAAGTGGTAGGAACGGATCTTGTCGCCCTTGTCGGGCGGATAGGGAATGCGGTGACACAGGAACAGGACCTGCATGTTGTCCGCCTCCCTCCCGATCAGACCCGACAGTTCATCGCGACCACGCCGAGAACGCGGGCGCGGGCCGACTCGAGCAGGTCGAGCGCCTTTTCGGCCTGGGCACGAGGCGGCCCTGCTACCTGGACGATGAGGATCGCTCCGTCGGCTTCCGGTGCCATGACGGCCGCATCGGCGTACTCATCCAGCGCGGGCGTATCGACGATCACGAAGTCGAACCGATCTTCCACCAGCTCCAGAACGCCCGAGAGCGCCTTGGGGTTGAGCAAGGAGCCCGGGTTGTCGAGCGACTCGCCAGCCGGCAAGAGCTCCACGCCCGGGATGCCCGTCGGGATGATGGCGTCCTTCGGGTCCGAGATCGCACCGTTCATGAGATCACTGAGACCCAGCCCGCTGGTCCCCCCGCACAGGTCGGGGAGCTGGGGGTAGCGAAGGTTGGCGTCGACGAGGAGCACGCGGCGGCGCCCGCCCTCGACGAGCGCGGCGGCCAGGTTGACGCAAGCGAGGCTCTTCCCCTCGTTGGGGCTACCGCTCGTGATCACAACGCTGTTCGGCGCAGGATCGAGCGAGAGCAGCGAAGTCCGGATGCCACGAATCTGTTCGGCGCGACCATCGCGAGGCTCGTGGTACGTCACCACGCGCTGATCGACGTGGAGCGACGTCTCGACGGCCGCTTCCGCCTCGCGCTCACGGCGGCGTTCGTCCGCGAGTATCTTCTCTCGCGCCCGGCGCGCCCGGGAACCCGTGCCGCCGCTATCCGGCGCGGTCGCCGGCGCATCCTCGGCCGACTCCTCGAACACCACCTCTCGAGGCGACGTGGTCTCGGGCTGCTTGGGCCGGGACTTCTTGGAGCGGCGCGCCTTGGGTTCGCGCGGCGTAGGTTCCGCTTCCCGGACCTTCGGCTGCTCGGTCTCGGGCGGCGCCGCTTCGCTCACGTCCGCGCGGACGGTCTCGGCGATCGGCGGCTCCGCGCGGGGCGCCTCGGGCTCGGCATCGACCGAGACAGTCTCCGCGGGCGAAGCCTCCTCGGCGACGGGCGCACCCGGAGCGCTTCCGGGAGAATCCGCCGGAGGACGTGCCTTCTGGCGCCGTTTCCGGTCTCGTTCCTCCGCTGCTTTGCGGAGGGCGTCGTTCATGCGTCCCATCGTTCAGGCCCTACCTGTACTTGCCCCCGAGGAAAGGCAGCCGGATGAACGGGCGCCGGCGCTCGGCCTGCTCCCCGCCTTGGGCTTCCTCCCTCTCCCGGGCCCGGAACGTGAACTCCGGACCCTCGATCTCACGGATCCCCTCCATGATCGCCTTCTGATCGACCTTCGTCGCGTCCTCCGTGTACGCGACGAGCAGTGCCTTGTCGCAGCAGAGGTTCACGAGGCGCGGAACGCCTCGCGAGTAGCGAAAGACCGTGTTGATCGCGCGGTCGGTGAACCGAACGCTGGCCGTCGGGCCTGCGATCCGAAGGCGGTGTGCCACATAGTTCCGCGTCTCCTCGCGGTCCAGGGGCAGGAGGTGATAGCGCATCGCGATACGCTGACGGAGCTGTCGAAGCTCCGGGTGATCGATACTGCGGCGCAGCTCGGGCTGGCCGATCAGGATGATCTGTATGAGCTTGTCCTGCTCCGTCTCCAAGTTGGAGATGAGCCGGATCTCCTCCAGGGTGCTCAGCGGCAGATCCTGCGCCTCGTCGACGAGCAGCACGACGGTTTGATCCTTCGAGAGCTGCTCGACGAGGAACTCGTTGATCTGCTCCAGGAGCTTCGGACGCGACGCCTGCACGTCGGACAGGCCGTACTCGCGTGCCACCGTGTACAGCAGCTGCACTCCGGTCAGGCGGCTGTTCGTGACGACGGCCGTCGTCGTGTTGGTGTCGTCCAATCGGCGCAACAACGCCCGCGTGAGCGTCGTCTTGCCGGCGCCGATCTCTCCGGTCAGGACGGCGAAGCCCTTGCGGGCCTCCACGGTGTAGAGCAGCTGTGCGAGGGCCTCGTTGTGCCGGTTGGACCCGAAGAAGAAGTCCGTGTCCGGCACGTTGTTGAACGGAGGCCGTTGGAATCCGAAGAAGCTCTCGTACATCGCTCGTCTAGTGGGCCCCGTAGAAGCGCTTCATCGTGAGTAGCAGCCACGACGGGAGATTGCTTTGCAGCTCCGCATTGAAATAGCAGATGTGGGCGAACACCAGCACGGCCACCACCGTCAGGAGCACCGTCCAGCCGATGCTTCGGACGAGGCGGCGACGACGCACGTCTTGCACCGTGCGAATGGTGGAGACCTGGCCGAGCACCGCCACCGGCAGCGTGCGCCGCAGCTGATTCACGGTCACGAATGACGAGCTCGAGAACTCGACGAGGAACGCGAGTCCGGCGCCGATCAGCAGCCCGATGAACGCTCCGATGCCGACGAAGAGCGGGACGCTCGGGAACACCGGGTCCCACGAGTCGGCGTCTTCGGGCAGCGGTGTCTTGAGGGTGCGGAAGAAGTCCCCGTCCCGTGAATTCACCCGGTTCCAGAGGCCGCGCGCCGCGGTGTAGCGGCGAGCCAGGCGGGCATGATTCTCCTGCGCCGCGCGGAGGCGGCTCTTCTTCTCGGCCGACTCACGGCTGAGTCCGGGGATCTTGTCCACCTGCTCCTGCAGGTTGGTCTCGCGGCGAGTCAGACTCTCGATCTCGGCAGTCAGGCCGCGTTGGTCGGCACGGGCCGACTGGAGCTGCGAGGTGAGCGTTTCCCAGAGCGGGTTGGTCTTCGTGACTTGCTCTTCCTCGACGAACTCCTCGAGCTGATTGAGAGAGTCCTTCTCGATCTGGAGCGCGGTCCGGGCGACCTTGATGCCGGGGTACAACTCGTGAAAACGCTCGAGCAGTGAGTCCAGGTCCGCCTTCACGCGGGCGACCTTGTTCTCCTGCGCGATGAACGCTGGATTGCGGACCTTCTTGCTCCCGCCCCGGACCTCCTTGTTCTCACCGAGCAGGTCGGCGCGGAGCTGATCGATCCGTCTGCTCTGACCGTCGAGGCTGACCTTCTTGCTTCCCAAGCGCTCACGCACCGACGCCAGCTCGTTTCGCTTGTCGGCGAGGGTCTTCTCCCCCAGCAACGCGAAGTCGTTCTCTTCCTGGAAGGCCTGGTATGCGTCTTCCCCGGCGACCACCGCGCGTTTGGCAAGCTCCGTCCGCGTCTTCAGATCGTCCATGACCCGGCGGACGTCCTCGCGGCGCGTCTCCAGGATGTAGTTCATGTACTTGTCGCGGACTTCGTTGACGAAGTAGCAGACCTTGCGGGCCTCCCGGCCCTGGTACTTGATCTCGATTACGTCGGGACCCGTCTTCTGGGTCACGAGCCGGACGTTGAGCTTCTTCAGCAGGGCCTTGAACATCCGCGTGCGTTCACGCGGGTTCGCGACGTCGAAGCCCTCGCGGATGTCGTTGCGATCAACGATATCTTCGAGAAAGAGCCGGCGGCCGATGACCTGGCGGATCGTGCTCAGCGCCTGCTTGTGCGGCAGGTTGAGGTCGACGTTCTCGTAGAGCTGGTCAAGATCGCTGGTGTCCTTGACCACGATGACGGTGTCGGCTTCGAACTGCGCTGGCAGCAGGAATCCGAGGACCGCAGCCACACCGAGGACGAGGACGAACGGGATCACTACGAGCCACGCCCGGCGCGAGAACACCCCAAGGTAGTCCCCGATGCCGACGCCGGGTCCGCCGCTACCGTTGCCCTGACCGCTGTCGCCGTGAAATTCCGCTTCCATGACGTTTAGTACCTGCTGCCGCGGGAGTAGATGTCGTCGCCCTGGATGATCCGGATGGTGGTGTCCAGCTCAACGATCGACCGCGAGATGCGGAAGAGGGACTCGAACGGCAACGAGATCCCCGCGATAATCCGGTTGAAGTGCCCAAGCAGAGTCGGCGGCACGTAGATGATGTCGTCGGGACGGATCTGGATGTTCCCCCCCGTGAAACCCTCCTCGTAGATCTCTTTGACGTTGATGGTGTAGACCACGGGGTGGCGCGGGTCGCCACGGATGACCTTCACGTGGTAGTCGTCGCTCAGGATCGACGACGGCGCCCCCATGGCCACGAACGCCTGGAACAACGTCGTGTCGCCGGGGTAGGGCACGCGCTCGATGAGCGTCGAGCCGGTCTGGAGATCCTGCCCGGCGACGTAGTACGCCTTGCTGACCACCGCGCCCACGGACACGGTCACCTGCGGTTCCACGACATAGATGGCGAGCCGCGCCTCGATCTTGGACGCGAGCCCGGACGACGTGAGCCCGGCGGCCAGGACATCGTTGACCAGCGGCACCGTGATCCGACCATCGGACCGCACGACGTGGGTTCCGCTGAACTCGGGCACGTCCTGGACGAGGAGGATCAAGGAGTCTCCGACGCCGAAGGTGAACGCCGATTCGTTGGGATCCTGGGGGAACTTGCCCCCGAAGCCGCGGGTGTTGCCATCTTGGCCCAGCTCCGGGAAGGTGCTGGTCGGCCCGTTCAGGCCGCACCCGGTCGCGAGGAGCAGGACCGCCGCGCCGAGGCTCAAGGCTCCCATGCGAGTAGCAGCAAAGACGTTGCGAGTCATGACAACTAGCTCTCCCTTGCGAGCACCGGACGGGCGTGCGCGTCGGACGCGCTCCGGGCTCCCTTTTCTTCTTTGTCCGACAAAGGTTGGCGAACCAAAAGGTTACGAAATCCCTCGCGAGACTGCGAACCCCAAACTTGGCCCGTGTCCCCGGCTCCTCTGCTCAACTGCATCGGCACCACGCCGTGACTGCTTTGAGCGGAAGTCGAGAGCGCCGCGCAGTGACAAGTACTTACGACGACCAATAGCGACAATCGATCACGCTTGGAAGCGAAATCCACCGGGTTTGACAGTTACGACGGCTGGGTGATCGACCGAGGTGGGGTTCAGTCCGAGACAGGGCCAGTCCCGGGGGGTGGACGCTGCAGTCGTTCTATCCTACCGGGAAACAGGTTGAACCGAAGGATCGCCCACAGCCCAGCCAGGCCGTCGGTCCAACGGATCTTCTTTCCCTCTTCGTAGTCGCGGCCGTTGTAGGAGATCGCCACCTCGAAGATCCGGGCCCCCATTCGCGCGGCCTTGGCGGTCATCTCTGGCTCGACCGCGAACGACGGAGACCGGATGTCCAGGCGTTGGGCGACGTCGCGGCGAAAGACCTTGTAGCCCGTCTCCATGTCCGTGAGGTTCAGATTGGTGAAGACGTTGCTGACCGTCGTGAGAAAACGATTGGCCAGGTAGTTGAAGTACAAGTGCGCACGCCCAGCCCCACCCAGGAACCGTGATCCGTAGACCACGTCAGCCCGGCCGTCGAGGAGCGGACTCAGGAGCAAGCGGTAGTCCTGCGGGTCGTATTCGAGGTCGGCATCCTGGACGAGCACGTACTGTCCGTTTGCCACTGCGAACGCCGTCCTCAACGCCGCTCCCTTGCCCTGGTTGTGCTCGTGACGGAGCACTTGGAGCCCGGAGTGTTCCTGCTGACAACGCTCGAGGATCCCGAGGCTCCCGTCGGAGGATCCGTCGTCCACGGCGATGACCTCGAACGAGACGCCGCAATCGCTCGCGAACACCCGGCCCATACAGACCTCGAGCGTCGACGCTTCGTTGAAGACAGGGACGACGACCGAGAGGACCGGTCCCGGCTCCGAGGTCGTCTCAGCTCTGACCGAGTCGGTCGCCATACATCCGCTCGTAGTACCCGAGATAGCCACCCGACTTCACCGAACGCCACCACGTCTCGTGGTCGCGATACCACGCGACAGTCCGTTCGATACCCTCCTCGAACTGCATGGACGGAGTGAAGTCGAGCTCGGAAGAGATGACGGTGTCGTCGATCGCGTACCTCAGATCATGCCCGGGCCGGTCCTTCACGTAGGTGATCAGCGACTCGGGCTTGTCGAGCGCTGCGAGAATCGCCTTCACGACCTCGAGGTTGGTGCGCTCGCTGCGTCCGCCGATGTTGTACGCCCGGCCCGGCTCCCCTCGCTCGCGCACGGCGTCCACGGCGCGACAGTGATCACCGACCCAGATCCAGTCGCGGACGTTGCGACCGTCGCCATAGACCGGCAACGGTTGATCCTCCATCGCGTTCGTCACCATCAGCGGGATCAGCTTCTCCGGAAACTGGTACGGGCCATAGTTGTTCGAACAGCGTGTGATCACCGCCGGAAAACCGTGGGTGTGGAAGGCGGCGCGAACGAGCAGATCGCTCGATGCCTTCGACGCGGAATACGGGCTGTTGGGTTGGATCGGAGTCTCCTCGGTGAACGCGGGATCGTCCGGCCCAAGCTGGCCGTAGACCTCATCCGTCGACACGTGCACCATCCGATCGATCCCGCGCCGGCGGCCGAAGTCGATGACGTGCTGCGTGCCGATGACGTTGGTCCGGATGAACGCGGTCGGGTCCTCGATCGAACGATCGACGTGCGACTCCGCGGCGAAGTGCACGATCTGGTCGACGTCCACCCCTTCGAGCGCCGACTCCATCGCCGCCTGGTCCACGATGTCGGCACGGACGAAGCGATAGCGCGCGTGCTCCTCCAGTCCTGCGAGGTTCTCGAGGTTGCCGGCGTAGGTCAGGGCATCCAGGTTCACGACGCTGACGTCGTCGTGGGCGTCCAGCACGAGACGGACGTAGTTGCTGCCGATGAAACCGGCGCCCCCGGTGACGAGGAGGTTCTTCAAGGTTGGTCTCGAAACGAGTCGTGGATCAGCGTTCGTGATCCGGATCGGACGTCATAGCTCCGCGACGTAGGCGTCGAGCGCCTCGCGCCACGGGCGCATGGTATTCCCAATGCTGCCCTCCAGTACCTGGTTACGGAGGGCGGAGTTCTTCGGACGCGGGGCGGCCGTGGGGTAGTCGGACGTCCCGATCGCATCGACCGGGGTGGAGATGCCCGCGAATTGGAGCGCTGCCCGCGCCAGCCCACACCAGCTGGTCTTACCCTGGTTCGCCGAGTGGATCGTCCCTCGAAGATCCGCCTCGACGACTCGCGTCGCCACCGTGGCAGCGTCCCGGGTGAACGTCGGGGTCCCGGTCTGATCATCGACGACCCCGAGTCGCTCGCGCTCGGCTCCGAGGCGGAGCATCGTCGCGACGAAGTTCCCGCCGTCCGGCCCAAAGAGCCAGGCCACGCGGAGAATGACGTGGGCGTCCGGCAGAGCGTCACGAACGCGACGTTCCCCCTCCTCCTTGCTGCGGGCATAGATCCCGGCGGCGCCAGTCGGGTCGTCCTCCACGTAGAACCCGTCGGACTCGCCACTGAAGACGAAGTCCGTGCTCACGTGGAGCAACCGCGCCCCCGTCTCCGCCGCCGCCAACGCGAGGTTCGTGGGGCCCTCCGCGTTCGCCGCATACGCCGCCGTCGGCTCGGACTCCGCTCGGTCGACCGCCGTGTATGCGGCAGCGTTGACGATCCAATCCGGCCTTGTCGCTCGTACGGCCGTGAGGACCGCGTCGCGATCGACGATGTCGAGTCCGGACAGACCGTCCACGTCCACGAGCTCGGTGGCCGTTACCCGGTGGCCGGTGTCGACGAAGCCCTCGTGGAGACGGCGGCCGAGCATGCCGCGCGCGCCGGTGAGCAAGATGCAGGCCATGCGTCCATGCTGACACTGCGGGGGGTGCCGAAGAAGCCCTTCCCATCCACGAGTTTGGCGACCGTGAAAACCACAAGTCCTTTGCGTACCATCTCCAACCGCACCCTATCTCTACTCCATTGCCACCCGGGACTTGGGGAGGATCGCATGAGTCGCAAGTGGGTCTATGCCTTCGTTGAAGGCCAGACGTCGTGGAAGAGCCTCCTCGGGGGCAAAGGCGCCAATCTCGCCGAGATGACGAACCTGGGGCTGCCGATTCCTCCCGGATTCACCATCACCACGGAGGCCTGCAACGCCTATCTCGAAGGCGGCAACTCGTTCCCGGAAGGTCTGTGGGACCAGGTCCTCGTCGCCATGAAGGCGATCGAAGGTGAGAAGGGCTTCGGAAGCACCGAGCAACCGTTGCTGGTCTCGGTCCGGTCGGGGGCGAAGTTCTCCATGCCGGGCATGATGGACACCGTCCTCAACCTCGGGCTGAACCGCGAGACCGCGGTGACGCTGGGGCGCCTCATGGGCAACGAGCGGTTCGCGATGGACTCGCTCCGTCGCCTCATCCAGCTCTACGCGAAGATCGTGATGGACGTCTCGAGTCACGAGTTCGACAACGCGTTGATGGACGCTTGCGCCGACGCCGGCGTCGCCGAGGAAACCGAGCTCGACGCGCAGCAGCTCGAAGCCGTCACGGAACGCTACCGCCGGATCGTCAAGGACGCGACGGGCCAGGAGTTCCCGGAAGATCCCTACGAGCAGCTCCGGCTCGCGATCGCCGCGGTCTTCCGTTCGTGGAACGGGCGTCGCGCCCGCGATTATCGGCGCATGGAAGGCATCGCCGACGACCTCGGCACGGCGGTCAACATCCAAGCCATGGTCTTCGGCAACATGGGCGAAGACAGCGGCACGGGGGTCGCTTTCACCCGGGATCCGTCCACTGGCGCGCCGGGGCTCTTCGGCGAGTACCTGCTCAACGCACAGGGCGAAGACGTCGTCGCCGGCGTCCGCACGCCGGCCCCGATCTCCACCCTCGAAGAATCCATGCCGAAGGTGTACGAGCAGTTCCTCGGCTATGCCCAGAAGTTGGAAGACCACTTCCTCGACATGCAGGACATGGAGTTCACGATCGAGCGGGGCACGCTGTACATGCTCCAGACCCGCAACGGAAAGCGGACCGGCGCTTCGGCCGTGAAGATCGCAGTCGACATGGTCGCCGAGGGCAAGATCTCCAAGCAGCAGGCGGTCGCGCGTGTGGACGCAGAAGCGCTGGATCAGCTCCTGCACCCGATGATCGACCCGTCGGCCACGCCGACCTCGCTCGCCAAAGGCCTCCCGGCGAGCCCGGGCGCGGCAGCGGGTGAGATCGTCTTCGATCCCGACGAGGCAGAAGACCTCGCGCGCGAAGGGAAGGCCGTCCTGCTCGTGCGGACCGAGACCGCGCCCGAGGACTTCCACGGCATGGTCGCAGCCAACGGCATCCTCACGTCGCGAGGCGGCATGACCAGCCACGCAGCGGTCGTGGCCCGCGGCATGGGCAAGTGCTGTGTCTGCGGCGCCGGCGAAGTTCGCGTCGACTACCAGACGCAGAAGGTGTCCATCGGCGGTCGCGAGTTCGAACGCGGGGCGTGGTTCACACTCGACGGCTCCACCGGCCACGTCTACGAGGGTCAGGTCAAGACACTCGAGCCGGAGCTCGCCGGCGAGTTTCAAACTCTCATGGAGTGGGCGGACTCGTTCCGCACGACGACGGTCCGCACCAACTGCGACGACCCCGAGGCCGCGGTCACGGCGCGCAAGTTCGGCGCGGAGGGCATCGGCCTTTGCCGCACTGAGCACATGTTCTTCCAGGACGATCGCATCAAGGCGATGCGCGAGATGATCGTCGCCGACACCGTCGAGGAACGGGAGCGCGCGCTCGCGAAGCTCGAGCCCCTGCAGGAGCAGGACTTCCTCGGGATCTTCAAGGCGATGGACGGGTTGCCGGTCACGATCCGAACGCTGGACCCGCCACTCCACGAGTTCCTCCCCCACGAGGACGCAGAGATCGTCGCATTGGCGAAGGAACTCGATATCGCCGCCGCGGCGCTACGCTCGCGCATCACCACCCTTCGGGAAGCGAACCCCATGCTCGGGTTCCGCGGCTGTCGCCTGGGCAACATCTACCCGGAGATCACGCGCACCCAGGCACGCGCCATCATCCGTGCGGCCTGCACCGCGCAGACCCAGGGCATCGAGGTCCTCCCTGAGATCATGATCCCGCTGGTATCCGACGTCCGCGAGCTTCGTGTGCAGACGGACCTCGTCCGCACCGCCGCGAACGAGGTGATGGAGGAGACCGGCGTCACGGTCGAGTACATGGTCGGCACGATGATCGAGCTGCCGCGCGCGGCGCTCCTCGCCGACGAGATCGCCGAGATCGCGGAGTTCTTCTCGTTCGGTACGAACGACCTCACGCAGACCACGTACGGCCTCTCGCGAGATGACAGCGGGACGTTCCTCCCCCAGTACCTCCAACACCGCTGGTTCGACAACGATCCGTTCCAGGTTCTCGATCAGCACGGCGTCGGCAAGCTCGTGCAGATGGGCACCCAGCTCGGCCGTGGCACCCGCCCGGATCTGAAAGTGGGCATCTGCGGCGAGCACGGCGGCGAGCCGTCGAGCGTCCGGTTCTGCATCCGAACCGGCCTCGACTACGTCTCGTGCTCACCGTACCGGGTCCCGATCGCGCGGCTCGCTGCCGCGCAGGAGGCGATCGCCCAGGCGACACAGGCGGAGGACGGCGCCTCGGGAAATGACGAGGCCGGCCCTGTCGCGAACGCGATGGAAGCCGGCCCCTGAAGATCAAAGAAGAGGATTCTGGCTTCCCCGAATCGCCCGGCTACTTCGCGGCCTTCGCACTCCTGCGCACCATCGCGATCACCTCGGTCGCCGTCTCCTCGACGGACTTGTTGGTGACGTTGACGATCGGCCAGCGGTTGCGCACGTAGAGGCGCTTGGCCTCCAGCAGCTCCTTGTGGATCCGCTCGTGGTCGTTGTATCCGCGGCCGACCACGTGTCCGAGGCGGCGGAGTCGGGCGGTACGAACCTTGACCAACTGGTCGGGGTCCATCGTGAGCGCGACGACACGTTCCCGGGAGACGTCAGCGAGCTCCTTCGGCGCGTCGATGCCCACGACGATGGGAACGTTCGCAACACGCCAGCCGCGATAGGCGAGGAAGATCGAAAGCGGCGTCTTGCACGTTCGGGACACGCCGACGATGACGATGTCCGCGATGGCGAGGTCTTCCGGCCGCAAGCCATCATCGTGCTTCACCGTGTAATCGACTGCTTCGATGCGACGGTAGTACTCCTCGTCGAGCTGGCGGAACAGACCAGGCTGGGCCGTCGGTGCGACGTTGAACTTGGTCGACAGACGCTTGAGCAGGGGACCCATGAGGTCGATGGTATCGACCTGGTAGTGCCGACCCTCCTCGTGCAACGTGCCGCGTAGCTCGGGCAACACCAGGGTGTGCACGATGATGCCCCGCTCGCGCGCGGCCCGCGCCACGATATGACGCACCTCGTCCTCCGAATTCACATGCGAGAACCTGACGATCCCGGCCACGTGAGGCTCAAACTGGGCCAGCGCGGCCTGGACCACGCGTTCGGCGGTCAGGCCGGTGGCGTCCGACGCGACGAAGATGGTGTATTCGCGCGTCGAACCCTGGATGCGGATGGACTTCTCTTCCATGTTGGAGTGGGCCTCACGAGCATCCTAACCGAGGGAGAAGCGCCGATCTGCACGTACGTTCAGCCCACCTCCACGACCGGCTCGCCGAGGACGTCCGCGCGCGGGCTCACGCCCAGCCCTGGCTCCGTCGACGCGGCCAGGCGACCGCCATCGCGCTGCGGCGCACCTTCGGCGGTGCTCACCGTGACGTAGGAGTTGAAGTCGGTGGACGTGAAGAGGAGCTCCGTCGGCGTACTGTGCGCGAGATGAGCGATCGCGGCCGTCGTGATGTCGCCCCCCCAGCTGTCCTCGATGGTCATGGCGATCCCGAGCCGGGCACAGAGATCGCGGGCAAGCCGGGCGCGGGTCAGCCCGCCGAACTTCGAGATCTTGATGTTCACGACGTCCATCGCGAGGTCCGCGTGGCCGCGTACGAGCACGTCGACGCCATCGACGACCTCATCCAGGACGAACGGGTGATCCGTCCGGCGTCGCACGGCGAGGCACTCCTCGTAGGACGGGCACGGTTGCTCGATATAGACATCCACGTCCCGAACCGCCCGGACGACGCGCATCGCCTCGTGCCGGGTCCAGCCCGTGTTGGCGTCGGCGATCAGGCGGTCTCCCGGTCGCAGCTCGGCCGCCACCGCATGGATGCGGTCGATGTCCACGTCCGGATCGCCCCCGACCTTGAGCTGGAAGCGACGGTACCCCTCGTCGCGGTACCCGGCGACCTTCTGGGCCATGGCCTCCGGATCCTCCTGCGAGATCGCGCGGTAGAGGACGAAGTCGTCGCCGTAGCGCCCGCCGAGCAACGTGCACACGGGCAACCCCGCGACCTGCCCGAGGATGTCCCAGCACGCGATGTCGATCCCCGACTTCACGTAGGGATGACCCTTGAGCAGCGCGTCCATCCGGAGGTTCAGTCGCTCGATTTCTCGTGGGTCCTCGCCCAGGAGCGCCGGTCCGATCTCGGCGATACCGGCCCGACATCCGGCGGCGTACGCGGGCAGGTAGAACGGCCCGAGCGGACATACCTCACCCCACCCGGTGACCCCGGCATCGGTGTCGACACGCACGAGCGTGCTGTCGAAGACGGTGACGGACTTCCCGCCCGACCATTTGTAGCTGCCCTCACGCAAGGGCAGCTCGACCCGATACGCCGCGATCTTCGTGATCTTCATCTGAGTCTCCGCGCGACCCGCTGCAGGCGGTAGAAGAACAGAAATGCCAAGGAGAACCCAGGAACCCAAGACCCAGATCAGATCTGTTTTCCGCTCCTGGGCTCCTGGGTTCTCCTCAGCACCTCTGTTTTCTGGTCTTTGTCGAGCAGCCGCGTCAGCGGCTCAGAGCTTGTTCGCGCCGCCCTCGTGCACCATGTTGCTGGCGCGGTGCAGCGACTCGAACGTGCCGGCGTCGGTCCACCAGCCGTCGAGGACCTCGTACGACATCGTCCCGCGCTCGATGTAGGCGTTGTTGACGTCGGTGATCTCGAGCTCACCCCGGTCGGACGGACGCAGCGTCTTGATGATCTCGAAGACGTTGCCGTCGTACATGTAGATGCCGATGACCGCGAGGTTCGACTTGGGCGCCTTGGGCTTCTCCTCGATGGAGACGACCTTGTCGCCGTCGAGCTCGGCGACGCCGAAGCGCTCCGGATCGTGGACCTCTTTCAGGATGATCTTCGCGCCACCATCGGAGGCGCGGAAGTCCGAGACCGCCTTCTGGATGTTGGTCTCGATGATGTTGTCACCGAGGACGACGCAGATCGACTCCCGGTCCGCCCAGTGCTCCGCGAGTCCGAGAGCCTCCGCGATCCCGCCCTCGCCTTCCTGGTAGGTGTAGTTCAGGTGCTTGAGCCCGAATGCCTTGCCGTTGCCGAGGAGCTTCAAGAAGTCACCAGCACTGTTGCCGCCCGTCACCAGGAGGATGTCCTCGATGCCTGCGTTGACCAGGCACTGGATCGGGTAGTAGATCATCGGCTTGTCCCACACGGGGAGCAGGTGCTTGTTGGTCACCCCGGTGAGCGGGAACAGCCTCGAGCCGAGACCGCCGGCGAGGATCACGCCCTTCATGAGAACACCCCGCTGTTCTTGAACCACTCCACCGTGTGACCCAGGCCCCCGGCCAGGTCCACCGTCGGCTCGAACCCGAGGAGCGTCTGCGCCCGCGTGATGTCGGCCTGCGAGTCCTTGACGTCGCCCGCGCGTGGCGGCTCGAACACGGGCTCGACGGTCTTCCCGCATGCCGCGCAGATCATGTCGAGAAGCTCGAGAAGACTCGTGCGACTACCGTTGCCCAGGTTCATCACCTCGCCCGGTGCATCCGGTGCGTCCGCGGCCAGCAAGTTGGCGCCGATGACGTTCTGGATGAACGTGAAGTCCCGACTCTGCGTTCCGTCGCCGTAGATGATGGGCCGCTCGTCGTTGAGGACGGCATGGATGAAGCAGGGGATCACCGCCGCGTACGCCGAATCCGGGCGCTGCCGAGGCCCGAACACGTTGAAGTACCGAAGCCCCACGCATTCCAACCCCATGCTCGCCGAGAACACGCGGCACAGGTTCTCGCCGTGAATCTTGTCGGCCGCATACGGAGACAGTGGGTTGGGCGGCATGAGCTCGTGCTTCGGAAGCGTCGGCGTGTCGCCGTACGCGCTGGACGAGGCGGCGAAAACGACCCGGCGGGTTCCGGCATCTCGGGCCGCCATGAGGATGTTGAGCGTGCCTCCCGCATTCACCTCGAACGAGGTCACGGGATCTTCGATGCTGCGGGGGACGGACGGCATCGCACCCTGATGCCAGATGACTTCCGTACCCGCCACCGCGCGAGCCACAGCGTCTCGGTCCCGGAGATCACCTTCGATGAACGTAATGCGGTCCGCCACCTCTTCGAGATTGGAGCGGTGTCCTGTGGCCAGACTGTCGAGGACCGTGACGTCCTCGCCGCGACCGACCAGAGCCTGCACCAGATTCGAGCCGATGAAGCCCGCGCCTCCCGTCACCAGGCACTTCATACCGTCCTCCCGTAGCGTTGGACGAGGATGTCCGCGATACGCTCTGCGGCCTTGCCGTCCCAGAGGTCGGGCGCTGCCGGCGTCACCCGATCACCGTCGAGAATCCCAGTCGCAGCACGAAGGATCGCATCCGGATCCGATCCGACGAGCTGGTTCATGCCGATGTCGATGGTGATGGGGCGCTCCGTGTTCTCACGCATGGTCAGCACCGGGGTCCCGAGCAGGCACGCCTCCTCCTGGATTCCACCGGAATCCGTCAGGATGATCTTCGCACTCTCCATGACCCGGAGAAAGTCCACGTATCCGAGGGGATCGCAGGTCACGAACCCACGTTCGGGATCCAGCCGAAGGCCAGCAGCCTCCATCCGAGAAGCCGTTCGGGGATGAACCGGGAAGACCAGCGGGCAGCGACCGGCGATCTCCTCCAGCGCGCCGAAGATCCCGCGGAGCGTGGCGGGATCGTCGACGTTGGAAGGGCGGTGCAGCGTAACCACGCCGTAGCTCTTCTCCGCGACCCCGATGCGGTGCAGCGCATCACTCGCCCGCGCCCGATCCAGGTGCGCAAGCAGTGTATCGATCATCACGTTGCCCACCATCCAGGTGCGGTCCGTGGAAACGCCCTCGGCGGCGAGGTTCGCCATCCCGGACGGTTCCGTCACGAACAGGCTGTCGGAGATCCGGTCCGTCAGGACGCGGTTGATCTCCTCCGGCATCCGCATGTCGAACGACCGGAGACCGGCCTCGACGTGGGCGACGGGGACGTGCGCCTTCACGGCTACGAGGGCGCAGGCGATCGTCGAATTCACGTCGCCGACGACCATGACCACGTCCGGAGGGTCCGTCGCGATGATCTCTTCGAACCCGACCATGATCTCGGCCGTCTGCTTCGCATGCGATGCCGACCCCACTCCGAGGTTCTTCCACGGCTCGGGGATGCCGAGCTCCGTGAAGAACGTATCGGACATGTTCTTGTCGTAGTGCTGGCCGGTGTGGACGATCCGGTGTCGGACGCCCTCCTTCGCCGCGAGCGCGTGGGCCATCGGCGCGATCTTCATGAAGTTCGGCCTCGCCCCGGCCACGCTGATCACATCGAGCGTCGAAGCGCTCATCCGTGACGACTCCGGTACCACTCGACGAAGCTCGGGACGCCCTCCTCGACCAGCGTGCTCGGTGCGTAGCCGAGCTCCTTGCGCGCGCGGCTCACGTCGGCGAACGTCTCGTTCACGTCGCCGGTCTGGAACGGGAGCCGATCGAGCACGGCCGATTTGCCGAGCGCCCCCTCGATCAACTCGACCATGCGCGACAGGGTCGTGGTGTGCGACTCACCGAGATTGTAGATCCGGAATCCGCCGCACCGATCACACGACCGGAGGACACCGTCGACGATGTCATCGACGTAGGTGTAGTCGCGGCGCGACGTGCCGTCGCCGAAGAACGGCACTGGCTCGCCCTGATCGATGAGACGAGTGAACTTGTGGATGGCCATCTCCGGACGCTGTCGCGGTCCGTAGACAGTGAAGAACCGCAGACAGGTAATCGGCAGCCCGTGCACGTGGTGATAGGAGTGGGCGAGAAGTTCGCCCGCCTTCTTGGTCGCGGCGTACGGCGACACGGGATGGTCGACCGGATCGTCCTCCGAGAATGGCACCCGCTTGTTGTTGCCATAGACGGACGAAGAGCTGGCGAACACGACACGGGACACCCTCTCCTGCACCGCGAGATCGAACAACACCGCGGAGCCATCCAGGTTGACGGACACGTAGCCGCCCGGGTCCTCGATGGAGGGCCGGACCCCCGCCTTCGCAGCGAGGTGCACCACGAGGTCGAAGCGTCCCTCCCCGAACACGCGACCCATCGCGGCGCGGTCGCGGATGTCCTTCTCGACGAGATCGAAGGCGCCCCGGCGCGCGACCTCGTCGAGGTTCGCGCGCTTCAGCGCCGGGTCGTAGAACGGGTCGAAGCTGTCGACGATCGTGACCGCGTCTCCCCGCGCAAGCAGTGCTTCCGCGGCGTGCGACCCGATGAAGCCCGCGCCGCCTGTGACCAGCACCCTCTCCATCAGAGCTTCTTGATCCGCTCCGGATCCGGGTAGTTCTTCAGGAGGTTGCGCGCGTCAACGACCAACCGCGACTTCGATGCGATGAGCGCCGTATCGAACGCGGAGTGGTCCGTCGCCACGACGACGAGATCTGCTGCGGCGAGGCTGGCCTCGTCACACGACACGCTCTCCAGGATCTCATCGTCGAGCCCAATGCTCGGGACGTGGGGATCGGCGTACGAGATGGCTGCGCCGCGCCGCCGCAGGAGCTCGATGATGTCGAGCGCCGGCGACTCCCGGCAGTCGT
>NZBC01000176.1 GCA_002687715.1 Planctomycetota bacterium | reverse complement strand
CCGTGCCGTGGTCGGTGACCGGGGGAGTGGGCGCTGCCGCGGGAGGGCGCGGTCTTCCACGCCCGGGCCTCAGGCGCCGTTCGCCTCGGCGATGCGTCGTGAGACCGTGACGAGCTGATCGAGCTTCTGGGCCCCGAGCCCGGCGTCGACGGTGTCCTCGACGATGCGCAGCTTCGCGGCGAGGCGTTCGGTGAACGACCCGACAGCGGCCTCGTCGGCGGCGACGAGCGCAGCGGCGGCGTTGATGAGGACGATGTCGCGCACCGGTGACTTCTCACCGGCGAGCACCGACCGGGTGATCGCGGCGTTCTCGAGCGGACCGCCGCCGCGCAGGTCGTCCTTCGTCACCCGTTCGAACCCGAGGTCGAGGGCATCGAACGTCGTGTGTTCGACTTCGCCGTGCCGGACCTCCCAGACGTCGTTGACGTCGGTGTTGCTCAGCTCGTCGAGACCGTCCCGGGAGCGGAAGACGACCGCCTGGTGACCGCGTTTGGCGAGGGTGCCGACGACGAGCGGGGCCATCTGCGCATCGGCGACGCCGATCGCGGTGTGCCGGGCCCGGGCCGGGTTCGTCAGCGGACCGAGGATGTTGAACGCCGTCGGCACGCTGATCTGGCGCCGCACGGCGGCGACGAACTGCATCGACGGGTGGAAGACGTTGGCGAAGCAGAACGCCAGCCCCACCTCGGCGGCGACGATGCCCGTCTGCTCGGGCGTGATGTCGAACCGGACGCCGAGGGCCTCGAGGACGTCCGCCGACCCCGACGCCGAGGAGGTCGCCCGGTTGCCGTGCTTGACGACCCGCTGCCCGGTGGCGGAGATGATCATCGCCGCGGTCGAGGAGATGTTCGCCGTCTTCGCCCGGTCACCGCCGGTGCCGACGATGTCGACGGAGTCCTCGAGACCGGGCAGGGGCACGGCGTGCTCCATCATCGCCGCGACGAGACCGGCGATCTCCGCGACCGTCTCGCCCTTCGTGTGGTGCGCGGCGAGGAATGCGGCCATCGTCACATCGGGAGTCTGGCCGGACATGATCTGATCCATCGCCCACGAGGCCTGCGCCTCGGTGAGGTCCTGACCGTGCATGAGGGTCATGAGCAGGTCGGGCCAGTTCGCAGTGACGTCCGCACCTGTCGATTCGGTCCCGGTGACCGTGGTCGCCGGGGCTGTCGTGCGCGGGTGATCCGTCATTGCTCAGTGCTCTCCATCTGGGGGCGCGTGCACCGCCTCCGAACAGGAGGCGGACCTTACCTGCGGCATCCTATCTCGTCTTCGACACGCGGGGTGGAGATCACAGAATCACGAGATTGGGGCACCAATCCGGGGATTTCGCTACACCGTGTAGAAATTTCTCCTCCGAAACCTGGGTAAAAGGTGAAAACTCACCCCGAGACGGGTAATAATGGTGGGGTGTCAACTGCCACTGCATCCCAGACAGCGCCAGCGCATCCGGTAGTCAATCGCCCGAATGTGACCACGGTGGGCTTCATCGTGTTCCTCGCGAGCGACCTGATGTTCTTTGCCGCGCTCTTCGCCATGTACTTCACCATCCGATCCGTCGTCCCGGGTCTGTGGGAGACGCAGACCGAGCTGCTGAACGTCCCGTTCGCGCTCGGCAACACCATCATCCTGGTGTCGTCGTCCTTCACCTGTCAGATGGGCGTGTTCGCGGCTGAGCGGTTCCGGCCCCGCCGGACCGGAGGGCTGTTCAACATCGCCAAGTGGGGCATGATCGAGTGGTTCTACCTCACGTTCCTCCTCGGCGCGGTCTTCGTCTCGGGTCAGGTCATGGAGTACGCGGAGCTCGTGCGCGAGGGTCTGTCGATCGACACCGACGGATACGGTTCGGTCTTCTACCTGACCACCGGCTTCCACGGCCTCCACGTCACCATCGGACTCATCTGCTTCCTGCTCGTCATCGGACGCGCCTACGGAGCGAAGAAGTTCGGTCACCACGAGGCGACCTTCGCGATCTGCGTGTCCTACTACTGGCACTTCGTCGATGTCGTCTGGATCGGCCTCTTCGGCGTCATCTACCTCCTCCAGTAGTCCACCGCCGACACGGTCACCCGGACATCAGAAACTTCAAGCAAAGGACTTTCCCGTGAAGCTTTTAGCAGATCGCCGCAGGCACCCGATGGCACTCGTCGTGCTCCTCCTCGTGGGCCTGCTGCTGACCGGCGGAGCGTATGCTCTCTTCACTCAGACCTCGAGCGCCAAGGCACAGACCGCCAGCGCCTCTGACATCGAAGAGGGCCAGAAGCTCTTCGCCGCGAACTGCGCAACGTGCCACGGCCTCAATGCCGAAGGCACGAAGGCCGGCCCCGGTCTGATCGGCGTCGGCGCGGCGGCCGTCGACTTCCAGGTCGGCACCGGTCGCATGCCCCTGCAGGCCAACGGCCCCCAGGCCCCAGTCAAGGAACCCCAGTTCGATGAGGAGCAGACCGGGCAGCTGGCAGCGTACGTCGCTTCTCTGGGACCGGGACCGGCGATCCCCGAAGCCCAGTACATCGATCCCGAGAAGGGCGACCCCGCCGTCGGCGGCGGCCTCTTCCGGACCAACTGCGCGATGTGCCACAACGTCGTCGGCGCCGGTGGCGCGCTGACCCGGGGCAAGTACGCCCCGAACCTCCAGGATGTCTCGCCCAAGCACCTCTACGAGGCGATGCAGACCGGACCGCAGAACATGCCCATCTTCAACGACGCGAACCTCACTCCCGAGGACAAGCGGGACATCATCTCCTACGTCCGGGAAGTCTCTGAGAACCCGTCCCCCGGCGGCTTCAAGCTCGGTTCGCTCGGACCAGTGGCCGAGGGCCTCTTCATCTGGTTCTTCGGACTCGCAGCAGTCATCGGTCTGACCGTATGGCTCTCATCGAGAGCGAAATGAGCACAGCGTTGTTGACCACATTCCATTACGAGATTAGACGGGGAAATATTCGATGACCTCGAAAGAGCACTCCGGCGGCGGCAGCCAGCTCGAGGAGTTGAACGGGTTCACCAACCCGGGCCTGCCCGAACACAAGCCGCGTCTGTCCGACTCGGACCCCCGCGCCCAGAAGGTCGCGGAGCGTCAGGTCGCCTTCTGGTTCATGCTGTCGATGGTCGGCACGATCTGGTTCATCGTCGCGTACTTCCTCTTCCCCCTGGGTGAGGAGATGCAGAGCATCCGCATCGCCAACATGATGGTCGGCCTCGGTGCCGCCCTGGCGATGTTCTCCCTCGGTGCCGGCGCGGTGCTGTGGGCGAAGAACCTCATGAGCGATCACGAGGGCATCGACGAACGTCACGACATCAGCGGCAGCGAAGAGGATCAGGCGATCGCGCTCGAGATCCTCCACCAGGCCAAGGAGGAGTCGGGCATCGCCCGTCGTCCCCTTCTGCGCAACACGCTCATCGCAGCGCTGGCGATCGCTCCCCTGCCCGCGATCCTCGTCTTCCGCGACCTCGGTCCGCTGCCCGGCGACGCCCTGTTCAAGACCCTGTGGGGCGAGGGCGTGCGACTCATCCGCGATCCGGGCGGCATTCCCAGCCCCGATTCGGAGCGCCCGATCAAGGCCGAGGACGTCACGATCGGCTCCGCCTACCACGTGCTGCCCTCCGGCATCGGCGACGAGTCCAACGCCGGTCACGCGCTCGACGAGAAGGCGAAGGCCGCCGTTCTCCTCATGCGCATCGACCCCAAGGAACTCAAAGAGGATCCGGCACGCGCCGACTGGTCGCACGACGGCATCGTCGCGTACTCGAAGATCTGCACCCATGTCGGCTGCCCGGTGGCCCTCTACGAGCACCAGACCCACCATCTGCTCTGCCCGTGCCACCAGTCGACGTTCGACGTGACCGAGCACTGCAAGGTCATCTTCGGCCCGGCGAAGCGCCCGCTGCCGCAGCTGCCCATCCGGGTGGACAGCGAAGGCTACCTGGTCGCGCAGTCGGACTTCCCTGAGCCTGTCGGACCTACGTTCTGGGAGATCAATCACCCATGAGTACTACACAGCCCACAACAACCGTCGGGAAGCTGACGAACTTCACCGAACAGCGCGTCGGGGCCTCCGTCCTCGTCCGCGAGTTCGGGCGCAAGATCTTCCCGTCGCACTGGTCCTTCATGCTCGGCGAGGTCGCCCTCTACAGCTTCGTCATCGTCGTGCTCTCGGGCACGTTCCTCACGTTCTTCTTCCAGCCCGCGATGGGCGAGCTCCACTACGAGGGACCCTGGGTGCCGCTGCGCGGCGTCCAGATCTCCGAGGCCTATGATTCGACGCTGGCGATCTCCTTCGAGATCCGCGGCGGGCTCTTCATCCGCCAGATGCACCACTGGGGCGCCCTGCTCTTCGTTGCGGCACTGAGCCTCCACATGCTGCGCGTGTTCTTCACGGGTGCCTTCCGCAAGCCGCGCGAGCTCAACTGGGTCGTCGGCGTGCTGCTCCTCATCCTCGCGATGGCTGCCGGCTTCACCGGCTACTCGCTGCCGGACGACCTGCTCTCGGGCAACGGCCTGCGCATCATCGACGGCATCCTCAAGTCGCTGCCGCTGGTCGGCACCTACATCTCGTTCTTCCTCTTCGGCGGCGAGTTCCCGGGTGTCGACATCGTGTCGCGACTGTACTCGCTGCACATCATGATCGTCCCGGCGCTGCTCATCGCGCTCATCGGCATCCACCTCATCTTCGTCGTCGTCCACAAGCACACGCAGTGGCCCGGCGCCGGACACACCGAGAAGAACGTCGTCGGCGAACCCGTCCTCCCGACGTTCGCTGCGAAGGGCGGAGGATTCTTCTTCCTCATCTTCGGTCTCATCTCCGTCATCTCGGCACTGTTCACGATCAACCCGATCTGGAACTACGGACCGTACGACCCCTCCCCCGTCTCCGCCGGCACGCAGCCGGACTGGTACATCGGCTGGGCCGACGGCTTCCTCCGCATCGTGCCGGGCTGGTTCGAGTTCTACATCGCCGGCTGGCCGATCTCGTTCAACATCAACAGCGCCGTGCTCGTCATGGGCGGTGTGTTCGCCGCGATGTTCGTCTACCCGTTCTTCGAGGCCTGGCTGCTCAAGGACAACCGCGAGCACCACATCCTCGACCGTCCGCGCAACAACCCCACACGCACCGCCATCGGTGTCGCAGGCATCATCTTCTACTGCAACATGTGGGCTGCTGCGTCGGGTGACATCATCGCCGTGTTCTTCCACATGTCGCTCAACGACATGATCTACATCTTCCGCGCGCTCTTCTTCATCGGCCCGGTCATCGGCTACATCGTGACCAAGCGCATGTGCCTCGCACTGCAGCGCAAGGACCGCGAGGTCGCTCTGCACGGTCGGGAGACGGCGAACATCATCCGCCTCCCCCACGGCGAGTTCCTCGAGCGTCACGAGGCGCTCCCGCCGAACAAGCTGTGGAAGCTCACCGCGTTCGAATCGCCACACTACATCCCGCCGCAGCCGAACGCCGAGGGCAAGGTGACGAAGCTCGAGAAGTTCCGCGCCCGCCTGTCGAAGTTCTTCTTCGAAGACCGTGTGGCACCGGTGACGAAGACCGAGCTCGAGGCCTCACACCACGACCACGGAGCGGTCGAAGGCGCGGATCAGAAGTCGATCAGCCACTGATCGTCACGGTTCGGACTCCGGTGAGAGTCGGATCCTGAACCGCTGACTCCGGTCAGACCCGAGAGGGCCCAGCACATCGCGTGCTGGGCCCTCTTGCGTACCCGCCCACCGTCCCGCTCCCCCGGCTTCACGGCCGCGAGAACGCCCTGCCGGCGCGTGCACCTGGCGTTCGGCTGATCGACGGCGTCCGCGATCTCCCCGCGCTCATCTCCCTGCGCTCATCTTTCCTGTCCTGCGCGAGCCTTCACGGTGAACCTCAGGCGGCCGAACAGTCTGGCGGCCCCTCAATCAACAGTTCGCGTGAAAATGTGGTCCCCGAAGGCGAGATATCCACGCCAAGTGTTGAATAAGCGGCCGGTGAGTCGCCGAAGCGGTGACAAACGCGCTCAGTGTTGAACGAGCGGCGCGATCGAGGCGCGGAGTGCGGCCGGCGCGATCCTTCGCGGTGGTGTGCACCCCGCGGCTGAACAACCACGAGGCCGCGCTGCCGGCAAGGCCACTCCCTGATCACAATGAACTTCCTCGTCGACGCGAAGGAACCGGTGGCCTGAGGCTATCTCGACGGTACCGCTGAGGACGTCGCTTTCCACGTTGTGGTGGTCCTTTGACCACTGTGGAGGGTGTTCGCTGACCTCGGGCCGAGATCGCTTGACGCATCCGTGGCGCGTCCCCCACCTGCGGGCTGCCGGGGCGGGAACGATCGCTCCAACGGAGAGAGCACCTGTTGCCGACGACGCTCGTGAGGTCCCGTGGTCCTCGACGTGGTCGACCGCAACGACGGTGGGACGGATCCGTGCGACCGCCTCGGCGCGGGGTCAGCTCAGCAGACGAGGCGCCCGCACCGCCTTCGACCAACGCGCCTTCGACCGCCGCGCCTTCGACCAATGCGCCTTCGACCGCCGCGCCTCCGACCCCCACAACGCCGACCACTACGTTAAGCACGATGTTCACCGCCGTGGACGGGTAGGAGAAGACGCTCAGGAGGCGGTGTGAGCCGCTGCGGGTGCGTCTTAGAGCCCAGGGTGGTGTGAGGCGCGTTGTGCGCGGACAACGCGCTCCACGGGGCGCACGATCTGTCGTCGACCGTTGCGATGGAAACTACGCCATCAACCACAGCAGCGACCGCCTCGGCGGCGGAGGCGTGAATGCGCGAAGGCCCGGACTCGTGAGAGTCCGGGCCTTGGCGTCTGAGCGGAGCATCAGCGATGCGTGCCGCTCAAGTGGCGATCAGTGGGCGAATCCGCCGCGATCGTGCTCGTACGAGATGCCGACGAGCGCGATGATGCCGAGCACGGCACCGAACGGGAAGATCCACCAGCCCATGGCGATGCCGTAGAACGAGACGGCACCGGCAGCGGCGCAGACGATCGGCCACCAGCTCCACGGGCTGAAGAAGCCGTAGTCGGCATCCGCATCCGAGATCTCGGCGGTCTCGGTGTCCTGGGGCTGACGGCCGACGCGGCGGTCGGTCAGCCACAGGTACACGCCGATCATGATCGACATGACGCCCACGAGGAGGAGGGCCGGGAAGCCCACCATCTCGTTGAAATGGGTGACGAAGCCGTAGATGACAGCCATGATCATGAAGAAGATGCCGCAGTAGACGAAGAGATTGATCGAAGCCTTCACTTGGCAGCACCTCCGGTGAGCTGAGGTTCTGCGTGGCCGTGTCCGGCGTACTCGAGAAGCTCAGGATGGTTGACGTCGAATGCCGGGCGCTCCGAGCGGATGCGGGGCAGCGACGTGAAGTTGTGGCGCGGGGGCGGGCACGAGGTCGCCCATTCGAGCGAACCGCCGTAGCCCCACGGGTCGTCGACGGTGACCTTCGGCGCGTTGCGCGCCGTGATCCACACGTTCCAGAAGAACGGAACCATCGAGAGACCGAGCAGCATCGCGCCGCCCGTCGACACCTGGTTCATCCAGGTGAAGCCGTCCTGCGGCAGGTAGTCCGCGTAACGACGGGGCATGCCGTCGACACCGAGCCAGTGCTGGACGAGGAAGGTG
>NZBC01000175.1 GCA_002687715.1 Planctomycetota bacterium | reverse complement strand
CTCGCGCTCCCGGCGGATTGGAATCTCGCGCTCCCGGCGGATTGGAATCTCGCGCTCCCGGCGGATTGGAATCTCGCGCTCCCGGCGGACTGGAGTCTGGCGCTCCCGGGTGTCCACCCTGCTACTTCGCGTAGCTGTCGATCACTTGCGAGATCGCTCGGGCGCACACCGGACAGAACGTCTTCGCCCGACGCGAGAACATGATGCAGTCCAGTGCTGGGCGATAGAGGCCCTTCGCTCGGTAGCCCGCGCCCGAGAACGCGCCGACCACGTTCTGGTGAGGCGCGTTCGCAAAGAGGGTGTCGACCTCGCGCGCGTGGCGGGCAGCGAGCTCGGCGAGCTCGGCTTCAGGACGGCCGGCGGCGCGGAGGTTCTGACGGGTGGCCTGGTACCGGTTGGAGACGAAGTCGAAACGCTCCTGGTTCCACGGGGTAGGGAGCACCGTGTCCGGAGTGACGAGATCGCGCCACTTGAGCTGCTCCTTGTCGTGAAGCGCGGTGATGTTGGCTTCCCACGGCTCGACCCCGGGCGGGTTGACGTTCTGGTAGGCGACCCGGGAGGTGTAGTACTCGTCGGCGAGGGCGGCAAAGTTGTGACCGAACTCGTGAATGAGGAGGTAGGCCGCCGAGTCGGAGGCCGCGGCGCACGTCGAGTAGAGGTTGTAGATCCCGCCGCCGCCGTAGCGCTTCGTGTTGAGGAGAACGACCGTCACGTCGCACGGCGCGCGCGCCGCTGCCTCCCGAAGCGCCAGGTTGTTGAACGCCAGGACGTACCGCGCCAGACCGAACGTCCCGGCCTTCGATCCGAACACGTTGTTCCGCCGAGGACGCTTCGGTCTGAGCCGATCGTCGATGCCGGTTCTCGGAGACGCGACCTCGACCGCCCAGACGTTGAAGTCCCGCCGTCGCGACCGGTAGGGCTCGACCGCGAACAGGGCTTCGGTGAGGCGCAGGACATGGTCCCGGAACGCGGGGAGATCGTCGTTGGCGTATCCGTCGCCCACGAGCACGAGGTCGACCTTGCGGGAAGGCTCCCCGTTGCGGAACACACACCGGACCGTGCCCTCGGTGAGTGGTCGGTCGTCGACGCGGGCCTGGCCAGGATCGAACGTCGTCTTGAAGAAAGACGCGTAGGCATTCGTCGCGTCGCGCCGGTCGAGCTCGATCTCGATCGCGCCCCGCGGCTCCGGAAACCGGACCGACTCGTGAAACTCGCGGAACGTCAGGCGGGCCGGCGCCGTCGTCTTCCATTCGTCGAAGATCGTGGCGTACCCGCGGCGGTAGAGGATCGCGCGCGACTTCGCGTCACGAACGGTGACCCGGCACACTCCAGAATCGAGTGGTGAGACGAGCTGCGTCCGGCTGCCGGCCCACGCTCCCTCGCGCCGGAACCCGCTCACCATCACGCGCTCCTGATGCGCGTTGCCGCCGTGGTTGAAGTCCATTCTCAGCGTTCGGCCGGTGGCCCAGGCATGGAAGTCCGGGACGGCCGGATGGACCAACGTCAGCAGAATCGAGAGCAACAGGATCATCGAGTCGCCCCGACCCACATCCCATCGCCGAAGGGCACGATGATGCCGTCGACACCCGGGTGCTGCGCCATGTGGTCGTTGAACGCCCGCACCGCCGGCACCTCCCGATCGGTCGGGTCCTCGTAGAAGAGCTGGCCGAACGCGAACGCGTTGTCCACCATCACGAGCCCCCCCGGCTTGAGGATGCGACAGCACTCCTCGAGATAGGTCGCGTACCCCGACTTGTCAGCATCGAGGAACGCCGCGTCGGCGGAGCCGGACTCGAACGTCGGCAGGATGTCCTGCCCGGAGCCGCAGTGGACGACGACCTTGCCCGCGACGTCGGAGTCGGCGACCTTGGCCTCCGCGAACGCCGCGTGGGCGGGCTCGATTTCGATCGTGCGCACGCACCCGTCGTCCGGAAGCGCGCGGGCCATGGAGATCGCCGAGTAGCCGGCCAGCGTGCCGACCTCGATCACTTGTTTCGCGCGCGCAGCCCTGAGCAGGATCTGAACGAACGTCGCCTGCAACGGACCGATGGAAATCGCGGGGATTTCGGCGGCCTGAGCATCGTGGCGGAGCTGTTGGAGGAACGCGTCCTCGCCCTGGCAATGCTCGGCGATGTAGCGGAAATGGGCGGCGGTGACGAGACCTTGATCGACGGACATCTGCGGCGCTCCGGTGGGGAACGAGAGCGTACTCAGCGGGTCCACGAAAGTCTCCCTTCAACGTACCTTTCGTCGCTCTCCGCCGAGCAGACCGGGGGGACCTCGCCGGTGCCCAGGCGGTCGGTGATTCACATTCGCCGACCTGATCACGCCAAAAACCGACCGCCTCGCGCCGGTTTTGGGGGTATCAATCAGTAGCGGGGAGCCTCTTTCCACCGCTCAACCCTCACGACCAGAAGCAGTTCCAAGAGACGGAGGCGGTCCCATGGCCCATCGATCCGCGATCGCGGTATGCGCGACTCTACGGACCGGCCTCCTCCTCCTCGCGCTGACGGCCACTGGCTTCGCGCAGCTGTCCGGGCTCTACACCGTCAATCCTCTCGCTCCGGGCGGCGGGTCCAACTTCACCTCGCTGACGAGCGCAGTCCAGGCCTTGCTCGCACAGGGCGTCACTGGCCCTGTCGTCTTCGAGCTCTTCGACGACGCCGGTCCGTACACCGACGCCATGCCGTTCACGACGACCAACGTGACCTGGGGCACGAGCGATGCGGTCCTCACCTTGGGCACCTGGGCCGGCGCCGCGACCGATCGTCCGGTGGCGTTCCGGGCCGCACCAGGCGAGTTCCCCGTGCTCGATGCGACGGGTCGCGCCATGGGCGTGTTCTGGAACGGCGCCGACCACGTGACCATCGAAGGCCTGGAAATCCGCGGGGCCGATTACGACGCCGTGGCGATCTACTCGGAGGCCGGCCACGGCCAGGTCGAATCCGCAGTCATCCGACGCTGCCGGCTGCACGACTGCGGCGGTGCGGGCGTCATGCTCCACGGCAACCTGCCCCACCCTCAGGACACCGTGATCGAGAACAACTTCTTCTGGAATCTCCAGACCACGAACGCGGGTGGATTCAACACGCTGTCGCGGTTCGGCTACGTGTCCGCGCGACGCACCAACGGAACCCGCGTCCGGCACAACACGTTCCACGTCGCCACCGCCACGGGGTCGTTCTTCACCGTGATGGGCGGATTCCCGGGCAGTCTCACCGACACCCCCTTCGAGGAGGTCTTCGGCAACGTGATCGTGAAGACCGTCGCCAGTGGCCGCCCCGTGTTCTGGTGGCCCACCATCGGAGGCGTCGCAAGCTTGCCGCTGGTCCAGGATCGGAATTGCATCCACGACCCGAGCGGTGGACCGTTCGGCTTCCATGGCACGAACGGACAGTCGATCGCGTCGACCCTCGCGGCGTGGCGGACGGCCGTCGGACGCGACCTCGCGTCGCTCGACGCCGACCCGCTGCTGTCGGCGCCCGCGGTCGGCGACCTCCACCTCCTCCCCGGCTCGCCCTGCGTGGATGCGGCCACGGCACCCCTCCTCGTCCTGGACGACATCGACGGCGAGACCCGCACGCTCGCGGACCTCGGAGCCGACGAGCTCACGTCCGGCCCCGCGCCCACCGCCACCCCGTTCGGCCTGAGCGCGACGCACTCCACCGGCCTGGTCCCGTTCCTGCAAACGAACCAGATTCCCGCGCTCGGAACGGCGGCGTTTCCGCTCACCGTGACGCCGGCGCTCCCCAACTCGTTCGCATACCTCTTCGCGGCCTACGCAACGGCCCCGGGCCCGATCCCGCTCGGCTCCGGCAACACCTTCTGGCTGGATCCGGTGACCGCCGATGCCCTCGCCGTGGCCGGAGTGAGCCCGGTCGGTCCGATCCAGACGGGCGCGGGCGGAACGGCCACGACGACGTTCACGATCCCCAACGATCCGACCCTCGCTGGCTTCGTCCTGGTGGTCCAAGCGGCCGTCCTCGACCCCGCGATCACCGCCGGCTTCGTGACCACGAACGCGCTCGTGCTGACGTTCAACTGAACCCGGAGGCGCGGACCTGGAGAGGCTGTGAATCAATCGCAATCCGGGCTGCGCTCCCAACGGAAACGGGCATCAGAGGGCCGAGCGCACGAACGTATCGATCATGGGTACCAGCGCTGGCTTGAGACCATGGCCGCCGTCCCAGACCTCGAGGCGGACGTCCACGCCATGGGCGGCGAGCACTTCGGCGGACTCGCGTTGACGGTCGGCGTCGATGAAGCAGTCGCGGGAGCCGTGGAGGAGGAGGGCCGGGAAGCCCTTTGCGGACGCGAGTTCGGTCGCGACGACCTCCGTCTTGACGCGAGTAGCGATGGCGACGAGGCCGCACCAACGATCGCGATCCTTGAACGCGGCGACGCCCGCGAGGTAGCCGCCCTGGCTGTATCCGCAGAGCATCGCGCGCGACGGATCGACGCAGTGGTCCGCGGCGACGGAATCGAGGAGCGTGCGCAGGTGCGCGCGGCCGAAGTCGAGCGCCCGCACGAACGCATCTTGGTCGCCCGTGTACTGGTACCAGGCGTGTCCGACGACACGGCGCTCGTCACGTTGGAGCTCGATGGGGAACGGCGCGTCAGGCCACAGACGTGCGTAGGGCGCATCGCCGAAGCCGTCGAGCCGCTCCGCCATCGCCGCGCCCGACTGCCCGTAGCCGTGCAG
The DNA here is from genome assembly GCA_002687715.1 of Planctomycetota bacterium. Lineage (GTDB taxonomy): Bacteria > Planctomycetota. The sequence continues at coordinate 26,843 of NZBC01000175.1, read as the reverse complement.
CAGGACGAGCAACGGCCAGCCGCCAACCGGCGTGTCGCCCGCGGGAAGGTCGAGCGTGTAGCCGGCACGCCACGTGACGGGGACGGAGCCTCGCAACGTCGTCATCGACGCATGCTAACCTCCCCCGCATGAAGACCGTCGCGGTGATCGGCATGGGCACGATGGGAGCGCCGATGGCGTCGAACCTCCTGAAGGCGGGCTACGACGTCGTCGTCCACAATCGAACGCGCGAGCGCGAGCTGCCGCTCGAGAAGCAAGGCGCGACCCGAGCCCGCACCCCGGCCGAGGCGGCCCGCGGAGCATCTGTCGTCCTCCTCTGCGTGTCGGACACTCCGGACGTCGAGCACCTCCTCCTCGGCAAGAACGGGGTCGACGACGGGATCGAGGACGGCGGGCTCATCATCGACTGTTCGACGATCTCCCCATCGGCGACACGGGACTTCGCGAGGCACTTCGCCGCCCGTGATGTCGGGTTCGTCGACGCGCCGGTCTCCGGTGGCTCCGAGGGCGCGATCCACGGCACGCTGGCGGTCATGTGCGGCGCCCAGGACGCCCACTTCGAGCGCGCCCGCCCCGTGCTCGAAGCGATCGGCGGGTCCATCACCCTGGTCGGTCCCCCGGGTGCCGGGCAAGTCGCGAAGGCGGTGAATCAGGTCGTCATCTCTGGGACCTACCAGGCCGTTGCCGAGGGGATCGTGCTCGCCCACAAGGCCGGCGTCGACCCGGAGAGCGTCATCGAGGCCATCGCCGGGGGCGCCGCGGGGTCGTGGGTGCTCGAGAATCGGGCCGGGAACATGATTCGCGACTCCTACCCCCTGGGATTCCGCGTCCGCCTGCACCGAAAGGACCTGGGCATCGCTCTGGAGACGGCCCGCGACGGCGGAGCCGTGCTTCCCATTGCAGCCTACGTCGCGACGTCTGAGGACGGGCTCATTGCCGACGGCCACGGGGATGAGGACATGTCAGCCATCGCCCGGGCGGTCCGTCGCGGCTCGGGAGTTCCGGACGGTCCACTCGACGCCTGAGTTCTCCGCTGCGGGGTAGTATCTGCGGTATGGATCGCCGCACCTTCATCACCACCGCCGCCGTCGCCCCCGTCGCGTTCGCCGCCTCGGGCTCCATGAGCATCACCCCGCGCCGTCACGCGTTCGACATCTCGCTCGCGCAGTGGTCGCTCCATCGCGCGCTCAACGCGGGGAAGATCGACCACCTCGACTTCGCCAAGATCGCGAAGAAGGACCTCGGGATCGACGCGATCGAATACGTGAACACGTTCTTCAAGAAGAAGGCGAAGGACGAGAAGTACCTCGGTGAGATGAAGAAGCGGGCCGACGATCTGGGCGTGAAGAGCCTGCTCATCATGGTCGACCGCGAAGGTGCGCTCGGCGACGCCAACGAGAAGCGGCGAGGCAAGGCGGTCGACAATCACGTTCGGTGGTTGGACGCGGCGAAGTTCCTGGGATGCCATTCCATCCGCGTGAACGCGAAGTCCAGTGGGACCTGGGAGGAGCAGCGTGATCGCGCCGCCGACGGTCTGCGCCGCCTGAGCAAGCTGGGCGACGAACGCGGCCTCAACGTCATCGTCGAGAACCATGGCGGCCTGTCGTCCAACGGCAAGTGGCTCGCCGAGGTCATGAAGAAGGTCGACCACAAGCGCTGCGGCACGCTGCCCGACTTCGGCAACTTCCGCATCGCCGGCAACAAGTGGTACGACCGTTACCGGGGCGTCGAAGAGCTCATGCCCTGGGCCAAGGCGGTGTCCGCCAAGTCCCACGACTTCGACGACAAGGGCAACGAGACGAACACCGACTACGCGAAGATGCTCGGCATCGTCTTGAAGGCCGGTTACTCGGGCTACATCGGCATCGAGTACGAGGGCGGCAAGCTCGACGAGATGGCCGGCATCAAGATGACCCGCGACCTCATGCTCCGCTTGCGCAAGCAGTTACACGCGAAGTAGGCCCTCTCTCAGTCCCTCCCCCCGATCTTTGGCTTTGACAATCTGCCTGCTCGAATTGTACGGTTATCAGCACATTTTCCCGACCTCCGGACAATGAGCACCCGACAACGAGCTGCGCACTGGGCTCCGGGCGACGTGATCGCTCGGTGCTTCGAGGTGCTCGCCCCCCTCGGTGAGGGTGGAGCAGGGGTCGTGCTGCACGTGCGAGACCGCCGGAACGGCGAGGAGCGTGCGCTCAAGGTGCTCGAAGACGCGCGGCGATCGGAAGTCCCTCGAGAGGTGCGCCTGCTCGTCGAGATCGACCACCCGCACATCGCACGCCTCCACGACTTCGTCCGGACGCCAGCGCCGGCGTTCACCATGGACCTCATCCACGGGGCCGACCTCGCGGACCTCGAAGGCCAGCTGTCGGAGGCGACGTGCGCGTCCGTGGCGCGCCAGTGCCTGGAGACGCTCGCGTTCCTCCACGGCCGCGGCCTGCTCCACCGCGACCTGAAGCCGTCCAACGTCCGCCTCACGGCAGACGGTCACGCCGTCCTGCTCGATCTCGGACTCGCGGCGTTCGTCGCCGAAGGCGCGGCACTCGCAGGAACACCCGCGATGCTCGCACCCGAGGTACGCGGGGGAGCTCCTCAGAGCGCGGCGTCGGACCTCTACGCGCTCGGTCTCACGCTGCGCCATGCAGCGTCTCCGTCCGCGCGCGTCGCGCTTGCATCGTTGCTCGAGGCGCTGACGGCGCAAGATCCGGCAGCACGCCCTGCGTCGGCCCGCGCAGCCCTCGAACAACTCGAACGCGGAGTGCAGGAGGTGCTCCCCGGACCGCGAATCGTCGGTCGCGACGCCGAGCTGGGCCGCATCGACGCGTGGCTCGATGCCCTCGGCGCCGACGAGGACGAGACGACCCGATCCACCGTCCCGCGCATGGTGCTCATACAGGGTCCGCCCGGCAGCGGACGCGGCCGACTCCTGCGCGCGCTGCATCATCGGGCGCAGCTACGGGGCATCGCCTCCGTCGATCTGCGCCGACCCGTCGCGAGCGCCGTCGGTGATTCGCCCACCCCGGACGGCGTCGACCTCACTCCAGGCACGGTCGCCGCCCAACGCGCGCGCGCTGCCGCCGAGGCTGTCGACCACGCGACGAGGTGGGACCGGGTCGTCCTGCTCGACGCCGACGACGCGGATGGCCTCGCCTCCGACGTCTTGCGTCTCCTCCTCGCACGGAAGGACAACATCCTGATCGGCGTCCGCACCACCGACGTCAACGCGTCAGCAATCCGGTCTCGCCTCGATCACGACAGCGCCGACGTCGCGATCGTCCGGGCCGGCCCGTTGCCGGAGTCCGCTTGCGCGGCCCTGCTTCGCGACGCGCTCGCCCTCCCCGACGACGCGCGCGGAACGTCAACCGTCGCCGCTGCCATCCGCCGACGCGCGTCCGGGCTGCCGGGCCCGTTCCTCCACGCCGTCCAGGCACTGGTCGCAGCCGACGGAATGACGGTCGCCGGCGACCGTGCGGTCCTCGTCGTGGAGACGGACGCCATCCCTGCGCCGGATCGGGCCCACGCCGCTCTCCACGCGGGCCTCCCTCGCCCTGCGGCGCGCGCCGCGACGCTGCTCGAGCTCTTCGGGGCCGACCTCGGCCCGCGCACGCGCGATCACCTCGACATCGACCCCCCGATCGTGCAGCTCCTCCTCCGACGGGGCGCCGCCACCCTGAGATGGCGGGAAGGGGCGGCGTTCCTGTGCGCGGCAACGCCGAGATTCGGGAGCACCGACGACGCCGCGTTCCACTCGGCCCTCGCCCGCGCCGCCGACGAATGTGCCGACGAGGTCGGACCCCGCGCTACCGAGCTGGCTACCTGGCACGCGCTTGCTGCCAATCCGTCCGCAGAGACGGTGCGGCGTGCCCGCGACGTCGCCGCGTCGTGCCTTGCCAACTCGGACATCGCCGGTTCGCGACGTCTGTTGCTCGCGGCGGCGCACGCTCCCCACAGTCCTGCCGCCGACGACGCCGCCCGAGACCTGTCCCGCATCGAGGCCTGTCTGGGAAACGCCGAAGCAGCGCGCTCCGCGCTCACCATCCTGGACGAGGCCGCGACGGCCTCTCCGGGCGCCCGAGCCCGCGCCGCCGTCGCGCGGGGCGAGGTCGAACGCCTGCTCGGCGCGATCCCCGACGCCGCAGCCGCGCTCGACCGCGCCGTCGATTCCGGCGCACTCCGAGGCGACGACCGCGCCGAGGCGCTCCGCATTCGCGCCGTCTGCCGCCTGCAGCTCGGGCACACCGACGACGCGATCGCGGACGCCGATGCAGCCGCGGAGCGCGCCCGGAGCGACTACGAACGCGCGACCTGCCTGGGGACCCGGGCCCAGGTTCTCCACCGCGCTGGACGCGGCGCCGAGGCGCTCGAGGCGCTCGACGGAGCGCTCGGGGTGGTCAACGAGCGCAAGTCCGGGTTCGGCATGCTCCCTCCGGGGTTGCGTCAGCTGCGCGGCCTCATCCGCTCCGCGGCGGGCGACCTCGATCCCGCACGCGATGACCTCGAGCGCGCGGCGGCCGCATTCCGCGACGCCGGGCACCTCGTGAACCTCGCCACCACCTTGAACAACCTCGGGCTCCTCCTCGAGAAGCTCCATGCAAACCAGGATGCTCTCGCCGCCCACGAGGAGGCCCTGGAAATCCGCCGCCGCGCGGGCGAGGAAGTCGGGGTCGCAGCCAGCCTGGTAAACCGCGGGTCTCTTCTCGTGCGACTCGGGCGCCTCACCGAAGCCCGCACGGACCTCGAGGACGGCCTGCGCGAGTTCACCGCTCTCGATCATCCCCGAGGACGCACCGCCGCCCTCATCGCCCTCGCGGATAGCGATCGACGGCTCGCCGTCAGCGAACCCGCGCGCCGCCGAGCCGCCGACGCCGTCGCGATCGCGGAGACTCACGAGTTCGCCGCCGAGCGGCTGGCCGCGCGCAAGGCCCTCGGAGCAGCGTGGCTTCTGGCGCCCGCTGATCCCGACGAGGCCCTCGCCGTGCTCGAAGGGACGCCTGATCCCGACGCCTCCACTCTGGCACTGATCGCACGTTCACTAGCGATAGCCGGACGTCCGGAGCACGCCGCCACGGCCGCGCGCAGTGCGCTCGACGCCGCGAGGCAGCCCGACGAGGTCCTCGACGCGTCCATCGCCGCCCACGCCGCGGGGATCGTCGACCCCATCGCGACGCACCGCCTGCGTGAAGCCCAACCACACATCTCAGCGCCTGATGACCGCCTGAACGCCCTGCTACTCCTGTCCGAGACCGGCCAGCCCGATCGCGAACGCATCGCTCGCGAGCTGGAGCAGGTCTTGCGTCCGCTCGAGCCCGAGGAGGCCACGACGATGTTCGAAGCCCGATGGGAGGATCGCATCGAGAGCGTCCTCGACCGACTGCGCGCCGGTGACGGTGGCGGTGACGGTGCGACGGACAATCTGATGCGCATGGGGCGCCTCGTCTCCTCCGAGCGCGCGCCGGAACAGCTGCTGGACGAGATCCTCGACGCCGCCATCGACATGACGGGCGCCGCGCATGGCTTCATCGTGCTGCGCGACGAGGACGACTTCAGCCTGTCGGTGGCCCGGCGCGCGGGCGGCAAGAGCCTGCGGGTCCCGAAGCGCCTGATCTCGTCCACGATCATCCATGATGTACTCGCCAACGGGCATCCCATCACGACGGGCAACGCCACGGGAGATCACCGCTTCGGAGGAATGCTCAGCGTCAACAACCTGAAGCTGAAGTCGGTCGCCTGCATCCCGTTCACCGCGGACGGGCGCGTACGCGGAGCGATGTACCTCGACCATCCAGGCCGCGAGGACGCGTTCCCCATGCGCATGATCCGCGTCCTCTCCGCGTTCGCGGACCAGGCCGCGATCGTGTTTCAGCGCTCCGAGCGCGAGACCCGGATCCGCCAGCTCAACGGCCAGCTGCAGGAGCTACTCCGCCAGGAGCGACAACGCGCCCACGCCGTCACCACCGAGCTGCAAGCGGCCCGTGGACCCGACGCAGACGGGACCGTCATCGCCGAGTCGCCCGGCATGCGAGACGTCATGGAGATGGTCCACCGCGTGGCGCGCGCCGATATCCCCGTACTGGTGGTCGGAGAGACGGGGTCCGGCAAGGACCTCATCGCGCGTGAAATCCACTCCCGCTCTCGCCGTTGCGACGGCCCGTTCCTCGGCGAGAACTGCGCCGCCATTCCCGACGGCCTCCTCGAGGCCGAGCTCTTCGGCTCCATGCGTGGTGCCTTTACGGGCGCGGTCGAGGATCGGCCCGGCCTCATGCAACTCGCCGAGAGCGGCACCCTGTTTCTCGACGAGATCGGTGACATGAGAACGGAGCTCCAGGGCAAGCTGCTGCGCGCGCTGGAGGAAGGCAGCGTCCGCGCCGTCGGAGCGTCCCGCGCCCGCCCATGCAACTTCCGACTGGTGACCGCCACCAATCGTCCACTGGATGAGCTGCGCGAGGGCGTCCGCTTCCGGACCGATCTCTTCTATCGCATCGGAGCCGCGATCATCGAGATCCCGCCGCTGCGCGAGCGGCCCGAAGACGCGGCCGCGTTCATCGATCGATATCTCGCAGCGCGGGGTGATCTGCACCTCGAACCTCCGACCCGTCGCCGCCTGCTCGAATACGACTGGCCCGGCAACTTCCGCGAGCTCCAGAACGAGATGGCGCGCCTCGTCGCACTCAACGACGGCCCCGCGATCCCAGAAACGCTCCTCTCCGACCGGATCCGGCGTTTCGACGTGCCCGCCGACGACGAAATCCCCTTCGCACTGGACGCACTTCGGGGCTGGGCGTTGAGCCGCGCCATGGCAACCACCGACGGTGACAAGATCGAGGCGGCCCGGCTCCTGGGGGTCTCCCGATCGACCCTCTATCAAGAACTGAAACGGCATTCTCTGTCCGGATACCTGCGGAACTACCATCGCCGCCCGGAAGTCTCCCCGAAGGAAGGGCCAAGAGCGGTATGATTGATGATCACCCCAACTTCAGCCCAGCCCTGAAACCCGCTGCCATGCGTACCAAGCTCATTCTCTCCCTCGGCGTAGCCCTCGCCCTGACTTCGAGCTCGAGCGCCCAACCGGCCGTCGCGTCGCCCTTGTCCGGCGGCGGGTGGGAGTTGGCGGTCGCCGCGACCCCGGGGGGCGCCCCCGCCCCCGTCGCGGGCCTCGGCTCGATCACGTTCCTCGACGCGGTCTGGACCAACGAGCTCGAGTCGTTCACGCCGCGATCGGACATTCCCCGTACGGAGGAGTTCCAGCAGGGTCGTCGCGTCCGCCTCCCGAACGGCTCGCGGATCTACCGCGTGCTGACGACGACGGGGACGGCCATGGTGCGGGTCGACGCTCGGAGCATGGTGATCCTCGGGCAGGTCGCGGGCGACGGGCTCACGTCCGGGTTCGCCCCCGGAATCGGCGCCGCCTCGTTCGCGCCGTACGCCGCGTTCACGACCCTCGGCGCATCGCCGCGCGTCTATGTCGTCCGCACCGACACGGCTTCACCCACCCTGGTCGACGTGACGCCCGTGGGCGGACTCTCGAATCTCGCCCACGATTCCCTCGCGGTCGTTCAGGACGCCGTCTTCTTCTCCGCGGACGCCACCCTCCATCGGGTCGACCTCAACTTGCTCATCACGCAGCCCATCGCGCTGCCCGGCGCGCCCACCTGGGTCGACAGCGAGATCGCGATCAGCGGCGACGGCACCACCATCGCGCTGCGAGCCGGCTCTTCGGGCACGGCATGCCGGTTGATGACCCTCGACGCGAGTGGAACGAACATCGCCGCCTATGGAACCGACGGCCCGGTCATGGAGCTCAACTACGCCGACCCGAGCCAGCGCCCCGCGTACTCGCTGTCCCACGACGGCCTCATCGCTCCGTACTTCAAGCGCACCGCGACGACGATCGAGTTCTACATGGCCGAGAACTACGGCCTCAACCTGAGCCCGCTGCTCGGCACTCTGGACCTGCAGTCCGTGATCGGCATCGAGAGTGAGATCGCCTTGGGCGACGGCACCGGTAGCGGCAGGCTCGTCACCTTCGTACCGCTCCCGTTCTTCGGGAACATGCTGGTGTCTTTGCCCTATCCCATGCTCCAGTTCCTGCTCAACCTCGGGGGGCCGGGCGGTTTCTTCGGCGCATTGAACGGGTTCTCCAACTTCGGTCTGTTCGGCCCGGGCGTCTCTCCCGTGGTTACGGTCGATGGCCACTTCCGGCTCGATCCGTTCTCCTCGGTGTTCTTCATTCTCGGCCCCCAAGGCTCCCCACGTAACCTGGTGCAGATAGCCGGATCGAACGTGTTCGGCCGGACGCGCCTGACCGGAATCGAACAGGTTCTCGACGTGGCGACCCTCGGGGCGGACTGGCTCGTCGTCCGCGCAGAGACGACCACGGTTCCTGGACAGGGTGTCGCCGCGTTCTTCGTCCCGATCTCCGGTGGTCACGCGATCGACAGCTCGGTGCTGGGACCGGGCGACATCTCGGGCCTCGCAGTGGCGCCCGGTGGTCACGTCATCGCCGCCGTCCACAGCAACACGCCGGCCGGCGACACGCTCTGGGTGATCGACGGGTCCGCCGGGGTCATCACGTCCATGACCACGACAGGCTGGTGCCCCGGAGTCCAATGGTCCTCGTCGGGTGCGGCCCTGGCTAGCGATGTGCACGGCAACGTCGTGTCCCTCGCCGTCGGCGGAGTACCCGTCCTCCTGGCCACGGCCGCTCCGGGGACCTTCGTGCTATGACGAAACCCCTGGGCGTCGTCATCGCCGTCCTCGTCACCCTGACCTTCGGGTCACCCGCGAGCGCGCAATCGTGCTCTGACCTGCAGTACACGGGGTCGTTGCAACCAGGCCAGACGATGATCGTCAGCGTGACCGGCGCGCCCCCGTTCGGCTTCACCCAGCTCGTCTTCGGCGAGAACCGCGGGCCGACGGCGCTGAACTTCTGGTGGTGGTCGTTCACGATCAACTTGGGCCCGCCGTACAGCGTCTATCCGATGGGCTACACCAACATCCTGGGCCAGGCCGACCTGGCGCTCTTCGTTCCGCTGGGAGCGGCGCCGCTGCCCCCCCTCACGCTCGTCACCCAGGCGGTCACTTTCGGATGGAACTGGGCTCCCCCCGGTCCGCCGAACCTCGCGTGCGTTTCGGACACCGAGATCGTGCAGCTCTGATCCCGTTCCGCGGTCCGGAGACCCGGACTTCCGTTGTCCAGCTCTCTGGACAACGCGCGGCCCCCGCCAAAGCCCGAGAGTGCGCAAAGAGCGGCAGCCGCTTCGGTTGCGCATCCGCACCGCAATGGGCATGGAGCGTGCGTTGTCTACGGCGCGCGACATGTGCTGCCGCGCCCCGTCCGATCAGATTCGGCAACGGGAGATCATCCGGGCCTCAACCCTGACGTCGGTCAACGTGACCGAGCCGTTGGGGCGGTGGGGGGGCCAGGATGAGCGCGGGCCTGCGATCCACGTGGTCGCAGGCCCGTTGTCTTTCCCGAATCCTGTCTTGGGATTCGCGTTAATGCCGGGCGCCGCGGATGCCGATCCGTCATGGCACGCACCTCTCGCGCCCCCCTCGCGAGCAAAGAAAGCGCCCCCCCAAGAAAGCGCCCCCCCCCAGGAGCCACCATCATGTCCCGCACGCTCTCCATCGCCACATTTGCCGTCATTCTGGCCACGTCACTCACCGCGCAGACTGGTGATCTGGCTGGAGCTGGCGCACCCAAACCGACCCTGTCGCTCAGCGGCACGATCACACCCGGGGACACCGTGGTCGTGGGCGTCATCACGTCCCAATCGCTGTTGCCGGTGTACCTGGGCATCTCTTTGACGGCCGGCCCGTCCAGCTACGACATGGGTTTGCTGGGTACGTTGCATCTCGATCTCCCGACCAGCCTGGTCGCCCTGCCCGTCGGCATGACCGGCGTAGACGGTGATGTTTGGGCGACGTTCCCCATGCCCGTGGACATGGCCTGTCCGCCGGCCGGACTCTGCTTCCTGCAAGCCGTGGTCGTCTATCCGACGAGTTCGATCGATGGCGACGTGGGCACCTTCGGAACTTCGGCGCTGGGTACAGTCGCCATGGGGGCCGACTGCGACAACGGCTGAATCCAGGCGGAGCTGGATTCGACTCCACCCGCGCCCTCGTGCTCCACACCCCGACCGGTGGGTCAGGAAACCCGCCCACGGCTCAATCCCGGACACCGCACACGGCGAAAGAGGGTGAGGGTGTGATCTGCCAATGTCGACGCTCACGCTGAGAAACGGTCTGAATCAGTTGCTGTCGCAGCTGGAGGCGCTCCCTCCGCTGCCTTCGAACACCTCGCGTTTGCTGTCTCTGGACCACCGCGACCCCGCGTGCTGGGACGAGGCCACGAAGATCGTGTCCACCGACCCCGCTCTCGCCTCAGAGGTCGTGAAGATGGCGAACAGCGCGCTTTATCCGGGCACTGACCCCGTGGTGACATTGGACGACGCGTTGATGCGAGTGGGCATTCGTGAGGTCTGCGGGGCGCTCGCGCTTTCGTGGATGGAGCGCGTGTTCCGGCCTCCGTCCAGCGTCAATGGCGACGCCGCACGCCGCACGCTCGTGGATATCTGGGTCGCCAATCTGCTCTGCGCTCTGGTGGCCCGGGAGCTGTCGCGCACCCACTCCGCGCTCGACCTGATGCCCCAGCAGGCCTACACCCATGCCCTCCTGCACCACGTCGGCCGTCTGGTAATGGTCGCGTTCTTCCCGAAGGAGATGGACCAGCTCACGCACGAATGGCCCCATCCCCTGCTCGTTCTCCCCGGTCGCGAGGAGGAGGTCTTCGGGTTCTCCCACGAACTCGCGGGTCGCATGCTCGCCAATCACTGGGAGTTCCCGCCCGCTCTTACGCAGGTCATCGCCGCCCATCACCTTCCCCCCGAGCGCCGTCTCGCGTTCCCGGCCGAGGTGCATCGCATGATCGACCTCGTCAACCTGGGCGACTGCATCGCGGACACGCTGCGGGACGTAACCGAATTCGACGACGAAGCGGAGGCCCGCGTCCGCTCGGAACTCGACGAGAGCTTCCTCAAGGAGCTCCGCGACCGCCTCGCCCTCGACCCCGACACCGTCATCGCCTGCCTGCCCGAGATCCTCACCGAGCTTGCACGCCTGCGGTCGGCCGTGGGCTAGGACGACGCCCTTCGATCAGGCGAGGCCTGCGACGCCTTCGAGCACGGCGGGGAGCTCCTCAGTGAGATAGGACTCGAGCGCCTCGCCGCTCATTCCGAGGTCCTCGAATCCGGGCGATCCGATGATCTGGAAGGGGCGGCGGAATCGGCCGAGGCCCAAGGCGATGCAGAGATCGGCCGCGGCCTCCGCAATCCTCGTCGACGGGAACTTCGCGGGACCATCGATCCCAGGATCGCGACCGACGAGGTGGTGCCCGATGGCGTCGCAGATCGAGGGCGGTTGCTCCCAGGCTTGCGCCACCCTCACCCCGACGCCGCGGTGCAGCGACTCCAGGATGATGTCCGCGTTGGAGTCCATGTCGGGAGGTTTCGGGAGGGCCGAGCGGGCGTCCAACGCCCGCAATACCGGGAGGCGCCCGATGTCTTGGAGGAGTCCCGCGACGTAGCACTGGTCTTCGTCGACACCGAGCCGGTGGACCGAGGCTCTTGGAGATCGCGGCGCAGTGGATCGCAAAATCCCACTCCATCTGTGCGTACGCCCGGGACGGGATGTCCCCGGTCACCTGTTTCATCGCCGCGCTCGTCACGAGCTCGCGCATGCGCCGCAGTCCGAGGTATGACACGGCGGCGGACACCTGGTCGATGGTATGGCGGGCACCGAAGAGCGCGGAGTTCGCGTAGCGGAGCACCTGCGCCGTGAGGACGGGATCGAGCTGGATCGCGTCGCCGATCTCGGTGAGATCCGCATCCTGCGACCTGAGCAGTCGAGTCGCGTTCAAGGCCGCCTTGGGCATCGGCGGGATCTCGAGGATGCCGCGCTCGGCTTCCTTCGCGATCTCCTCGAGCAACTTCTGCGACGGGGCGTCAAGGCGGCTCTGGCCCGGTAGCCACAACTCCCCGGAATACTCGGGAGCTTCCCACCAGCGTTCGGTCACTGCAACGGAGGTCACCACGATTGGCTACTCAGCAACGATGATGCTCGCCGCCTCCTCCAGGCTGCTGAGGCCCTTGTTGACGAGTTCGATCGCGTAGTCGGTGAGGGTGTGCATACCCTCGCGCTTCGCGATCTGGCCGACCTGCACCTCGGTGCCACCTTCCGTGATCGCACGCTTCATCTCGGGCGTCTTGACCGACAGGACCTCGAACACGGGGATGCGCCCCTTGTACCCGATGTTGTTGCAGGTGTCGCAGCCGGCGCCGCGAGCGAGGTACTCCACCGACGCGAGGGTGGTCTGATCGAGATCGCTGCGCTCCAGCTCTCCAAGGTCGACGTCGGTCTTGCAGTTCGTACAGATCCGACGCACGAGGCGCTGCGCCACAACGAGCTTCACCGCCGACGCGACGAGATACGGCTCGATGCCCATGTCGACCATGCGGACGACGGTGCTGGGCGCGTCATTGGTGTGCAACGTCGACAGCACGAGGTGCCCGGTGAGCGCCGCCTTCGTCGCGATCGCAGCCGTCTCGTAGTCTCGCATCTCACCGACCAGGATGATGTCCGGGTCCTGACGCAGGAACGACCGGAGCGCCGCATCGAACGTGAGCCCCGCCGTCGGACGGACATTCACCTGGGTGATGCCGTCGAGCCGGTACTCCACCGGATCCTCGGCGGTGAGCACGTTCACGTTGGGCTCGTTCAGCTGGTTGAGGATCGTATACAGCGTCGTCGTCTTGCCGGAACCCGTCGGTCCGGTGACGAGGATCATCCCGTAGGGATTCTCGATGGCCTCTCGAACGAGCTCCAGGTTGCGACCCTCGAATCCGAGGTCGTCCACGCTGTCGCGAAGATCGCTCGTACCCAGGACACGCAACACGAGCTTCTCGCCATAGAGGTTGGGAAGCGACGAGACGCGGAAGTCGATGTTCTCGTTGTCGGTGAGCGCCAACTTGATGCCGCCGTCCTGCGGGACGCGCCGCTCCGCGATGTCCATGTTGGACATGATCTTCAGGCAGGATGCGACCGAGCTCTTCATCTCGGACGGGAGACGCACGACCTCTTGGAGGCAGCCGTCGACCCGGAATCTCACCCGAAACGCGTTCTCCAACGGCTCGAGATGGAGATCGGAGACGCCCATGTGCAACGCTTTGATCAGCAGGCCATTGATGATCTTCACGACTGGGGGATCAAGGTCACGAACCTCGAGGCGATCCGGCGCCTCGTCGGCGTCGTCGTTATCTTCCGGAGTCGCTTCCTGAACCGCGTGTTTGAGGAGATCGTCGAGCTCTCGCAGCGACGGCTGGGACGCCAGGGGGTTGGACTTGGGTTTGGCCTCCGGCTTTTTGGCGCCGCGACGATCGCCGCCATAGACGCGCTGAAACGCCCGCTCGAGATCGGTAGGTCCGATCACGAAGAGCTTGGCCGACAACCCGGTCGCACGCGTGATCCGGTCGATCGCCCGCTCGTTGCCCGGATCGGTGGTGGCGAGATGCAACATCGCGCCGTCGATCTTGACCGGGACGCATCCGCACCCGCGCGCGACGTTCTCGGCGAGCTTCTCGACGGCCTGGGAGTCGACATCGATCTGCGACGCAGTGATCCCCGACAGCCCGAACCGCGCCGACACCGCCTGCACGTAGTCGGCGTCGGACACCATGCGTTGCTTGACCAGGGTCTCCCCCAGGTCCCCTCCCGCATTCCTGGCCGCGGAAACCTGCTCCGCCGTGACTATATTCGCCTCGACGAGGATCTGACCAACGTCGGACATGCAATTCCTCCACGGTTCCTATCGGCAGCTTGCCCGGCGGTTTTCACAGATCAGGTGTTCGCGTCCAGGGCCGCCATCTTCCGCTTGCGCTCCCGCTCGAGGACCTCCTTGGGCTTCTTGGGGAAGAGAGCTTCCCGGCGCTCGATGCGCTTCATCGCGAGATAGCCCTTGCGGTCGCCGATTCGGCGCAGTGCTTCGGAGGCCCGCGGGCGGAGGAAGAAGTTGTGGAGCGCCTTGACGAGCTCGGGAACGGCCTCCTTGCATCGCGCCAAACCGAGCGACTCGCACGCCAATTGACGGACGCTGATGTCGGCGAACCTGACGGCTTCGAGCATGCGTTCGACGACATCCTTGCTCTCGGCCGCGAAGACGCCGAGCGCTTCGAACACAGCGAGCTGGACTTCGACGTCTTCGTCGCGGCTCGCCTCCAGGAGTCCCGGGATCGAAGCCGGATCGTGAATGTCACGCAGGCGCTCGGCACCGTAGCGGCGCACGCTCGCCCATCGGTTCTTCAGGCATGACAGCAGGAACTCGAGATCGGAGGTGGCGTCATACTCACCGAGGGCATTCTTGGCTCGTTGCTGGCCTCGGCCCTTGCACTCGAACGCGGCCCGGATCAGCGGCACGACCGATCGGGGATCCCTCGATTCGTGAAGGCCGAGAGCGACGTTCTTGATCACGTCGAGGTCGTAGCTGTCCTGCAGGCTGAATAGAGCGTCGCTCCGGTCCTCCGGCGGGTAGCCCAGCAGTCCTTCGATCGCGACCCGCCGAAGACGCTTGATGATCGAACGGGCGAGGGCGGTCAAGGCAAGCAACCCCTCGGGGACCCGCTGCGATCCGAGCGCCCGCGCAGCGGCGCCGAGACCATCGATGTACTCGCGGTCGGAGACATCCGTCACGGCCGCGCCCTGGAGCAAGAACTCCATGTAGTCCATGACGAGCTCTGGCGTCACGATCGAGTGGTTCGCGAGCCAGGTCAGCGCTTTGCGCTTCATCGGGCCGGACTCGCGCTGGACCACACCGACGAGGTCAGTCGCGGTGTCCGTGAGCTGACAGAGGAGGTCGACGACGCACAGCCGCACGTCGGGATCCTCATCCGTGACTGCGCCGCGCAGGTGCGGAAGAACGCCGCCCTCGATCACCTGCATCAGTGCCTTCAACGCCGCCTTGCGGACGGTCGGATCGGCGTCCTTGGTGAACCCCGCGAGCATGTGCTCCCCGTTGGCGTCGGCAAATCGGCCGTACACCGTGAGCGCTCGCGCCCGAGCGGCAGGATCGGAGCACGCGAGCAGCGGCAGCAAGAGGTGATCGGACACCTCGCCGCACGCCTCGAGCGCACCCCAGCAGGCGTCGCGGACCGGGCCCTGCGTCGCCTCGATGAGGCTGACGAGGGTGGTGGTCGCATCGTCGCCGCCGATTTGACCGAGTCGCCGCGCCGCGAGGAGACGGATCGCCTCCGGGTACGTGTCCGCCAGGAGTTCCATCGCCCATTGAACGTCGAGCAGCTCGATAACGCCTTCCGCAGTTTGATGGCGGATATCGGCGAGGATCGCCGGACGGCGTTCGACCCGACGCACCAGCGCCCGGCCACCCATGCGACCGATCGCGGGTGCGGGGTCGCGTGACGCGCGCAGCAGCAACGCAACCACGTGGCTGCCCTCGTGGCCTTCCATGGCCCGCACGGCGGACGATCGGACAAACGGGTCTGGGTTGCCCAGACACTCCCCGAGCGCCCGGACCGCTCCCGGCGCACGGTGGACGGCGAGCGCGGCCATGATGAGCTCCACGACGTGCCCGCCGCTCTTGCTCACGACCTCGCAGATGCCGTCCCAGGCCTCGGCGGAGCCGATCTCGATCAACCCCTCCAGCGCGAGCCGCGCGGTCGCAGCCGGTGCATCCTCCTCCGTGAGCATGGCCATGAGCCCGGTGACGTGCCGGTTCTTGACCATGCGCTGGACGAGCTTCGTGACGTTGGTGGGCTTCCGCTGCGCCAGAATACCGACTCCCGAGGGAAGGTATTGGGGGCGGATCACAACCGGTGTCCGGAACCCCCAATACCCTGATCGGGCCCCATCCCCGCACGGCTTGATGACGACGAGAACCTCACCGCGCACGCACCGTCTCACTCCTCGATGGGACCGTCCCCCGTGCTCGAAGTCTCGCTCCTGATCTCCGGCCGCCGGCGATTCGTCACCCGGACCGCGCGCCCGGGCCGTGGACGCGGCAACCTCACCGATATCCACCGATCACCGACTCGGGGTACAAGTGCACCATGAACGCTCGAGGATTGACGTGCGTCGGTGGGTTGCTGTGGGTCCTCGTGGGTTGCGCGTCTCCCACCGAGGCGGTCGTGAACGACGTGGGCCCGGTGGTGGGGCACGTCGATAAGACGTCGGCCCGCATACTGTTTCGCCGGGGCGAGGCCGGCGACGTGCACCTGACCGTCACCACGCCAGCGGGCGCGGTGGTGGTGCGGTCGCAGGCGACGGCTGAACCGGGGTCGGACCTCACGGTCAGTCTCGATGTTCCGGGGCTCACGGCCGGGACAGCGTACGCCTACACGGTCGTCGCCGGCGATCGGTCGTACTCCGGCACGTTCCGCACGGCACCGACCGACAGTCGGCGCAAGGTGCGACTGGCGTTCGGTTCGTGCGCGAACGACCGCGTGTATGCGGACTCACGGTCGTTCACGGCGATCCGGGAGCGCAAGCCGGACGCGTTGGTGTTGCTGGGAGACACACCGTACATCGACTCGACCAAGCTGAAGATCCAGCGGCGGCGATACCGGGAGTTCTGGTCGTGGCCGAGTGCACGGCCGTTGTTCGCGAACGTGCCGACGTGGGGAACGTGGGACGACCACGACTTCGGGCGCAACGACACCGTGGGGAAGCTGAAGTTCAAGGAGCGGTCGCGCCAGGCGTTCCTCGAGTACCACGCCCATGCGTCGTTCGGTGAGCGCGACGAGGGCATCTACACGCGGTTCCGGTGGGGGCCGATCGAGGTGTGGTTGCTGGACACGCGGTGGTTCGGCGGACTCGAGCCGTCGCCCTTCGACCCGAAGAAGACGTCGCTGCTCGGCGCAGCGCAGCTCGCGTGGTTGCAAAGGTCGCTGAAGACATCGGACGCGACGTTCAAGATGCTCGCCTGCGGAATGATCTGGAACGGCGCCGTCCGGCCGCTCAAGCGTGATCACTGGGGGACGTGGGCCCACGAGCGTGACGGGCTCTTCCGCTGGATCGGCGAGCAGCGCATCTCGGGCGTCGTGCTCATGGGTGGGGACATCCATCGATCGCGGGCGCTCCGTCATCCGACGAGGGCATCGGCGGGATACCCGATCACGGAGCTCATCACGTCGCCCCTCGCCAACTCCACGATCTCGCTCGCGAAGCAACCCTCGCCGTGGCTGCTCCACGACGCCGCCGAAAGAGAGACCTGGATGGAGGTGGACGTCGACGGCACCGCGGACGACCCGACCCTCGAAGCGACCTGCCGCACGTCCGACGGCCGGACGCTCTTCCGGGTTGCGGTGAAGGCGTCCCAGCTCGCCCGCGCCCGATGAAACCGATCACCCGCCGCGGGCGTGCTGAAAAGCACGCTTCGAACATCCACCGGACGTGCGTTGTTCCGCCAGGGGTTGGGAGCGGTGGCGAAAAACCACGCGGATTCCGGGGGGGTCTGGTGCGAAAGCTGCATCCCGTAGTTCAATCACCCCGGGCCGGCTGGTCGAAAAAGGAAAGAGCCGATCGCAAGCACAACCCCAAACTCGAGATACCGTCAACGCCGAGTGGTCTTCGACGGACCGCGCCGCGCCGGTAAGATCCCGGAACGTCCCCCATCCTCCTGGTCGCCCCGTCCCCGCCCGAGATCCATGAACGAAAACTCCGCTCGACCTCCTTCCCGAGTTGCCTGGGCAGCTCTCGCCGGCTGCTCGACGCTGCTCCTGCTCGTGGCGGCATGCGCCGAGCCGTCAACTCTCCGGGACGATGCCTGGCTTGCACCGACGTCGGAGGCGATCAACACGCTCCAGGAGGACCCGCACGGCGAGCTGTTCCTGAAGGACCGCTTCCCCTCCGCGCAGTCGTGCCGGACTTGCCACCCGGAGCACTACCGGCAATGGTCGGTCTCGCCACACGCGTACGCGCAGCTCTCCCCCGTGTTCAACGCGATGCACGGGAAGATCCTGAAGCTGATGAACGGCACGACCGGCGACTTCTGTATCCGTTGCCACACCCCCGTCGGCATGACGATCGGCGAACCGCTGTTCACCAGCAACCTGAACCGCCACCCGACGTCACGCGAGGGCGTCACCTGCATCGCCTGCCACCGCGTCAACACGGCCCACGGCAAGGACAACGGACGCCGCGCGATCGTGCAGGCGCCGCTGGTGCAGCCCATCTATGGTCCGACGGGCGGCTCCGAAGTAAAGCGCGTCATGGAGAGCCCCGAGTATCGGGTCACCGCTGAGCCGGGCACGCCGGGACGCAAGATCCACGGCGACGTCGAGAAGTTCTGGCAACTCGTCGAGCCCGCGTTCTGCGGCGCGTGTCACGACGTGACGCTGCCCAACGGCTTCCGCCTCGAGGAGGCGTTCAGCGAGTACAAGACGTCGCCGGCGGCGAAGCGCGGCGAGAGCTGCCAGGACTGCCACATGGGTAAGGAGCTCGGCAAGGCGTCCGGCTTCCACACGGGTCCCGCCGCGATCGTAGGTGATAAGCCGACGCGAACGCGAAAGCTCACGAACCATATGTTCATGGGGCCGGACTATTCGATCGTCCACCCCGGGATCTTCCCTCACAATCCGGACGCACAAGCACTCGCGACGATGGCGGAGTGGCTGCTCTTCGACCACAAGGCGGGCTGGGGTACCGACGCGTTCGAGGACGAGGTCGCAGACGACCACCCGTTCCCGAAGCCGTGGGACTCAGCCGACGACCGCTACGACGCCCGCGAGATCCTCGATGCGCAGTTCGCGCTGCTGAAGGAGGCGAGCGACAAACGCTACGAGCTGTTGCGTAACGGCTACCAGATCGAGTCGGTCTCGGCCGACAAGACGTCCCGGGACGGGATCGGGTTCTCGGTCGTCGTGAAGAACGCGACCGATGGACACAACGTTCCAACCGGATTCACGGCCGAACGGCTGGTCTGGCTCGAGGTGACCGTGACCGACCCCGCCGGCAACGTGGTGATGAGGTCGGGTGATCTCGACCCCAACGGCGACGTTCGGGACGCGCATTCAGTGTACGTACACAACGGCGATCTCCCGAAGGACGCACAGCTCTTCTCGCTGCAATCGAAGTTCATCACCCGACAGATCCGCGGGGGCGAACGCGAGCAGGTGCTCGCGGTCAACCAGTCCCTCGATCCGTTGCCATTCCTACGGCCAGAGGCCTTCTCGAGCGTCCTCACCGGACGCCCGAGCGACGCGCGCATCCACAAGCTCAGCATCCCGCCGCTGGGAACCCGCACCGCTCGCTACACCGTGCATCCGAAGAAGGTCGCCGGGCCAGGAGACTATCGCGCGTCCATTCGCCTCAAGGCGGCCATGGTGCCCGTGAATCTCGTCCACGAGATTCATGACGTGGGCTTCGACTATGGAATGAGCGCTCGCCAGGTCGCAGCCGCCATCGTCGAAGGACACCTCACTCTAGGGGAGCGGGAGCTCACGCTCACCGTCGAGTGATGCGAACGCCGGGTTGCGCGGAGATCATCGCGGTCGCGTGCGTGCTCATGGTGCTGCCATGGGCATCGGCGCAGGGCGAAGCCCCGCCACTCCCGCGCGTCCAGGAAGAGAAACCGGATCGCAGTCGCCTCACTGACGAGGTGATCCCGCTCCAGATCGATCTCATCCCCGAACGTCCCGCACCGCTGATCGAGATCGGCGACGCGTTCCTGGGCCGAGGCGAGATCGGACGCGGCTTCGAACTGCCGACCGGCGCGGTGTGGAATCCGCGGCTCCAGGTGTACGGGACGTATCGCACCGCCGTGCAGGTGTACGACGACGGCAACGAGACGTTCTCCGAGTGGGTGAACCGGCTCGACATCTTCGCGAACCTCCAGCTCAGCGGCACCGAACGCATCCTCTTCGGCATGCGTCCGTTCGACCGGGACGGCAACCGGTTCTCCGGTTACGTCTTCGAACCCGAACGCCGGGACGGGTGGGAGAACGGATTCGAGGCACGCGTCGAGACACTCTTTTTCGAGGGCGACATCGGAGAGATGTTCCCCAATCTCGACCAGGACGACAGCGGCATCACCGACTTCGGCTTCTCAGTGGGCCGCCAGCCGATGCGGCTCCAGGAAGGCCTGTTCCTCGATGACACCATCGACTCCGTAGGCATTATCCGGAACACCCTGAAGCCCGGTGATTCGTCCAATCTGCGATTCACCGGATTCTGGGGCTGGAACGACGTCAACCGCGGCAACAACGTCCGCGACCGGACCGCCGACATCTTCGGTCTGTTCACCGAGGCGGACCTGCCGTTCTCGACGATGGCGCTCGACCTCGCGTATGTCGATGCCCGCGAGGACCGGGGCGACGGGTTCTTCGCCGCCGTGTCCGCCGTCCAGAGGATCGGTCAGGTGAACACGTCCTTCCGGGCGATGACTTCCGTCCCGCTCGACGACGACAACGCGTTCGTCGGCGAGGGCACACTGCTCTTCGCCGAAGTCTCGATCACCCCTCACGGAACCCAGGACCTCCTGTACGGGAACGTGTTCTGGGGAATCGGCGACTACACCTCCGTCTCCCGCGGCCCGGACGCGGGTGGCCCCCTGGGGCGCGTCGGAATCCTCTTCGCTGCGGTGGGGCTAGGTCGGTACGATGCGGCACTGAGCAACCAGGCCCAGGACGTGGTGGGAGCCGCGGTGGGCTGGCAGCATCTGTGGGACGAGGGCCGCCAGCAGCTGATCCTCGAGGCCGCGGGTCGGATCACCACCGACCGTGACGATTCATCCGGTTCCGCCATCGGGGCGCGCTACCAGCGTGCATTCGGCCGGCGATTCATCATCCGGACGGACGTGTTCGGACGGTGGGTCGAATCCGGTGGTCTGGGCGCCGGCGCCCGCATCGAGTTTCTCGTCAAGTTCTGAATCAAGCGGCACCCCCCCGACGCCGAGAATCCGAAGTAGTAACCCCGAGCCCGGCATGACTCCCTCAGCGTTGGACCTTCGACGACCTGTCTTCTTCGTTCTCGCCCTCGCCCTCGGGGCGGGGCTCGCGATCACGGCCGAGGTGGGGTCCGAGTCCCCCCGGACCGCCGTGGGCGGATTCGGTTGCCTCGACCCGGGCCTCGACGTCAAGAAGTTCGTGGGCGCCGAAAGATGCGCCGAGTGTCACCAGGCTGAGCACACGACGTGGAAGGCGAGTCAGCACGCGACGGGCTTCTCCATGATGCACCGCGATCCGAAGGCGAAGAAGATCGCCGCCGCACTCGGGATTCGGCGCATCAAGACCGCAGCGTCCTGCGTCCGCTGCCACTACACGCCCGAAGAGAACCGCGGGCGCATCCGCGCCCGCAGCGGTGTCTCCTGCGAGAGCTGCCACGGCGGCGCGCGCGACTGGATCGAGATTCACGACACGGTGAGCGACGTCGAGGGGAATGACGCTACCCACACCGCGGCGCTCCGGCAGAAGCTCATCGACCGCACGAAGGCGCACGGCATGCGCCGCCCCGATGACGTGTACTCCCTCGTCGCCAATTGCTTCTCCTGCCATCTCATCGAAGACTCCAAGCTCGTCGCGGCCGGACACCCGACCGGGATCGGCTTCGAGCTGCTCGCGTGGACGCAGGGCGAGGTCCGCCACAACTACCTCGACTCCGCCGGGGCCCAGAACGCCGAGACCACTCCGGACCGCAAGCGCTTGCTCTACGTCATGGGTCAGGTCCTCGAGCTGCGCAGCGCCCTCGACGCGCTATCCCGCAACCCGGCGAACGGTCCTCTGCATCAGAGCTTGAAGGCGCGCGCAAACGCCGCGCGCCAGCAGCTCGGCAAGATCGTCGACGCCACGACCGAACATGAGGAGCTCGGCGGGATCGCGCAGGCCTCCTCCACCGTGGACCTCACCTCGGCAGCGTCGCTCGGTGAAGCCGTCCGGACCATCGACCGCCTCGCCCGCCGGCTGGCGGTGCGAGAGAGCGGCAAGGGACTCGCCGGCATCGACAAGCTACTGCCGACCGCGTACCGCGGCGCCAGCAAACGCTGAGCGCTGCCCTCCTCACACTCTCACCAGGCGCGCACCGAGATCGCCACGCTGGGGTCGCCCTGTAGCTCGCACCATTGAGCACGCCCCTGGTCCCGCGTGGTCAGGTAGGAAATCGCCTCCGACGCACACACTGGGAACGGCTGACCGACATTCTCGGTCGCGAGTCCCGTCCTCGAGTCGAGGACGGCCTGCACGAACACAGAACCGGTCGGCGATTCCACCGGAAGCTCCAGGCGGCCCCGCTCCGAGCCCCAGAACCCCGTGTTGCGCAGCCGGACCGACCCTGCACACCCGGGGGGAGCCCATGCGTTGAGCAGCAGGCGGCGCCGCGGATCGCCGGGATAGACGATCCGTCCGCGACGGTCGCGAGCGTGGTCCGAACCTGCCGCCGCGACGAGAACGGATCGGGACCTGGCGAGTAGCTGCTCGCCGTCCATCCAGCGTGCACGGACGCGGAGCCCGCTCCCCGGGTCCGCGTCGATCGTCGCCCGGTGCAGCCCATCCGTGGTCCCGGGCGACCGTGCGTTCACGCGCGCGAACTCCTGCCAGCGCCCGCCACGAACAACTCGTTCGACAACGAGGATGTGGTCGGCATCGGGAACGGTCGCCTCCGCCTTGGCGACGAACGGGACGCGGATGGTCCAGCCTGCCGAACCGGGCGGGTACAGCGTGCGACCGGCGGCCTGCCGCTCGACCGCGCCGTGCATCTGCCAGGTGCACGCGAGCATGCCCTCGCCCGTCCGCTCCGCGACGAACGCGAGGCCGGGCAAGATGGGCTTCTTCTCCAATCGCGCCCGCGCCCGCGCGAACTCACCCGCTACGAACGGCCCGTCGAGCCGGGCCCGCTCGAGCCCGCTGGCCAGGTCGTCGAGGACGCCGAGTTCGGCCGCGCGGCGCACGATCGCCTGGACGGTGCGAGTGATCGCGAAACGCGACGCGGCGTCACCGGCGTGCCGCTCGTCCAATCCGCCCAGCCGCCGCAGCATCAAGTCGGCGACGTCGGACCAGGCACCGACCTTGCAGGCGACATCCAGAAGACGCGCCTGGTCGCGGCGCAGCGCCGGAATCCCCGCGAGCAGGCTGACGAGCTCCGTCGCCTTCGGCTTCAGCTCGGTAACCTCGGCCGCGACCTCGGCGGCTGCGAGCAATCCGGACACGACGCCCGTGTCGTCGCCGAGACGGTGCGCGAGTCGGCCGGCGACCAACCGGTCAAGGTCCCGAACGAATGCCACGCGGTCCGTGTGCCCTCGGGCGAGCAACCTGCACCAGGCCGCAGCGGGCGTGGTCGACGGAAGCGTCGACGCCTCGAGCAGCGCACCGGCTCGCCGTGCGACGTCGAGGTAGGCTACCGCATGATCTTGCCACTCCCGGACCGCGAGCGGCCGTGGCGCGGGGGTGTCGTCACCGACTCCCATCGTGTCCCGCAGCGCCGCCCACGCCGCGTGCGGGTCCGACGCAGCCGTGAACGCGATGGCGAGATGGGTCCACTGGTGGAGCCCGAACCGGCGACCGAGGAGACCGGCCGCCCGGCCCGCCGTCGCATCGTCCCCGCTCTCGCGCGCCGCTTCGACGATCTCCGTCAGGAGGGCGGCGCTCTCCTCGGCCGCCTCGTCTTGGCTCAGAGGGCTCAGGCGTCCCGTCCGACGACGCGACATCCATCGAGATGCGTCGTGGTCATCGACGACCTGGTACCCGAGCGACGAAAGGAAGGGTTTGGATCCGAGCGGTAGGGCGACGCCCGTCCGACGGGCCAGCTCCACGAGTCGCGCTCCATAGCCGCGGAACGCCGCGGGCCAACGCTCGACGAAGTCCATGACGATGCGGGCCGTCGCCGTCGCGTACGAACTGCGTTCGGCCATGTCCACCAGCAGTCCCGCGTTCCCGGGCCACGACGACCCGACCCGTTCCATGGCTTGCCTCCGGCTCGGAGGCCGACCAAGCGCGATGCGGCACGCGATCCACGTCACGGTCTCGGCACCCCGCACGCGCTCCCAATCGCTCGCGGCCGATTCAATGCGGACCACGACCCGTTCGAGCCGCTTTGGCGACAGGCCCAGGATCACCCTCGCCGCTGCAGTCTGGACGAGATTCTCCTCGCGCCACAAGCCCGGAACCGGGGGCGTTGCCTTTGTCTTGACCGGTCGCGGAAGGGTGACGCCGGGTCTTCGGGGGTTGAGGAGCGGCGCACGCGGAGGCGGCACTTCGAGGATCGCGAGCTGGCGGTACAGGTCGATTGCCTCGCCGCGCCCCGCCTCGGCGAGGACTCGAACCGCGGCGCCCGTACGCTTCGCTCTCAGCAGCTTGCTGATGATGTGTAGTGCCTGCTCGGGCGTCGTGGCCGCGAGAGCAGTGCGGGCGAGCTGGATGGGCTCGATGGGGAGCGGGGCGAACGGGGCCTGGTAGCCATCGAGAAGACGCAACGCGAGGCCGCGGGTCAGGGGCGCCGCGTTGGCCGCGTCCGCAAGAACGGCACGGGACTGGTCCTGACTGAAGCGAACCGCGTTCTTCCAGTCCGCCACGACGAGATCGATCCACGACGTGGCCGCATCGATGTCGCCGTCCTGCAGCGCGAGCAGCGCGAGCAAGCGCCGCTCGACGCGACCGCGGGGCGGAGCCTGGCCGGCGGAACCGCGAAGGCGGGCCCGCAGCGCTCCGACTGCATCGACCCGATGGGCGATGTCAAGGAACGCCCGGGCAGGAGAACGCTGGCTCCCCGGTTGCGCACGCACGCCGCCGAAGACGAGGCTCATACGGATTTCGGTCTTCTGGAGGATCGCGCGCGACAGCAGCAGATACGCCTCCATCAGCTTGCCGCGCGCGACCAGGTTGTCGGCACGGTTCACCAGGTGTGAATTCTCCCCCATGCGACGCAGCCCGGGCCACGCCGCCGCGTAGTATGCGGTACGCGAGGTGGGAGCCCAGCGTTCGGCGCGTGTGCCCACCACCGCGACGAGATCCGCTGCCCAGGACACGAGACTGCTGTTCTTTCGCGACGCCGTCGCGCGGACGATCTGCCGAACGGCCTCGGGCGACGTGAACCACGAGGCCCAGGTGTCCGGCGCCCACGGCACACTCCACTTGCGCGGGAAGGCCTTGGAGGTGCTGCGGGGTGCGCGCTCGATGACGACGCGCCTCGCCGCCTCGTTCAGCCCGGCCCGCCACAACGCACGACCGGTGGTGAGATTCCGCAGCCCCGCGCCGCCCCGAAGCACGCGACGCGAGACGTCCCGCAGCGCACGCTCCTGGCGCTTCGCCGATGCCAGCAAGACGATCGTCTTCACGTTTCGATCCGAGGAGCGTTGCTGACGCGCCTGACGAATCGCGTCGCTGAGGGCGCGGCCCGCGCCGGGGTCGGCGGCGGCCCGTACCTCCCACGCCCCGAGGATGCGGTCCCACTCCTCTGAGAATCCCCCCGCCGAGCCCTCCGCCGTAGCGAGATCGCTGGAGGCGAGGTCGAACAACGCGTCCGCAACGAGGTCCCAGAACCCGTCTTCGGCCATCCGTCCGAGATAGGGCCGGACGACCTCGTACAGCTTTCGGGCAGATTGTCCGCCCTTCAAACCCACTCCCCGAAGCCGGCCCCCCCCGGGCAGGATCCCTGCGACGAGGTCGGCATAGAGGCTGCGCGCCGACTCCCGCCGCCCCGCGCGAGCCGCGGCCCGCGCCCGCACGGCGATCACCGCACGGCGGTTGCCGCTCTGCTGGTTCTTGGCCACCAGCCGCCAACGCTGCGGCGACGCGACGATGTCGACGAGCCCTCGCAACGACGGCCGATCCGCGCAGCCGCGGCTCACCACCAGGCTGCAGGCGACCGCAAACGCCCGCTCGGACTCCGGCGCCTCGTTGTTCACGCCGTCGAGGATGCGAGCCAACTCGCGGATCGCTCCGGTCGCGGCCGGTTTGCGGGCCACGCCACACAGCGCCCGAAGCCCGGCCCCGATGAACACCCTCCACGCGGGATCCCGTGCGCCGGCGGCGCACCGCGCTCGAAGAGCATCGAGGCGACCCATCTGGTTCGCCAACTCCACCAGGCGACGCGACGGTGGGTGCTCCAGATCAAGGGTGACGAGATTGCTGCCGTCCTCCCGCATCGACGCCGGGGCGATCAGCGCGTCGGCGGCCGGTTGCACACCAAACAGCCACCCGCCCGCCTCCGACCAGATGCGCCGTAGCCGGACCGGGTCGGCGCCGCGATGCTCGAACGGCAGCAGCCGCGACAGCTCCTCCAGGGCGGCCACGACGTCGCGGCGATCGATCGCATCGTCGAGTAGGGCGAGGGCGGTCTCGACGCGGATCGCCGCGTCGGTGGCGACCTGGCGCAGCCGACGCCGCGCCAACACCGACGTCTTCGAACCCTGCGACTCGAGCGCACGGGCTATCGCCTGGAGATCCTTCGCCAGCCGTTGCGCAAGACCCGCCGCGTAGACGGACGAGACGTCGCGGGTGAGGAGATCGGAGAGCGCGCGCTGGAGCCCCGGCGGAACCGCACCCGCGCGAGTACGGGCCTCGACGACCAGTCGCGCGGCCATGTGCAGCTTGTCCGGAAGTCGCCCGGGTTCCGAGATGGCGCGGGCCAACTCGTCGAACGCCTCCCCCATTCGCCCCGCCTCGACCAGCCGCCCGCCGAGCATCGCGCGCAACTCGAGGTCGCCATGCGCCCGTCGTACGCCAGCCCGAAGCGTGTCGATCGCAGCGCCCCGCTTGCCGGTCTCCCACTGCAGTTCTGCTACGAGCAGCATTCAGCTATTTGCTCAACCTGCAATCGAATCATAATCTCAGAAACCCACATCAATAGTG
>NZBC01000174.1 GCA_002687715.1 Planctomycetota bacterium | reverse complement strand
GAGCACCACCGCAGCCTCCACCGCGTCGAACTCGTCCGCGCCGAGGACGCGCCGCGACTTCCGCACGATGTCCTCCGGCACCCGGCCTCGATCCAGGTCCGCTTCGGGCACGATCAGGACCACGAGCCGCGCTCGCGACTCCTGGACGACGCGGAACCGGGCGATCCCCGGGATCTCCCGCAGGATGTAGATCATCCCGAGCGCGTGGACGCGGGTGCCGTCGGTCGCCACGAGGAAATCAGTACTCCGGCCGGCGAGTCGGTCCACCGTCGGGTGCGGGAGGCCATCCGATGGAGGCTCCGGGCTCTTCACGATGCGGTCTCCGACCCGGTAGCGGATCATCGGGAACGCCCGCGCCCACAGGTTGGTGAGGACGACCTCACCCTCCTCGCCATCCGACAGCACCTCGCCCGCCTCGTCGACGACCTCCACGTGGACGGCATCGTGCATCAGCCGGAGATGACCACTCGGGTCGTCGTGGGCGATGAGGCCACC
Source organism: Planctomycetota bacterium (assembly GCA_002687715.1). Classification (GTDB taxonomy): domain Bacteria; phylum Planctomycetota. The sequence continues at coordinate 6,927 of NZBC01000174.1, read as the reverse complement.
GTCGCGACAGCCGTACTCGTTCGCCGGCGGGGCGAGCCGCCGGGCGATCACCTCGCGGTCGGCGTCCAGCAGCGTCTCGGCCGTACAGATGGCGAGCTCGAGCCCCAGGTCCAACAGGTCCTCCCCCCGCCCCTCCAGGAACCTGGCGTAGGCGCCGAGCGCGGACGCGTAGCCGTAGAGGAAGTCCGCCCGACCCCGCGCGAGCCGGTCGCGGAACGTCGCCATCGTCTCCGCGTTGAGCTGGAACGCCGGGAGCAGCTGGAAGCCGAGCATCGACGCCACGACGCGCCGCAACCCGGCGTCCTTGGCGGTCTCGATGGGCGATCCCCAGAGGTCGGTCTCGCGGTGGCCCGGATGCAGCCCCCACCACGCCCGCGCTCGTAGCTTGCAGGCGAGCTGACTCGACTCGCGGTCCAGGTCGGAATGGAATCGCAGGGGCTCGCCCGAGGACCCGCCGGTCTCGAAGGTCAGGACCTTCCCGGTCCACGCCTCGGACAACAGCTGCTCACGGTGCTCGCGAACGGTCGCCTTGTCGATGACCGGGAACCGCGCGAGGTCTCCGGGACACTCGATCCGGTCGGCGTCGACGCGCTCGCGATAGAACGGAACCGTCGCCGCCGCGTGCTTCAGGTGTGCGACCAGGGTCGCGTCGTGAAACGCCTGGAGATCCTCAGGACCGCCCGCGTCCCGACGTCGCATGGCCCGGAAGTGACGCAGGGTCGAGCGGCCCCGAAGACGCTCATGGAGCGGGTAGAAGAGCGAGCGGACGAGACTGCGCGGCGCAGGCATCAGACCAGGAACAGCATCCGGTAGCAGCTCGTACATTCGACGAGGCGCCCGGCCACGGCGGTGTTCAGGACGTTGCTCGTCACCTTCGTGTAGCAGCCCTTGCAGATCCCCTCCGGAGAGACCGGGACCAGGGCCGTGGCCCCGTGGTCAGCACGCAAACGCCGGTAGCGCTCGAGCAATCCGGCCTCGACGCCGGTGGCCTTCTGATCCCACTCGGACTCCAGCTTCCCGAGCTCGCCCTCGAGGTCCTTCACCTCGGACGTGACCCGGGTCTCTTCTTCAGACAGCTTCGTGCGCTGCTCGGCGAGCTTCACTTCGCGAGGCGGCAACTCGGTCTTCGCCCTCTCGACGACCTCCATGCTCTCGAGCACCGTGTCTTCGATGCCAGTGATCGTGGTGTTCTTGCCGGCGATCTGTTTTTGCATCGCGGCGTACTCTTCGTTCGTTTTCAGCGTGTTGAGCTGCCCCGACAGCTTGACGACGGCGTCCTCCGCGGCCTGCAGCTCGACGCTCTTGCGGTCCACGATCTTCTGCAGGTCCTTGACCTGGTCGCGCACCTCGGACAACTCGCGCTCCGCCGTCTCGACCTCGCGCTGGTGGGCCCTCAGCACCTTCGGTTTCTTCTCCAGCGAGGACCGCACCCCAGCCATCTTCTCGTCCAGCTCTTTGAGCCCCAGGAGCCCGCGCAGCGCGTCGTCCATGTCCCGTCCTCAAAAAAAAACCCGGGCGCGTCGTACGCCCGGGCCGTGTCACAGGGTCGCTCCCTCGAGGAAGCCTTCCAACTTCCTCGCCCGAATGGGGTGTTGGAGCTTCAGCACGGCCTTGGCCTCGATCTGGCGCACCCGTTCTCGGGTGACTTTGAAGATGCGGCCGACCTCCTCGAGCGTGTAGGTGTACCCGTCGCCGATCCCGTAGCGGAGCTTGATGATCTCGCGCTCACGGTAGTTGAGGGTCTGGAGCACCTCCTCGATCTTGTCCTTGAGCATGCGATGCGTCGCGGACGTGACCGGGGACTCGGCGCTGCGATCCTCGATGAAGTCGCCGAAGTACGAATCATCGGATTCGCCAATGGGCCGGTCGAGCGAGATCGGGTGCTTCGCGATCTTCAGGACGCGCTTCGCCTCGTCGACGGAGAGCCCCGCCTCCGCTGCAATCTCCTCAACGGCGGGTTCGCGACCCATCTGCTGCAGGAGCCGCTTGCTCACGTTCCGCAGCTTGCTCATGGTCTCGATCATGTGGACCGGGATGCGGATGGTCCGCGCCTGGTCGGCAATCGAGCGCGTGATGGCCTGGCGAATCCACCAGGTCGCGTAGGTGCTGAACTTGTAGCCGCGGCGGTACTCGTACTTCTCCACCGCCTTCATCAGGCCGGTGTTTCCCTCCTGAATGAGGTCCAGGAAGGTGAGCCCACGGTTGCGGTACTTCTTCGCGATGCTGACGACGAGCCGCAGGTTGCCCGACGAGAGCTGACGCTTCGCCTCTTCGTAGGCGTTGAAGCGCAGGTCGATCTGCTCGACGCGCCGATGCAGGCGGTCCGGCGACTCGGCGGCGCGCTCCATCAGCTCATGGAGTCGCTCCTCGAGCGGCATCAGCTCCTTGCGTCGGCGGGCGCGGCGCAGGGCCGACACCTCGCCGTCGAGGCGGAGCATCTCGTCGCACGCCTGCTTCACCTCTTCCATGAGAGGCTTGATGTGCTTGATCTGGAGGCCGAGCTCCTCGAGGAGGACCACGCCCTTCTTGCGGCGGCCGCGCACGCGGCGCGCGAGCGACAGCTCATCGCGCTTGCTGATCTTCCTGCGGCGATCCACCCAGCCGAGGAACTCGTCCCGGTTGCGGTCGATGAGCCGCCGGATGGTCGCGACGTTCTCGGGCAGGCGGTGGGAGATGTCCTGCTTGTCCACCTCCTCCACCTTGAGCGTGCGGTCGAACGCCAGCTCGCCGCGATCGACGTCCTCGAAGATCTTCACCGCGGCCATCGCCGCGATGGCCGACTCGAGGACTTTCTGGCGATAGAGCTGGCGGGTGATCTCGATCTTCCGCGCGAGCGCGATCTCCTGTTCGCGCGTCAGCAGCGGGATCTCACCCATCTGGGTGAGGTACATCCGGACCGGGTCGTCGATCTTCTCGAGCGGCCCGACGAGCACCATCTCCTCTTCTTCGGGCTCGTCCTTCTCCTTGGCACCGCGCTTCTTGGCGGTGCGGAGGCCGCGCTCTTCGGCGTCCTCCTCGTCGATGATCTCGATCCCGTCTTGCTGGATCGTCGCGATGATGTCCTCGAGCTGTTCCGGCGAGGACACGTCGGGCGGAATCACGCGGTTCAGCTGACCGTACGTGATGTAGCCCGCCTTGCGCCCTTCGGCGAGGACAGTGGAGAGATCGGGAAGCGTTGCCTTCATGAGCGTCGAGTGGGGGTCGGGGCCCCTCCTGAAGATCTACCCCATAGAAGCGTCTTCAGTCGGATCAGTCCCTCGACTCCCCCCCTTCAGGGTGCGGAACCGTTGCTGGATTTCTTCGAGCAGCAAGCGGGAGTCCCCCCCGTCCTCCAGTTCCCGGGACCGGCGACGAGCCTCCGAAAGCTCTCTACTATTCTTGAGGGCCAGGACCGCCCCTTCAAGCTGTCCGCTCAGGTTCCTGCCATGGTCTTCGGGGAGAAGCACACCCAGAGAGAGCTCCCGCTGCTCCGGATCCTCGATAGGGGCGAGCAGGTTGCCCGTGACCCGATCCTCCACCGCTAGAAACGTCACAACCAGTGACCGCACACGTGGATCCGTAATCTCGGGGGGCGGCTCACCCCCCCCGAGAAAGGGGTGCCCGAGCAGTCCCGGATCGTTCAGAACTGCCTCCAGGAGATCGTGGTGGGCGGCGTCCAAGGAAACTGCGGCTTTTTCTTCGGGTGGACCGTCCGTGGAGGGACCTCGCCGCGGCGACCGGCCGCCCCCGCGCCGGATCCGGTGGACTCCCTCCCTCAGTGCGGCGACCGAGATCTTCAGGAACTCGCTGATCCGCTGGAGCACGAGATCGAAGGCGATGGGGTCCGTGACGGCGGCGGCGGGCCGGATCAGCTCCCCGGCCGCGCGCCGGCGCCCGTCGGGGGCCGTGAGATCGAACCGCTGACCGCTGCGCTCGAGGAGGAAGTCGAGCAGGTCGGTCGTGACGTCCAGCAGCTCCTCCCGGCCCGCTGCGCCCCGCTCGCTGAAGAAATCACACGGGTCTTGCCCCGCGGGCAGCACCGCGACCTTGATGTCCAGGTGCCCGGCCTCGAGGAGCAACAAGGCTCCGCGCTCCGCCGCGGTGAGGCCCGCGACGTCGCCGTCGTAGACCAGCACCGTGGAGTCGCTGTAACGGGCCAGCACGCGCGCGTGCTCCGGGGTGAGTGCGGTCCCGAGGGTCGCTACCGCGCCGTGGACCCCCACCTGCGTGCTCATGAGGACGTCGGTGTAGCCCTCCATGACCAGGATCGGCTCGCCGCGAGGGAGGTGCTTGCGGAGCCGGTCGATCCCGTAGAGCGTCTTGCCCTTGTGGAAGATGTCCGTCTCGGGGCTGTTGAGGTACTTGGGTTCGGAGTTGGGCCCTTCCTTGGCCAGCGCGCGCGCCCCGAACGCGACCACGCGACCCATGGCGTCGCCGATGGCGAACACGAGCCGGTCGCGGAACCAGTCGTAGTGGCCCGGGCGCTTGACCCCGACCCGCGCGAGTCCCGCCTTCTCCAGGAGCTGAGGCGGGAACCCGGCCTCCCCCGCGCGACCCACGAACGTCGTCCAGGAGTCGGGCGCGTAGCAGACCCCGAACTCCTGCACGATCTCGTCGGAGATCCCACGACCCTTGACGTACTCGCGGCACGCCGCGCCTTCCGGCGACCTGTAGACCCCCAGGTAGAACTGGTGCGCCCATTCGTGGAGCCGGTAGAGATCGGCCCGGAATGACCGCTTCTGCTCGCCGCCCGGGGTCTCCGGCTCCAGCGAGATGTTCGCGCGGTCCGCGAGCAGGACGAGCGCGTCCTTGAACTCGACGCGCTCCATCTTCATCACGAAGTCGAAGACGCCGCCCTTCTCCTGGCAGCCGAAGCAATAGAAGGTCTGGCGCCCCGGATTGACGTTGAACGACCCCGTCTTCTCCTCGTGGAACGGGCAGCGCGCCTTGAAGCTCGAGCCGGACCGCTTGAGCGGGAAATAGCCGCCGATGAGCTCGACGATGTCCGTCGCCTCGCGTACCCGTTCGATGTCGTCGCTCGCCACGAGGAGATCCTACCAACGGTCTTCGACTGGGTGCGCCAACGCCGCGACGCGGGCGATCGCCTCGGGATCGACTCCGTCGATACGATCGGTAGGAGAGAGTCCTGCGGCCTCCAACCACGCGGTGGCCTGCTCCGCGGAGACCCCCGTGGCCCGGGCCACCGTGGACCGCAACGCCTTGCGCCGCCCCTGAAAGAGCCGCCGCCCCAGGGCGATCGTCGCGGCCAGTGAGGTCGGACGCTCAGGTCGGGTGTCGAGGCGCATCACCACCGAATCGACCTTCGGTGCGGGCCAGAACGACGAGGGCGAGAGCACCATCAGCCGCTCCACGTCCCAGACGAGCCGCGCGAGGAACGAGAGCGGCGTGTAGTCCTCGTCACCCGGGCCGGCGTTCAGGACGATCCCGACTTCCTTCTGCAACGTGGCCACGATGCGACGTGGGGGGGCCGGACCACTCCCGAGCGCGGACAGGAACGGACTCGAGATCTGATACGGGAGATTCGCGACGACGCACCACGGCCCATCCGCTCCCCCGGCGTTCATCACGGCTTGAACCACGTCCGGCTCGAGGGCGGACTTCTTCATCATCACGTCCCCGACGATCAACTCGAATCTCGAATCGTCGGCGAACAGGTCGCGCAGATGGTCGGCCAGCCCTCGATCAATCTCCGCGGCCACCACGCGCCGGCAGGCCGCGAGCAGCCGCTCCGTGAGCCCGCCGGTCCCCGGGCCGACCTCCAGGACGACCTCGTCCGGCCGCAGCTCCGCCGCAGCGACGATGCGATCGAGGACATCCGGTCGGATGAGGAAGTTCTGCCCGAACCGATGCAGCGGGCTCAAGCCCCGGGCTTCGAACGCCGCCTGGATTGCCTCCTTCGTCACCGGAGCGATCACTGCACGCTCGCAGATGCACCCAGCTCTTCGATGACGCTCGCCACGCGGCTTCGGAAGCGCTCATCGTCGATGCGAGCGTGGGCCAGGCGCAGCGGCTCCAATGCGGCCCGCCCCAGGGCCAGGAGCTCGCGGCGGGCGCTCCACGTCGAGAACACCCACGTGACGGGATCCCGGGCGCCGAGGCGGTTGATCAGCTCCTCGGCGCGCTTGTACCTGGCCTTGGCGGCGTCATGGGCATCCAGCCCCATGGCGCAGCGAAAACCCAGAGTGCCGTCGCGTGTACCGTCGGTCGCGAGACGCTCCTGGATGGGCCTGGACTCGACCGGCGTTCGGTAGCGCATGCGACGCGTGCGTCGCGGGACCCCGATCTCGTCCATGAACCAATCGAGGAGGGTACGCGGTCGGACTTCCACCCGTAGCCACTCCCCGGGCACGAGTTCGTAGGTCTGGAGAATCGTGCGCCCCGACCCGACCTGCAGCGGATCCTCGAACGATCCACCCTTCACGAAATACTGATCCGAGTACGGCTGGACCGACGAGCTCGTCCACTCCTTCACGTTGCCGACCATGTCGAAGCAGCCCGCTGGGGAGACTCCGGACGGAAACAACCCGACGGTGGTGCGGCCTCCCAGCGACGCCTCCAGGGTATTCGCGCGCAACCAGGGCGAGAGGGCACCCCAGGGATACGGGAAGGGCCTCGAACCGAGCGCCGCCCACTCCCATTCGGGACGCGAAGGCAGACGCTTGCCCAGCCACCTCGCGTACGCGCGGGCCGCGTGGAGGTCGACCCACACGATGGGGAGCAACCGATCCTCGGGCGGCGGCGTGCGATCCCCGCCCCAGTGACGCGGCGGCTCGATCTCCTCGTGCGCCGCGAGAAACGCCCCCCAGTCCGCCTCCGTCACCTCGAACCGGTCGATGTAGAACGGCGCAACGTTGGGCGACCCGTCGTTGCGCAGGGTGAGGCGGCCGCCCGCACATTCCACCATGTCACGGCGATACGGCGGCAGGG
>NZBC01000173.1 GCA_002687715.1 Planctomycetota bacterium | reverse complement strand
GTCGAACGGGCGATCATCGACGCGGTGTGTCGGGCCTCGCGGCTCTCGTTCGCCGACGCGCTGCGCGAAGACCTCTTCGGGTTCCTCCCCGGACAGGTGTGGCCCGAACTCGACGCCTGGGACCACCGCGTCCTGGGCGCGTCGCCACGCGCGCGCATCGCGGTCCGGCACACCGTAGGCATGGTGGACCCGCTCACCGCATCCGACGTCGCCGACGCCGACCGCGTTCGCGACGGACTGCCGGAGGCGCTCGACGAGGACATCCGTCGCTACGGCCTCGACACGTTCAAGATCAAGCTCTGCGGCCAGCACGATGCCGACCTCGAACGTCTGCTCGCCCTCGCTGCCGTCTTCGACGAACTCGTCCCCGGTGACCTGCGCATCACCGTAGATGCCAATGAGCAGTTCGAGGATCCGATCCACGTCGTCCGCCTCTTCGATTCGCTCGCAAAGCACCCGGGAGGGGAGCGCATCCTCGGCGGCCTGATCTGTGTCGAGCAACCGCTGCCCCGCGCCATCTCCTGCGACCCCGCGCGGACGAAGGCGCTCACCGACCTGCGCGCGTTCGCACCGTGCATCATCGACGAGGCCGACGTCGACGTCGGCGCATTCGACCGGGCACTCGCGTGCGGATATCGCGGGATTTCCGTGAAGAACTGCAAGGGCGTCTTCCGTGCGCTCGTGAACCGCGGGCTGTGCGAGATTCGTAGTACGTCGGATGCCCCCCTGTTTCAGTCCGCCGAGGACCTCACGAACCTCCCCGTGGTCGCCGTCCAGCAGGACCTCGCTACGCACGCCGTCCTCGGGCTCGATCACGTCGAGCGGAACGGTCATCACTACTTCCGCGGGCTGGACCACCTGCCGTCCAGCGAACGCGATTCTGCGCTCGACGCGCACGGCGATCTCTACGAGGTCCGGGATGGCTCGGCGCAGCTGCGGATCGAAGGCGGTGTACTCGCGATCGGATCGTTGCAGACGCCCGGCTACGGATACGCGTGCACCATCGATACCGACGCCCGCACGCCCATCGACGACTGGAGCTTCCGGGAGCGCTGACATGGAGTACACGCCCCCGGGACGCATGCGAACCGTCGAGGACTTCGTCGAACGCTGGCATGCCATCGGCGACGACCTCGGGGCCGACATCGAGCTCCAGGGCGCAGCGGGGCCGCTCGGACGCTCCGTTGAGTTGTGCGGTCGCAGGGTCGGCAACCGATTCGCGATCCACCCCATGGAGGGATGGGACGCGGCCGCGGACGGGGCTCCCAGCGAGCACACGCTCCGGAGGTGGCACAACTTCGGGCGCAGCGGCGCGGCGCTGATCTGGGGCGGCGAGGCGTTCGCCGTCCAGGAAGACGGTCGGGCCAATCCGGGGCAGCTCTTCCTGAACCCGGCCCGCGACGTCACTACCGACCTCGAGGCCTTGCGCGCGCAGGTCATCGCGGGACGTGACGAGATGGAACTGGCCGGGGAACCGTACGTGCTCGGTCTCCAGCTGACGCACTCCGGTCGCTTCGCCCGCCCGACCGCCGAGGGCCCGGCACCGCGTATCGTCCACCACCACCCCGTACTCGCGGCGCGGTACGGCATCGACCCGGAGCTGCCGCTCCTCACCGACATCGAGCTAGACGCGATCGGCGAGAACTTCGTCGCGGCGGCGAAGGTCGCACAACGGACCGGATACGACTTCGTCGACGTCAAGTGCTGCCACGGCTACCTGCTGCACGAGCTGCTCGGCGCTCACACCCGTCCGGGTGCCTACGGCGGCAGCTTCGAGAACCGGACCCGCCTCTTCCGCCGTATCGTCGAGGCGATCGGTGCAACGTGCCCCGGGCTCGAGGTCGCGTGCCGCGTCTCCATCTGCGACCTCCATCCGTTCGCCCCCGACCCGAAGACGCGCATCGGAACCGTCGCCGGCTGGGACGCTCACCTGCCGTACCGATACGGTTTCGGCGTCGACCCGAGCGACCCTCGGCGACCGGACTTCGAGGAGCCCCGGCGTTTCCTCGCGCTCTTGCAGGAGCTCGGCATCCGCATGGTGAACCTGAGCGTGGGGTCGCCCTACTACAACCCGCACGTCCAACGACCGGCGACCTATCCGCCGAGCGACGGCTACCTCCCGCCGGAGGACCCCCTGCACGGCGTCGCGTTCCACGTCCGCGCCGTGCGCGCGTGCAGAGGTGCCGCTCCGGACCTCATCACGGTCGGTAGCGGCTATTCGTATCTGCAGGAGTGGCTGCCACAGGTCGCGCAGTACGAGGTCCGAAAAGGCCACGTCGATATCGTGGGCCTCGGCCGGATGGTGCTGTCCTATCCCGATTTCCCTGCCGACGTGCTCGCGGGGCGGCCGCTGAGGCGAAAGGCCATCTGCCGAACGTTCTCCGACTGCACGACGGCGCCACGTCACGGGTTGATCAGCGGGTGCTACCCGCTCGACGATCACTACGCTGCGCTGCCCGAAGCGACGCGAGTTGCTGACATCAAGAAGAAACTGAGGCCGTCATGAGCGACGAAACCAGCACCGACGTCGAGCGGCGGATGATCGACGACGCGCGCGCCAAGGGGCTCGGCGCTACTCTGCGCACCTACACTCGGCTGTCCGGCCCGGGTTGGTTGCAGAGCGCCATCACGCTCGGCGGTGGGTCGCTCGCCTCGGCGCTGTACCTCGGCGTACTCACGGGCTACGGGCTCTTGTGGCTCCAGCTCGTCGCGATGCTGCTCGGCGTCATCATGCTCTCCGCGATCTCCTACGTCACACTCAGCACCGAGCAGCGTCCGTTCCGCGCCATCTGCGAGAAGGTGAACCCGGTGCTCGGCTGGGGCTGGATCCTGGCCGTGCTGATGGCGAACCTCGTGTGGGTGTTCCCCCAATTCTCGCTCGGGACGGCGGCGATAACCCAGAACCTGCTCGAAGATCCATCGACCACCGCCAAGGTCTCAGGCGCGGCATCACTGCTCCTGCTCGCGGCCATCGTCATCTGGTTCTACGACAGCGGCTCACGGGGCATCCGCATCTTCGAGTGGGTGCTCAAGGCGATGGTGGGCCTCGTCGTCCTCTGCTTCGTCGGCGTCGTGTTCAAGCTCGGCGGCAGTGACTCCGGGCTCGAGTGGGGGAACATCCTCGAGGGCTTCATTCCGAGCCCATCACTCATCTTCGAGCCGGCGGCGGCGTTCGCACCCCACCTCGAGACGTCGGGTGCCAGCTCCTTCTGGAGCGATCGCATCGTCGCCCAGCAACGGGACGTGATGATCGCGGCGGCAGCTACGGCCGTCGGCATCAACATGACGTTCCTGCTTCCCTACTCGATGCTCAAGAAGGGCTGGGGACGCTCGTTCCGCGGACTGGCGGTGTTCGATCTCGGAACCGGACTGCTTGTTCCGTTCGTGCTCGCGACGAGCTGCGTCGTCATCGCTTCGTCATCGAGTTTTCACGGCGAGTACGACGCGGCCCTTCTCGACCCCGCATCCGAAGCACCGAAGCGAGTCCAGAAGCAGTACGACGGAAACCTCAATGCCGTCCTGGCCCATTCACTTGGCGCCGACGCCGTGAAGGCGCTGACGGATTCCGAACGGGCAACGGCGATCGCCGCCCTGCCGGAGTCCGACCGCGCCCTCGCCGCGATGCTCGTCAAGCGCGATGCGTTCGACCTCGCCGCCGCATTGAAGCCGCTGGCGGGCGATACGTTCGCAAGGTGGATCTTCGGCATCGGCGTCATCGCGATGGCGCTGTCCACGATCATCATCCTCATGCTCATCTCGGGGTTCACGTTCTGCGAGATCATGGACAAACCTCCGACAGGCTGGCCACACCGGCTCGGATGTCTCGCCGCCGGTGTCGGCGTGCTCGGACCGTTCGTCTGGAGCGACGTCGCGTTCTGGCTCGCGGTGCCCACTTCGGTCTTTGGGATGGTCCTGCTGCCGGTCGCATACTGGACCTTCATCCTGATGATGAACTCCGACGCGCTCCTCGGCAAGCACCGCCCTCAGGGCGCATCGCGAGTACGCTGGAACGTCCTCATGTTCACTGCGGCGATCGTCGTCACCCCCGCGAGCCTCTACGGTGCGTGGAGCAAGGCCGGGTGGTGGGGCATCGGCGGCATCACGGCGTTCGTCCTGCTCGCGGCGGTCTTCCACCGGAGGCGGTGATCAGCTCGTCGCGCCGGGATCGCCAGAAGGCGCCGTGCGCGGACGCCGGCGATCGACGTCCAGCTGGAACAGGTCGCCCCGTGCGTAGTGCCCCGACGTGTCGAGGGTGAACGCCTCGCGCGTGAGCGCCGCCGGGTCGAGGTCGGCGCAGAGAATCGTCTCTTCGCCGTGGACCGGCCCCGCGAGGCATTGGCCGTCCGGACCGATGATCGCGCTCCCGCCGTCGAGCAGGAGTCCGTCCGCGTCCGGAGTCCATTCGTCGGCCAACGGCCAGTCGTCGGGGAAGTCGCCGGGCCGCAAGATCATCCCGGCGGCGAGGACGAAGCAGCGGCCCTCGAACGCGTAGTGCCGGCTGGCGAGGAGGTACATCTCCCGCACCATCGGCCAGAACGCGAAGTGGATCTCCTCGCCGGTGTCATGCAGGGCCTGGCGGGGGAGGGGCATCCAGTGCTCCCAGCAGATGAGCCCGCCGACCTTGGCCGGGCCGACGTCGGAGGCAGCGAGGTCGTGGGCGTCGCCGGGCTTCCACACCAGGCGCTCCCCGTGGGTCGGCACGAGCTTGCGCCGATGTTGGACGATCCGGCCTTCGCGATCGAAGACCAGAAAGGCGTTGTACAGCGTGCGTCCGACGCGCTCATTGACCCCGACCGCGACCACGCAGCCGTGATCCACCGCGGCCTGCCCGATGCGGGCAGTCAACGGCGACGGCACCTCGACCGAGCCGTCGATGAGGAGCGCGTGGGCGTGCTGCGACGGTTCGTGCCCCCAGCGACCGAGCGTCCCGCCGTCGCACCACAGCGGGTAGACCGGGATGAAGGTCTCGGGGAACACGACCAACGTCGCCCCGTCGGTACGGGCGCGAGCGACGGCATCGACGATGCGTTCGACGCAGCCTGACGCGTCGAGCACGGCGGGAGTGATCTGGGCGATGGCCACACGTACTGGTTCCATGATCGTCACTTCTCGCCGAGGCGCTCGCGGATCGCCTCGTACTCGGACTGCAGGAAGTCCTGGAAGATCGTGAACGACTCGTCGGCCAGCAGCCGCTCCTTCACCAGCTCGCGGAACGCCTTGCGGCGCAGCTCGTGCAGGCGCGTCAGACGGTCCTCGAGGCCTTCGCGGTCGGCGGTCTCTGCGCCTTCACTGATGTGGTCCGTCTCCAGATAGTAGACGTCGATGCGGTTCTTCTTGCGCCGCGCAAGCCACGCCCGCGCGGTGATGAACGACGATCCGATCAGGAGGATGATGGTCAGGCCAAGGCTTATTGCGTCTGCGTACCGCACGAAGAACACCGGCTCATCCCGGTGGTAGTACGCCGCGGCACCGTCGTGCAGCGGGAAGCGCAGGGTCGGGAGCGTCCGGGGGTCGGTGAGCCGAGCGAGAACCGGCTGCCGCTCGGCGAGCTCGGCCTGGTTGTCGAATAGAACCCGGGTCACGGCTTTCACACTCTCGTCATCGACGCCGCGACGCGCGACGAGCAGAGCCCACACCGCGACCGTCCCCACTGGTGCCGTCGGAGCCGGGCCGTACGCCGCGACCGGGATCATGGTCCGGGAGAGATTGGGGTTCGCCGCACAGATCCCGTCGAGTTCACCGCCCGCCTCCGCGAAGTCGCCCAGCGAGAGCAGCACCGCGTGTTGGGATTCCAACAGCTCGCGGCCGGCGGGGAACGGGGACGCCACGAGGGCGCAGGCAGCATCGCACTCATCCGCGGCGAGCGCGGCCACGGCGTAGCTCCACGAAAGATGCCGCCGCGGGGTCGATGCGTCGTCCAGCCCGAGGTGGTCCAGCAGGCGGGCAACGACGTTCGCCGTCCCGCTGTCTTTGGCCCCGACACAAATCGAACGTCCGCGCAGATCCGAGAGCTTCCGGACTTCGTCGCGGATCTCCGACCGGATGAAGACGTGCAGGACCTCCTCGTAGACAGGAGCGATCAGGCGCACCCCGTCCGCGCCGAGCGTGTCGCTCTGAACGAAAGCGAGATCCGCTTCACCCGCAGCGAGCCGCTCCATGTTGTCGATGCTGCCGGCGGATCGGAGGACCTCCACCCGCAGGTCCTCCACGTCTCGCGCCACGAATTCCGCGAGGTCCTGCCCCAAGGCGAAGTAGGTGCCCTCGGGGCCTCCCGTGGCCAGACGTAGCCGAGGGTCGTCTTCGTCCCCGCAGCCGGCGAGGGCGACGATTCCGAGGGCAGTCAGGATGACGAGAGGCGTAGGGCGCATGATCGGATCTCGGGGGAGGCGGCCAGGATACGGCGCGGCCTCCGAAAGGTCTTGAAAAGTCATCAATGTCAGTCGATACTGACATTGATGACGCGCCCGCGAAGCAACCCGAACGCTCCCGCCGACACCCAACGCGACGTGGAGGATCGGTTCATCGAGAACTGGGCGGCCATCGCGGCGCTCTGGGGCGTGAACCGCAGCATCGGCCGCATCCACGCAGCGCTGTACCTTGCGAAGGCGCCCATGCACGCCGAGGCGATCCGCGATCGTCTGCTGATCAGCCACGGCAACGTGTCCACGAGCATTCGCGACCTGCTCGCATGGGGCGTGATTCGCAAGGTCCACCTGACCGGGGAGCGCAAAGCGCACTACGAAGCCGAGCAGGACCCCTGGACCTGGTTCCACGAGTGCATCCGCGAACGCCGCCGGCGCGAGGTCGTGCCGGTGCTCGAAGCCCTCAACCAGGTCGCAGCCGAGGCGAAGCGCGCGGCGAAGGGAACGCGGGGCGCGGCGAAGAGTGAACTCAACGAGGCCCACGCGCGCATCGACCGCTTCGCACGGTTCTCGCACGAGTTCGTCGATCTCATCGACGTCTTCCTCGCGGTCGGAGCGGGCAAGATGGGGAAGGTCTTCAGGAGTGTGGCCCGATGGATGCCCAAGGACCGAAGCTGAGGCACGGCCTGCAGAGGCCCTTTTCCATTTCCCACCAACGGTCAGTTTCTTCTGATATTTCCGACAGAGCTGAACTGCCGATGGGTGTCCTGACCTGGGCGGTCGCGCTCCTCGTCGGCGTCGTGGTTGAGCTCGGCTTGTTCGCCTTGGTCGTCCTGTACTTTCCGAATCGTCCGTTCACCTGGGTCCTCTGCCTCGCCACGTTCATCCTGAGCGGAGTCGCCGCAACCACGACCGCCCTGACCCGAGGGCCGGTGCGTGCCGACGAAGCCATCGGTCTGGGATTCGGGGTCGTCCTGGTCCCGATCGCCATTGGCTCCCAAGACGCTGCGTGCATGTTCTTGGCCACTCCGTTCTTCTGCCCCTTCTCGATCCTCGGCGCGGTCGTGGCACGGGTACTGATGCCGATCGGCACCCAGGATCCGTGCGATGTCGAGTACCGAATGCGCGAGCCCGTCACGATCTGCGGGACCGAGACCGAAACGGAGTCCGCACGATGAAGACCCTCGTCGCCGGTGGCACTGGGTTCCTGGGTCGCCTGACCGTCTCCGCGTTGCGCGACGCGGGCCACGAGGTGGTGGTCCTCTCGCGCGGACGGCGTTCCCTGAACGGACTCCCGCACGTCATTGGCGACGCCAGTGCAGGCGCCCTGCCCGACGCGGCGTTCGAGGAGGTCGATGCGGTCGTGAACCTGGTCGGCGTCAAGGCGCCGACCCGCGAGCAGGGGTTCCGAGCGGCCCACGTGGACGCGACCCGCAACCTCCTCGATGCGGCGGAGCGGCACGGAGTCGCGCGCTTCGTCCACGTCAGCGTCGTAGCCAGCCGAGACGATCCGCACAACGAGTACCACCACACGAAGTGGCAGGCGGAGAAGCTGGTACGAGGCAGCGGCCGGCAGTGGACGATCCTGCGCCCCGGAGTGATCTGGGGCCCCGGGGACGACATGGTCACGCACCTGGTCAAGATGGTCCGTTTCGCGCCCGTGTTCCCGGTAGTCGGTCGCGGAACCAGCCTGATGATGCCGGTCCACGGCGCGGACGTGGCCGGGGCGGTGATCGCCGCTCTCGACCGACCGGCAGCCGTCGGCAGCAGCTACGACCTCGTCGGCCCGGATCGTCTCCCGCTGCGGGAGGTCGTCCGACGCGTGAACGACGCAGTCGGCCTGCGAACCTGGATCCTCTCCACCCCGATCTTCGTTCACTGCATCGCGGTGTGGTTCATGGAGCGGCTTGCGTCTCAGCCTCTAGCCACCCGCGCCCAACTCACCATGCTGAGAGAGGGCCTCGTCGGGGACTCCGGACCCGCGAGCGAGGACCTCGGGTTCGCTCCGCGCCCATTCACGCCGTCCGCACTTCGCGCGCTCGAAGGTTGGATCCCGTCGCTCTTCGGATTCAGCCTGCGTCTGGTCGACGGTCGCGTGAGCCGCGCCGCGCTCGAACCCGCAGCACGCCACTTCGGGGTTTCGTGGCTGCTCGTCGCCGCAGCCGTCGCCACCTTGGTGGCGTTGGAGCAGGCGGTCGACAGTCCATGGTGGCGACTGCTCGCCTGGGACGTCGCGCTGATCGGAGGCAGCTTCACGCTGCTCCGCCTACCCTGGAAGACGCTCCTGCGACCGCACGTGCGCCCGCTCCTTCAGGGCGTGGCCAGCGCCGCCGTCCTCTACGGTCTCGGCTGGCTTACGTGGAGGTTCCTCCTCGCCACCGCCCCGGAACTCGCCGCCCAACGCGAGATCATGCTCGGCTGGACCGCCGGGCTCCCCACCGCGACGATCGCGATCCTCCTCCCGATCATCGTCGCCGGCGAGGAGATCTTCTGGCGCGGCACCGTCGCCCTTCCCTTGGTGGGCCGCATCGGACCCTGGCCCGGCATCCTCGCGGCCTCGCTCCTCTTCGCCGGAATCCACGTCCTCGTCGGCCCACCTCTCCTGTGGATCGCCGCTCTCGGCGCTGGCGCCGTCTGGACCTGGATGGCCGTCAAGACCCGCAGCCTCGTCGCTCCGTTCGTGAGCCACCTGCTGTGGGATCTGTCGGTGATGTTCTGGTGGCCGTATGCTGCGTGACGGCGCCCGACGCGCCATGAGGAGTGACCAGGCATGATCAACGGTGCCCACGTGGGCCTGTATTCGACGGACGCCGACGCCGACCGGGCGTTCCTGCGGGACGTGATGGGAATGCCCCATGTCGACGTCGGCGAGGGGTGGCTCATCTTCGGCCTGCCCGCGGCGGAGGTGGCGGTTCACCCCGCGGAGGAGAGCGGGAAGCACGAGCTGTTCTTCCTGTGCGAGGACGTCGAGGCGTTCGTGGGCAGCATGACCGAGAAGAGCATCGAATGCACCGAGATCGAGGATCGCGGGTGGGGTCTGCTCACGCAGATGACGATGCCCGGTGGGCATGCGATCGGGGTTTATCAGCCCCGCCATGAACGGCCTCCCTCCATGGGTTGATTCGGGCGGCCGAATCCGGAGGACAGGGCGCAAGGGAGGGGCTTTCATGGGCGCGTGCTCTCACCCGAGGTGATGCTCGACCGGTTCCTGGCCCGGGACCACACCTACGACGGTCGGTTCCTGACCGCGGTCAAGACCACCGGCATCTACTGTCTGCCGTCGTGTCCCGCGCGCAGCCCCCTGCCCCGTAACGTCCGGTTCTTCGATTCCGAACCGGAGGCGCGAGCGGCGGGGTTCCGTGCGTGCAAACGCTGTCGCCCCGACCGGTTCTACCGAGACGAGGATCCCGAAGCTGACAACGTCGAGAAGGTGGCCCACGCGATCGCGGACGCTCCCGCGGCGTGGGAAGGGGCGACCGATATCGCCGAAGCAGTGGGCGTCGGATCGACGCGACTCACGGAGCTCTTTCGCCGGCACTATCACACGACGCCGGCAGCCTGGCTGCAGCGCCAGCGCATCCGTCAGGCGGGGCATGCCCTGTTGTTCGGACGGGGGAACGCGCTCGACTGCGGGCTCTCGTCAGGGTTCGAGAGCGCGTCGGCGTTCCACGAGAACTTCCGGCGCGAAACCGGGATGTCGCCGGGCGCGTACCGCAAGCTACGTCGAGCGACGTCGTTCTCGATCACGCTCCCGGACGACTTCCGGGTCGACGACACGTTGAACTACCTCGTCCGCGACGAAGGCGGAGTCGGGGAGACGCTCGACGGCCGTCGATTCCGCAAAGCCGTGTGTCTGACCTCCGGCCCCGCCATCCTCGATTGCGTCGCCGATCCTGCCGCCGGATCGGTCACCTGCCGCGTAGTGGCGGATCGGACACTCTGCGCGAACGACCTCGCCGCAGCCCACCGAATCGTCATCAGGCTGTTCCCCATCGACGTTGACCCTGGCCCCTTCGAGCGACGGCTTGCCCGAACACGAGGGATGTCACGACTGATCCGCGGTCGACGTGGTCTGCGGATTCCCCGCACCGCCACGCTCTATGAAGGGATCGTCTGGACCATCGTGGGCCAGCAGGTGAACCTCGCATTCGCGCACTCCCTGCGGGCGACCTTGATCGAGCTGTGCGGACCTCCCGCACCGAACGGACTGCGCGCGCATCCTCGGGCCGAAGACGTCGCGCGACTCGACGTCGCAGACCTCGCCCGGCGCCGCTACTCCCGGCGCAAGGCGGAATACGTCATCGATACTTCGCGCGCGCTGGTCGAGGGATCGCTTTCGCTCGTCGAGGGAACCACCGAGCCGGCCACGCGGCTCGAACGCCGGCTCCTCCGGGTTCGCGGGATTGGCCCGTGGTCGGCGAACTACCTCCTCATGCGCGGCTTTGGCTTCGACGACTGCGTCCCCATCGGGGACGTCGCGCTCCTGGCCGCACTGGTGCGCTTCTTCGACCGCGAGACGCGCCCCGACGCAGACGAGACCCGAGAGCTCATGCGTCCGTTCGCGCCCTGGCGCAGCCTGGCCACGTTCCATTTCTGGAAGTCCCTCGGAGATCCGGCATGACCACCCAGCGAGCCGAGTACTTCGACACCCCGCTCGGCCCCATGCTGGCCGTGGTGAACGACGCCGGGCAGTTGACGCGCCTCGATTTCTCGAAGGGCCGTTCGCGCGCTCGCTTCGAGCAGGAGGAGCCGGAGCTCAAGTTCGACGCTCGTGCCTGCGCGACGGTACGCCGGCAGACCACCGAGTACTTTCGGGGCAGACGACGCGACTTCGATCTCGACGTTGCTCCCGTGGGCACCGAGTTCCAATGCAAGGTATGGCGCACGCTCCTCGACATCCCGTACGGCGAGACGTGGAGCTATGGGCAACTCGCCCGGAGAATCCGCAAACCGACTGCGTCCCGCGCCGTCGGCGCCGCCAACGGCAAGAACCCGATCGCCATCATCATCCCGTGCCATCGGGTGATCGGCAGCAACGGCACGCTGACCGGATACGGCGGCGGCCTCTCCAAGAAAGAGAAGCTGCTGGAGCTCGAAGGCGCGCTGCCCGACGCGACGGGTTCGCTGTTCTAGCCCGGACTATTCACGAGCCCGCCGTCCGCGATGAAGAGGTTGCGCATGAATGGATCGCAACGCGTGAGCGTACCCGTAAACGCGACCTCCTCACCCTCCCGTGATTCGAGCGCCTCCTGCTCATCCTCGGGCATCTTGATCACCGCGTGCACCATGCGCGAAAGCAGCCCGTCCTTGGCCACGTCGTGCACGTCGATGACGACCTTGGTGAACGGCTCGTTGCCGAACACGAGGTCGAATGAGCTGCGGTCGACACTCGAGATGATCCCACGCCACGACACCTTCTCGTCCTGGTACGTGTCCTCGAAGATACGGTTCGTCTCGAGGCTGCTGACCCCGGCGCCGAAAAGGGCCTCGCACAGCGCTGGTGCGGCCGCCGCGTCGGCCACGACATCCGGGAGCGGAGGCGGCGGCACATCGGCGACGGGCTCTACCAGCTCTTTCGGGATCGGAGGAGGTTCCTGCCCCGCAGCCCGCGCGTGCGCCCGGTCCCGCCACGCCTCCGCTTCGAGGTCGTCAGGGCGCTGCTGGGCCGCCTGATCGAACGCTTGCTCGGCTTCCTCGTACCGCTGCCCGACGTAGAGGATCTCACCCTCGAGAACGCGCGAGGCAGCGTCCGGTTTCGGCGCGCTCTGCAAGCTCTTCAGCGCGCCGGTCAGATCGCCGCTCTCCTGCGCACCGATAGCCTTGGACAGGTACCCGCCGTCATCCGCCGGACCGACGAGATGGCCGGCGAGGTCGGCCATGAGGGCGAGATAGGACCGCAGCCGAGCCGGGTCCCGCTCGAGGCCACGACGCTCCAACTCGATGCCGCTATCGGTGATCTTGCGCCGTCCGCCTCCCGTGAGGAATCGGTGGATGTGGAATCGGCGGCTCGGCGTGAGGAACTCATGCACTTTGCCACTGCGAGCCTTCACCATCACGTCCTGGTCGAAGTTCGCGTCGCCCACCTGCAGGTCCTGCGAGCCGAACGCCTTCGCGAACCCCGACAGGAACCCCTCGCGCGTCAGCTGCAGCCCCATGCCGAGCGATTGCGGAAACCACAGTCGCCAGCGCGTGAACGTGCGTCGGTTCTTGTGCGACCCGCGCGAGATGGAATCGACCTTCGTCGCGAAACCACCGACCTCACCCGTGATCACCCGCCGGCCGAACACTCCGGGCTTCGAGTATTGCAGGCCGGACCTCCGTGCGACGGAAGACCACGTCGTGTCGGCCTTCTTCGATCGATGCCGATTGAGGACGACAGCCAGGATGAACAAGACGATGACAAACCAGAACGTCGGCATGGCGGGCACAGCATATTCGGAACCAGGAACGGACGATGCTGTGAACCGGGTGCGTACGCAGGGGAACGAAGAAAAGACCGAGGAGAGAGGGAGAAGCTCCTGGGTGCCCGAGGTGTCCCCGTCTGCTCCTACCGGCCGCGCCCAGGCGTCGTGGCGCCGGTCTCGGTCTTCTTGAACGTCTCCTTGCTCAAGGGGAAGATCAGCTTGGTCGTGCCGACGTGGAGGGTCATCTCCTTCTTCGTGACCTTGACCTTGAGCTTGCTGGCGCGGGACTGGTCCTTCTTGCGGGTGCCGGTGATCGTGCGGTTGAGTGCAGGGATGCGCAGCTCGGGTTTCTCGCTGCCGTGGACTTCGATGAGCGAACGCTCCTTCTTGTCTTCGGGGCCGGTCGTGAGGCGCGCGAAGGTGAACGGACCGGCTTCGGTGCCGTCGAAGATCTTCTGCACGGGTCCGGATGCGGGGAGCTTGACCGTCTCGAGCCGGTAGCTGGTCTTGCCGAGCTTGCCGCGCTTGGTCACCACGGCGAGACACAGAGGATCGCTGATGAGCTGTTCGGGGCCGAACCGGACTCGAAGAGTGGCTGCCCCGAGCTTGCGACGGACCTTGTCGCGAGCAGGGACCATGTCGATGACGAGGTGGTCTGAATGCTGCTGCTTCTTCTGGATCGTGACCTGGCGCATCGGGTAGCCGTCGGACGGTTCACTGAAGCCTCGGGGCCGCCTTGGGGGCCGCTCGCGGCGGCCGCGCCGGTTCGCGCCCGGGGCCTGCTCGGCGAACAGCAGGTTCCACACCCCTTTCTCCTCACAGCGCGCGGTGATGGTGTAGTCGCCGGGAAAGACGATCCCGCGGTCCTCCCAGACGAGAGCAGCTGTCGTGGAGAGGGTCGTCGGTCCGTTGGCACCGAGGCGCCAGGTCAGACCGGGTCGGACACGAGCCAGAAGATCAGGACGGAATCGAAGCGAGCCATGGCGAATCTTGATCTCACCGGCTCCGGGAGCCTTGTAGCTCGAACTCTGACCGACCACGGACGGGGCGAACGCAGCCGCAACGATCGCGGCCAGCAGAATACGGGACATTCGAGAACGCTCCTTCGGGTACGCAGTCTCACTGGTTCGGTCGGGTGTCCAGATCATTCAACCCCGCTCGCCCGGGAATCTGTCCCCCGATCCGGCTATTCGAAGACCCGCCGCGCAAGCTGAACCACGGGATCGAAGAGCGCGCAGAGCTGCCAGGTGAGGAGAAAGAACAGCGGATAGAAGCTCGCCGGGTGCCGCGCCTCCCAGTGCAGCAGCGGACGACCGAGCGGCCGGGAAAAGAGGGTCCGGGTGCCGACCCAGGCGAATCCGGCGCCAATCAAGCCACCGGCCAGAACGTCGGTCGCCCAGTGCAGGCCCAAGTAGACCCGGGCCGGCAGCACGACGAGCCCGGCGTGCAGCAGGAGCACTGATCCGGTCCGCTTCGCGATCAGGAAGACGCCGACCGCGAGCCCGAAGAACATCACGGCGTGATCGCTTGGGAATGCCGACAGGTCGGAGAACGCGAAGCGATTCATGTCCGTCGGAACGATGAACTCGATGTTGTCGTCATGGAGCGGCCGGGGTCGGTGGGGGAGCGCGGACGCGAGTGCGCGGTTGACGCCGAGCGCCGCCAGGATCGACACCACCAGGGCCAGAAGGTGCCGCCGCCGCGCATCCCGCGAGCCGGCGTCGCCACCCATCCAGAGCGACCACAAGACGACCACGGGCACGGCGCCCTTGAGCAGGTCGTTGAACGCTGCGAGCAGCACCCAGCGCTCCCATTGCGGCCATTCCCCGGCGTGACTGTTCATCCAGCCGACGATCCGTTCGTCGAGCCACTCCAGCAACGGCACGTCGAAGTAGTTCAGAGGTCCGTCTCGCATGGACGTCGCTCGAGCACCTGGAACCGGAGCGCGTGGACGTGACGGTCATCCGCCGGGTGGACCCGCTCCGAAACCACATGCCACTCAGCAGGTTCCGGGGTCGGGAATCGCGTGTCGCCGTCGACGTCGGCCTCGATGATCGTGAGGTGGATGCAATCGGCGCGCTCCAGGAACGCCGCGTACACACCGGCTCCACCGACGACCATCACCTCTTCGACGTCGCCCGCGAGCTGGAGGGCCTGATCCGTCGAGTGGGCGACGACACACCCTTCGGCCGGGGTCCAGTCCGTGCGGCGAGTGAGGACGATGTTCACGCGACGTGGCAGGGCCATGCCGACGGACTCGTGCGTCTTGCGCCCCATGATGATCGGCTTGCCGAGCGTCTCCCGCTTGAAGTGCTTGAGGTCCTCAGGCAGGTGCCAGGGCAGACCACCGTCCCGGCCGATGACGCCGTTCCGTGCGGCGGCGACGATGAGCGTGATGCGCGGCACGAGGAAGTCAGACGGCGATGGGGGCCTTGATCACCGGGTGGCTCACGTATTCCCGGATCTCGATGTGCTCGAAGCGGAAGGCATCAATCTCGGTCACCGCCGGATCCAGCCGCAGCTCCGGCAGCGGATGGGGATCGCGCGCGAGCTGCGTCTCGACCTGCTCGAGGTGATTGAGGTAGAGGTGCGCGTCGCCGAGGGTGTGAACGAACGTCCCCGGCAAGAGACCGGTGACCTGGGCGATCATCGCCGTCAGCAGCGCATAGGACGCGATGTTGAATGGGACTCCGAGGAAGATGTCCGCGCTTCGCTGATAGAGCTGGCAGGAGAGCCGGCCCCCCGCGACATGGAATTGGAACATCGTGTGACAGGGAGGCAGCGCCATGGCGTCCACCTCGGCCACGTTCCAGGCGCTGACGATCAGACGACGCGAGTCGGGGTCGTTCTTGATCCGCTGGACGACGCCCGCGATCTGATCGATGTGCCGGCCATCGGGTGCCGGCCACGACCGCCACTGGGACCCGTACACGGGACCCAGTTCGCCGCTCTCATCGGCCCACTCGTCCCAGATCCGTACCTTGTTCTCCCGCAGGTACGTGATGTTGGTGGAGCCCTGCAGGAACCACAGCAGCTCGTGGATGATGGACCGGAAGTGCAGCTTCTTGGTCGTAACGGCGGGGAATCCGTCCTGAAGATCGAACCGCATCTGCCACCCGAACACGCTGCGGGTGCCCGTGCCCGTGCGGTCCGCCTTCTCGACCCCGTGGTCGCGGACGTACCGCATGAGGTCCAGGTACTGCTTCACGATCTGCTCCCTTCGTGAGACCGGGTATCGCGGCCCGGCCGGATTCTAACCGCGCCCGGTGACCGCGGCGACGCTCCGGACAATTAGTTGTGCATTGCAACGATTTGGTTGTAGCGTGCACACATGGTCGATCCTCGTACCGATGTCCGCGCCGTGCGCGACGCCTCGCGCCGGATGGTCCGCCACCTCGGTCTCCTGCACCGGAGCTGGCGGTCCACCGGCCGGACCCAGACTCAGTGCCACGCCCTCACCGAGCTGGATCTCCGCGGGCCGCAGGGAGTCGCGGACCTGGCCGCGATTCTCCAGCTCGACAAGTCGACCACGAGCCGCGTGCTCACCGCGCTGACCGACGCGGGGCTCGTGCGCCCCGAGCGCCCGGCCGCCGATCGTCGTCAGAAGACCTACCGTCTCACCTCGGCCGGACGCGGACGGGTGCGGCGCATCCACAGCCTGGCCGACACGCAGGTCGGCACCGCCCTCGACCTCGTCGACGGGGAGGATCGCGAGTTCATCCTCCGTGGCCTCGAGCTCTACGCATCGGCGCTCGAGAAGGCGGAATGCCGTCAGCGTTACGTGATCCGCACCATCCGCCGTAGAGACGACCCAGGCATGGCGAACGTCATCCGCACCGTGATGCCGGAGTTCGGCGCGAGCGGCCCCGGGTTCTCGATTCTGGACCCGGAAGTCGACGGCATGAGCTCCGCCTACGGTGGCGAGCGGGCCGCGTTCTACGTCGTCCGCCGCGGCGACGACGTCGTCGGCGGCGCAGGCATCGCACCCCTGGACGGCGCCACGGCGGACGTCTGCGAGCTCAAGAAGATGTACTTCCTGTCCGAGGTGCGCGGCCTGGGCATCGGTCGCGAACTCCTCGACCGTTGCCTGGACGCCGCCCGCGAACGCGGGTTCCGGATCTGCTACTTGGAGTCGCTCGAGCGTATGATCTCCGCGCGCCGGCTCTACACGCGGGCCGGGTTCCGGCCGATCGACGCGCCGATGGGTTGCACCGGCCACACGGGGTGCGACCGCTGGTACGTCCTCGATCTCTGATCGCGAGAAACGTCGAACCCTCGGCCAGGCCCGACGTCTTCAACCCTGGAGTTCGTCCGTGGCCCTGAAGAGGCCGCTGATCGCGTGGAGAAGAACATGTCGACCGCATTGCTCCCCCTCGTCCTGATCCTCGGCGGGCCGCTCCCTCCGGTCGAGATCGGACCCAGCTTCGACTTCGAGCGGTGCGCCTGGGCCGCGACCCACGTCGTGATCGCCACCGAAGGCACGGTCGTCGACGGTCACCTCGAGGTCCTGGAATCGCTCGACGGTGACGTCGGGGCAGGCACGGCGCTCGACCTGCCAGCGCTCCGCAAGTACGCAAGACGCAGCACCCGCCGCGTGGCCGACTGGTGGCTCGGCGGAGGGGGGGCGCAGAAGCCGCGGTACGTCGGGACCGACCGCATGTACCTGTTCCTCGTGCGCGACCCGGCTGGGCAGTGGAAGGCCGCGGGCCAGTGGCAAGACCTCCCCACGTCCGTCGGGTGGATTCACCAGGGCCGCTTCTTCGCCGCCGTCCAGATCATGAACCCCGGCGGGTCGGTGCCCGTGGACTTCGGCCTGTCGGAGACAGGAGCGCGCGCGTTGTTGACGTCGATTCGCAAGGCTCGCTCAGCGTTCGACGCCGCGCAGGAGCTCAAGAAGTCCTTCGCGATCTCCATCGGCCTGCAGGAGCTGCTCGAGCATCCAGTAGCGCACGTACGTCATCAGGCAGCGGCGGGATTGCTGAAGCTCGGCGACCCGGGTGTCGCCATCCTGTCCGCGGCGGTCTCCAACGATGCACAGGCGGCATATCACGTCGCCATCTTCAACGGGTACTACGACGTAGCCGGTCACGCAGCCATGACGGAGGTCGCCCTCTCCGTATTGGGTCGCGACGCCGCGTTCTGGAAGCAATGGGCCCCGATCCTCGGCCGGGCGTGGTGGCAACCGCAGCACGCATCATGGACCCGGCACTTCGAGCCCCGCCCCATCGAAGCCCGCTACGACCGGACCGCCGCCGTGCTCCAGTTCTTGACGAGGCGGAAGCACCCGGACACCGCCGCGCTCGTGGCTCAAGTCCGCGCCATCTGGAACGCGCACCCCGGACTGGACCCCGAGACGGCCAGTGGACCAGCGCGTCATCGGCAGAACATCTCGAAGATCCTCAAGAGACTGCCCTAGGATCCTCGGCCACAGGGAGTCGCGGATCTGGCCGCGCTTCGACGAGTTGCGCAGACGTTGCCACGGCCGCAATGAGTTCGTTCGCGCGTGCCCTCGCCTCCGGCGCGGCCGCGGCGACGACGTCCTGAAGTCGTTGCGCATGGGCCTCATCGGGCGCAAGCCGCGGACGACGCTTCAGGATTCGCAGCACGCACTCGGCCACGAACCCGGCATCGCGGTAGCCGCGCACGAGAGCACCGTCTTGAAGGCGGGCGCACAATCGTGACCAGCGATCGGCATCCTCGGTAGTCCATCCGAGCGCGGGAGCGAGCGCCGAGTTGGTCGCGAATGCCATCGCCCGCTCGAAGGCCGCGCGGGCGTCGTCATCGGCAGCGAGTACGCCGTCGAGATGAAGCTCGATCGCGACGTGGCTGGCCGCCCGGGCGCTCCCACGGCGCAACCCGGTCTGGGCGAGGCGTCGGCC
>NZBC01000172.1 GCA_002687715.1 Planctomycetota bacterium | reverse complement strand
CAGCGAGAGGATCACCGTCCGGTTGCGCGTATAGCGGATGTCCACGTCCGATTCGGGGAGGAGCCGGGCGAGCGAGCGATGCAGCGAGCCCGGACCCGGCGGCGCGACCGGTGGCTCGGTCGCGGGCAGCAGGCCGGTGCGCGGCGCCTGCACCGGTGAACGGCGCGGCGCGCCGGGCTCCGGGAAGAGCTCGAGCTGCACACCATCGTCCCAGCGGCCCTCGGACATGGGGCGCATCATACCCGTCACTTCGGGCAGGAGGTGGAAGAGGTTCGCCGATTGCTGCATCATGGGCGGGATCGACCGACTCCTGGAGAAGACCATGGCTGCGAAGCCCGTGATCAGCGTCAAGTGCCCCTGCTGCAAGTCCATCCTCGAGGTGGACACCGAGAAGCGCCGCGTTCTCGCCCACCGAAAGGGCCGACATCTGTCAGACGATGCCGGTGAAGGCGAGGACGGGATGGATGTCGCCGTTCGCAACCACATGGAGACGAAGGCCAAGATCGACGACAAGTTCGCCGCTGCGACGGACGGCATGAAGAACCAGAGTGCGCGCCTCGATGAGCTCTTCGATGAGGCAGCGAAGAAGGCCAAGGACATGAAGGACGAGGACGACGATCCCTCCAACCCGTTCGGTGGCGGTCGGAAGATCTGGGACTGATCGACGACCTCTCGAATCGCGGCCCCATGCGACCCCACTTCCTGGATCTCGAGTTCGCTGACGTACGTCGTCACCTGGACGCGGGTGGACATCTGGAGCGCGGTCCGAAGATCGCCGAGCAGGCGTATCGCGGCGTCCACCAGAAGCTGGCACCGCACTTCCACGACGTTCCGGGGTTGTCGCACCGCAAGGTCGCGCGGCTGGACTCGGCGTTCGAGTACAGCCGGCCGCTGCGCCTGCAAGCGACGCACCCGACGTCGGACGGGAGCGTCCGCTACGCGTTCCGACTCGACGACGACGCGGTCATCGAATCGGTGCTCATCAAGCGTCACGACCGTTGGTCGCTGTGTGTCTCGAGCCAGGTGGGGTGTGCACTCGCGTGCACGTTTTGCGCGACGGGGCAGCTCGGTTTCTCGCGCAGCCTGGCGACTCGCGAGATCGTCGACCAGGCGCTGCAGGTGAGTCGTCACGCGGGCTGTCGGCTCGACGGTATCGTGTTCATGGGAATGGGGGAGCCGTTGAACAACGAGCGTGCCGTTCTCCGAGCGTGCCGGATCTTCGGGGAGTGCGAGGGCCTGCAGATCTCTCCGCGCAAGATCACCATCTCCACCGTCGGGATCGTTCCTGCGATCCGGCGCTTCGCGGACGCGGGGCACCGCATGAACCTCGTGTTCAGTATCGGTGCCGCTGCGCCGGAGAAGCGTGCGCGGCTCATGCCGGTCGAGAAGAGCTGGGACTTCTTCCAGCTCATCGATGCGATCCGCTACTACGCGACGTCGCGTCCGGGTCGGCTGGTGACCCTCGAGTACGTCGCCATCAAGGACCTCACCATGGGCGACGACGATCTCGCGGCGATCCGGGAGCACCTCTCCGGGCTGCCGATCATCCTGAACGTCATCCCGTTCAACCCCGTCCCGGGCTCCGGGCTCGAGGCTCCGACGCGAGACGAGGTCAAGGCGTGGACCGCGGGACTCCGACCGATGGGCTTTCCGGTCAAGGTCCGCTACAGCGCCGGATCCGACCGCTATGCCGGGTGCGGGCAGCTCGGCGCCGCGGTCGAGAGCCCCGGGTTGAACGACGCGCGGGCCGCCGCTACCCTCCGGTGCCTGGAGGCCCCCGACCCATGACCGAGTCCACCTCGAACGCCCCGTTTCTCCGTCACACCAAGAGCTTCAAGAAGTACACGGAGGAGTACGAGCTGCGCGTCGTCGACTACGTGCGGGAGTGGGGGAAGACCGAGGCGCTGCTGGCCGTCCATGAGGACAATTCGCTTCTCAAGGTCACGGGCTCCAAGGAGCAGATCGAGGGGCTCATGGGCGTGCTCAAGCAGCGGTTCAACTACATCGCTCCGGAGGACCGGGAGGACGCCGACGGCGGCGCCGACGATGCGTAGTCGTCCCTGCCGGTCATGAATCGCCCGGACGGTGACCCAGACGGTCCCGCCGTCCAGACTTCGGGCCGCCCGAGCCCCGGCCGTTGGTTCGTTCGACAGCAGCGCCTCCTCGTCACCGGACGTTGGTTCCTCCTCGCCGGATCGGTGGGGGTGATGGCGGGTGTCGGGGCCATCCTCTTCTTTTCCCTGTCTCACTGGCTCTTCGAAACGCTGATGGGCGGGGTCGCGGACTATGATCCGATCGTGCCGCGCGGGGAGAGCGGTGACCCGGGCGACCAGGAATACAAGTACGGCCTGGTGACGATCTCACCGTTGTGGTGCGTGCTGCTGCCGGCCCTCGGCGGGCTGGTCGTCGGATGGATCGTGTTTACGTGGGCGCCGGAGGCGCAGGGGCACGGCACCGACGGCGCCGTCGACGCGTACCACAACCAGCAGGGCCGGATCGGTGCGCGGGTGATCTGGGTCAAGACGCTGGCGTCGGCGATCACGCTCGGCACCGGCGGTAGCGGCGGGCGCGAAGGACCCATCGCGCAGATCGGCGCCGGGTTCGGGTCGTGGTTCGCGACGCGGCTTCGGCTGTCCAACCGCGAGCGTCGCGTCCTGCTCGCGGTCGGCATGGGAGCGGGGGTGTCGGCCATCTTCCGCGCGCCGCTCGCCGGTGCGCTGTTCGCGGCGGAGATCCTCTATCGCGACCCCGACTTCGAGAGCGAGGTGATCATGCCGTCGCTGCTCGGCAGCATCATCTCGTACAGCATCTTCACCGGCTGGTCGGGACAGGGGTCACTGTTCAAGACGGATCTCCTCCCCAACGCCGAGCTGCTGGTGTTCGACTCCCCGATCGAGCTCCTGCCGTATCTCGCGCTCGGGTTGATCCTGGTCGCGTTCGTGATGCTGTACGTGAAGGGGTTCTACGGCATCGAACACGCGTTCCGGCGGCTGCCCATCAAGCCTCACTTCAAGCCGATGATCGGGGGCGCGTTGACGGGCGGGCTCGCGCTGGCGCTGTGGACGGCGACCGGCGACGGCCGCGTCCTGTCGCTGCTCTCGTTCGGGTACGCCGCGATCCAGGAGCCGTTCGACCTGCTGCAGGGCGACGTCGCCTGGGGGCTCGCCGGCGTGTTCCTCCTCGTCGCGGTCGGCAAGATCGTGACCACCGGGCTGACCATCGGCTCGGGTGGCAGCGCCGGCGTCTTCGGCCCGTCGATGGTGATCGGCGGTGCCGTCGGCGGGGCGGTCGGGATCGCGTTCAATCTCCTGTGGCCCGACATCGCGCCGCATCCCGGTGCGTTTGCGATCGTGGGCATGGCGGGCTTCTTCACGGGCTGCGCCAACCCCCCGATCTCGACCCTGCTGATGGTCAGCGAGATCACGGGCGACTATTCGCTGCTCGTCCCCACCATGGGCTGCTGCGCGATCACCTTCTCGATCTGCCGCAAGACCACGATCTACGGCTCCCAGGTCCAGGCTCGCAAGGACTCCCCGGCCCACCGTGGCGACTTCATCCACGACGTCCTCGAAGGCATCTGGGTCAGCGACCTGGTGGAGAATCTGCGCCCCCCGCAGACCATCGGCGCATCGACGTCGCTGCGCGAGCTCGTGAGGATCGTGCCCGAGGGGCACAGCCAGTATTATCCGGTGGTCGACGAACGCGCGGCCCTCGTGGGGATCATCAGCTTGAACGACGTGCGCCGCTACCTGCACGACGACACCGTGTGGGACGTGCTCGTCGCCCTGGACATCATGACCACGCCGGTCATCGCGGTGACGCCGACCGATGACCTCTCCTCCGCACTCCGCCGCTTCACGCAAAAGAACATCGGCGAGCTCCCGGTCGTGGACCCCGAGGACACGAGCCGACTGCTGGGGATGCTGCGCCGCCACGATGTGATCGCGGCGTACAACGCGCTGGTGGCGCCCGTCGATCCTGCGTGAAGTCGGCGGACTCCGATCTCCGATCGACTACCATCCTCCGGTCGACTACCATCGATGTCCTGTCGCCGGAGGAACGCAGATGGTCCGGGTCCTGATCGCTTTGGCACTGGCGACTGGTGTGACCTGTGCACAGACCCCGGTCGGCTTCCGGGTGCGGGCGCTGGAGGTGAATACGCCCCAGGCGCTGAAGGGCGTGCGTGGTCTCGCCGAGGTGATCCGGCGCGGACGACGGAGGGAACGAACCTACGTGACTTCGGTCGCGATGGACGCGTTGACGTCCGAGCGCGACGTCGTGCTGCCGGTAGGGCGGTATCAGGTCCGCTTCTCCTATCCCGGACACGTGACGACGGAGGTCGACTTCTCGCTGATTGGCGATAGCGACCGGGTCGAGGTCGTCGGGCGGGAGGTCGTCGTTCGCGGCGTGCTGCTGGTGGGAAGGTTGCGCGACGGGTCCGATCGTCCGGTCCCGGCGGGAACTCCGGTGCGGCTGGAGATGGTCAACCTCGGCTTTCCCGGCAGGTTTGGCCCGAACTGGCGTGCGCGGCGGGTCCGCGCGTTTGCTGACGCCACAGGACACTGGCGATACGGGATCCGGAGCGGGACGTGGATCGCCGCGAAAGCGCTGCCAATCGGAAACGATCAGGTCGACGAAGAGGGGCCCCCGGTGGTGTGGCCGCACCGGATCACCCGTCTCCACACGACGCAGGACCTCGGGGTGCGTCGGCTGGACCGTCTCGGGCCACGGCCGGCGCGACGGGTACTCCTATCTGAGTCCAACGGGTCGTTCGTCGAAGGGCGATACCTGTACGTCACCTACGTTCCGAAGGGCCGAACGGACCCGACGGTGCTCTGGCGGGTCGATCAGCTCGACGGACCGTTCGTGTTCCTGTGCGATTTCGACGAGGTCGTCTCTGGTGGTGGGTCGCTCTCTGTGTTGTGGAATCCGCGGCGATGGACGGTCGATTCCTCGCGGCTGACTGGTGACCCCATCGTCTTTCGATCGCCAGGCCCGATAACGGTTCGGGGATGCCTCAACGTGCCGATGGCGCCCATGATCCGGCACATCTCCCGAGTCATCCTGGAGGAACCAGGTTTCGCGATTCGCCGGTTCGCTCCGATCGATCCCCAGACCGGAGAGTTCACCTTCACGAACACAGCGCCGGGTTGCTGTCGCCTGAGAGTGCCATTCCGTGGTCACGATCTCTTCTTCGTAGAGTTCGAGGTGAGGGGTGGCGTGGCGACGCAGGACCTCGGGACCATTTCGTTCGCGAATCTGGACGTACGGATGCACGCGCTGCAGCCCGGCGAGCTGACCCAGGTGTCACTCGAACGCGCGCAGGGTGGCCAGTCGAATGACCGCGGGTTCACCTACTTGACCGAGGTGAAGGGCCGCAGGGTACGCGTCGCGATACCGAAGGGGTGGACCGCGGCCAAGTGGCGCCTCGTGGTCACGACGGCCAACGGCCCGACCCGCTACGACATCTCGAAGCTGCCTCTTGAGCGGCGTTGCGGCCTGGCGTTCGATCTCGCCCGGATCGTGCATCTGCGCGCGCTGAAGTGGCTGGACGTGACGGTGGTCGTGCGGGCACCGGATCACTCGTGGCTGGAGGGCTATCGACGACCGCTTGCGACCGCGCCCGAGGCGGGATCGTTGCGGTTCGACCTGCGGAGCGGGACCTGGAACATCGGCCTGGAGCTGCGGCATCGGGAGCATGGCGGGATGCTAGGTGTCGAACTCGGAGCGGCGAAGGTGCTCGCGGCAGGTGATCCGACTCCGTTCGCACCGACCGATGACGCGATGAAGCGGGTCGCGGCCAAGATCGCGGAACTGCGCTGATCTGATTGTGGTTCATCGGCGCGGTGGGGTACGTTGGTGGCCTGCCGCGCATCGCGTCTCCATGTTCGCACCCGTGATCCGCACTGCACTCGCCACCCTCTTGCTCTCCGGCTTTCTCACCGGCCAGGGGTCCGTCTCCTTCCGCGTGCTCGATGGCGATGACGCGGTGGTGAAGAGCGCGCAGGGGCGGGTGCTCGTCCTCGGCGAGGATGCGAACGGCGACTCCATCGTCGTCGGACATGCCGTGGTCAAAGACGGTCGCACGCAGCCCATGAAGCTCTCGTCCGGCGACTACGAGGTCGAGCTCGGCCTCGAAGGGCGGATGATCGGATACGAGTCGATCACCGTGACGGCGGGGGAGCAGATCGCGGACTTCTACGTGCCGGGGACGGGGCTGTTGCTGACCGGCGTCGTGCTCGAGGCGGCGGGCCGACCCGTGAACGCGGGGACCCGGTTCGTCGTCACCCTCACGCGGGCGGGAGATCCGTTCGAAGGTCAGGGGTGGACCACCTTCGAGGTCGAGGTCGTTTGCGACGCCGACGGGCGGTGGATGTTCGGACTCCCCTCGCCGGGGCCGCACACGCGGCTGAGGTTGGAGCTGGAAGAGGTGACAACGCGTGGCGTTCCGGTAGCCCCCGGAACGACGTACCCCGTCCTGATGCCCGAGCTCCGCGTGAAGCCCGGGAGCAACTGGGACATCGGGACCCTGCTCCGGGCCTCCATCGAAACCCGGAAGACGAACGCCGGCTCACCAGGGTGCGTGGTCGAGTTCGTGGACCACCTGCTGCTTCCCCCGGAGAAGGTCACCATCACGTTGAGACCGAACGGCGAGGGTGACGTGTGGGCGTGGTCGAGCGAAGCGGTCCCTTCCCACCGGCTCGCTCTCAGTAGTCTGGCGACCGCGATCCGAAAGTGCGGCGGAGATGCGCGGCTCGAGATCGACGTTCCCGGGGCGTCATGGTCGATGGCGATCCCGGAACAACTACCTGGCGTTCTCGTCCTCAAGCGCCCGCGCAGGGTCACGGTATCCGGAGTCATCGTCATGCCAGTGCCGAGGCTTCGGGGGCGAATCACCAATCTGGTGCTGCGCAATCTGGAGACGGGCTACCACAGCCCCTTGGGAATCCAGCTCAACGCGGGCACCTTCCAGGCCATCGTCGAACCGGGTTCGTACGACGTGCTGTTGACCATGGTCGATCTCGGGACGTCCCTGGTTGGCACGGTTCACATCGGTGAGGACGCCCCCAACGTCGACCTCGGTCGATTCCTGGCCCTGCCGACGTGGTCGATGGCGGTGGTGCAGGTACAGACCGACGATGGCGAGGACACGTTCGGACTCCGCGCTTACACTTCCGCGACCGTGCCAGCCGTCCACCCGGGTCCCCTCATCGAGGTCGTGGGGCTCGACCATGTCGTGCTCGCAGCGCCTCCCGGACTCGACGGGGCCCGCGTCCATCTCCACCTCGAGTCCCGCGGCTACCTGCCCCTCGTCATCCCGCTCGATGAGTTACCGCCGACGCTCACGCTCTCGCGGCCGTCGACGCTCACGGTCGATCTGCGCGCATGGAAGGCCGAGATCGCGGGCACGCAGCTGGAGCTGGCGATCGCTGCTCGCGCACCCCGCGGATCGGGCCGGCAGCCCGTACGCGTGGCCGTCGAGACGTTTCAAGGTCGACAGCGCGCCGTCCTGAAGCTGCCGCCGGGCACCTGGTCGCTCGATTTCGTCGTGGCGGACCGACTGAAACGCGTGCGCCGGATTCCGCTCGGGGACGTGACCCTCGGTCAGGACTCGAAGGACTGGATCGATGTTCCCGCGTCGTTGCGGACGACGGTGCGGGCCGTGCTCGCCGAGCTGGGTGGGTAGTCGTTCGATTCGCAACTTCCGACGGGAGCGCGGACCTCCAGGTCCGCGCTCCCATCAGAGCAGATCGCTTCACACTCTCCGGAGGCCGGCGCTCCAGGCCGGCCAATCTCTCGTACCATGGCGGCGACATGGAGCACTCGCGAGGGGTCACGACGCGGATCTCAGCGCCGTTTGAGTTGAGGGCAGGCGGTGAGACGGAGCCCTGCGCCGTCGTCATCTTCGGGGCGACCGGCGATCTGACGCGGCGGAAGCTCGCGCCTGCGTTGTATCGGCTCGACGACGGAGCAAGGCTGCCGGATGGGCTGCAGATCGTTGGTGTGTCGAGACGAGATATCGGGGACGACGGGTTCCGGACCCGGTTGCGGGAGGGCGCCGAGGAGTTCGACGGTGAGTTCGATCCGGACTCGTGGGGTCGGTTCGAGCGGCGACTCCGCTACGTGCCGGGCACGTTCGAGGATCCGGAGACCTTCCGTCGGTTGAAGGAGCGCCTCGATGCGCTGGACGCGGCCGGTGCGACGCGTGGCAACCGGCTGTTCTATCTCGCGACACCAGCCGACGCGTGCGTGGGCATCCTCGAGCAGCTGGCGGCCGCGGGGCTCGTTCGGCGCGGCGGGAGCGAACCGTGGTGTCGGGTGATCGTCGAGAAGCCGTTCGGGACGGACCTCGACTCGGCGCTCGATCTGAACCGGCGCGTCCTGGCGATCCTCGACGAGAGCCAGGTGTTCCGCATCGACCACTACCTCGGCAAGGAGACGGTCCAGAACATCCTCGTGTTCCGCTTCGCCAACACGATCTTCGAGCCGCTGTGGAACCGCAAGTACGTCGATCACGTGCAGATCACGGCTGCGGAGTCGGTGGACGTTGCCGGGCGGGGCGCGTTCTACGACGAGACGGGCGTCCTGCGGGACATCGTTCAGAACCACCTGCTGCAGGTGCTGGCGTTGTGCGCGATGGAGGCGCCCGTTTCATTCGATGCCGACGACATCCGCGATCAGAAGGTACAGGTGTTCCGATCGTTGCGGCCGATGGGATTCGGTCCGGACCACATCGTACGCGGCCAGTACGACGGCTATCTCGACGAGAAAGGGGTAGCGTCCGGTTCGAAGACGCCGACCTATGTCGCGCTGAAGGCACACGTCGACAACTGGCGGTGGCAGGGGGTTCCGTTCTACCTTCGGGCCGGAAAGGCGTTGAAGACGAAGGTGACCGAGGTCGCAGTGCGGTTCCAGACGTTGCCGTTCTGTCTGTTCGGGGATGCGAACGAATGCGCGATGATCGATGCGAACGAGATCGTCCTGCGCATCCAGCCCGACGAGGGGATCTCGGTCAACTTCGCAACGAAGGTGCCGGAGCGTGGACTGTCGGTGAGCACGGTCGAGATGGACTTCGATTACGCCGAGGCGTTCGGGAAATCGCCGCCTGACGCGTATCGGCGGTTGCTGCTCGATGCGATCCGCGGCAACGCGACGCTGTTTACGCGTGGCGACGCGGTCGAGCACGCGTGGCGCTGGGCTACGCCGATCCTCGACGGGTGGGACTCGGATCCCGCTCCGATTCACTCGTATGCGCCCGGCGCGGAGGGGCCACTGGCAGCGCTCGAGATGATCGCGGCGGGCCAGCGACGCTGGAGACCGCTCCGGTGACCCGGCTCGTCATCGACGACGAGGATGCGTACGCGGAGATCGCGGCGCGGATCGTTGCCGATCTGATCACGCAGGCCGTGGACGCGCGCGGGCGGTGTGCGATTGCGCTGGCCGGCGGATCGACGCCGCGTCCGATCTACAGAGTCCTCGCGAACGAGGACGTCCCGTGGCACGGGGTGGACGTGTACTTCGGCGACGAGCGGGCCGTCGGCCCGGACGACCCCGAAAGCAACTTCTCGATGTCGCGCGCCGAGCTGCTCGAGCCGATTGCGATGCCGCCGGAGCGGGTCCACCGCATGGAGGGTGAGCTCGACGATCTGGGGCGTGCGGCGCGGCGCTACGAGGTCGTACTTGCGCCCGTGCTGGACCTGATCCTCCTCGGCATGGGGAAGGACGGCCACATCGCCAGCCTGTTTCCGGGTGGCGCGGCGCTGACCGAGCGCGAGCGTCGAGTCGTCGAAACGGAGGCGCCCTTCGAACCGCGGCGGCGGCTCACCATCACGCCGCCCGTGCTCGAGGCCGCGCGTTCAGTCATCGTGCTCGTGCGCGGACGCGGCAAGGCGGAAAAGGTGGCGCGAGCGCTCGAAGGCGAGCTCGACCCACTGCTCGTCCCGGCGCAGCTCGTGCGCGACCGGCGGTGGATTCTCGACGCCGGGGCGGCGTCCGAGCTGCGAGAACGGACATGAGCGAACACGCGGATTTCGGCGTCATCGGGCTCGGGGTCATGGGCCGCAACCTTGCGCTCAACGTCGCCGACCAGGGGCTGACCGTCGCGACGTGGAACCTCGACGGAGAGGTCACGACTTCGTTCGCGGCGGAGCACGCCGCCGCGGGCGTGCGCGCGACGTCCACGTTCGAAGAGTTGGTGGGGATGCTCGCCCGGCCGCGGCGCATCCTGCTCATGATCACGGCCGGAGCGCCCGTCGACTCGGTGCTGGATCAGCTCGCGCCGTTGCTGGAGGAGGGGGATGTCGTCGTCGACGGCGGCAACTCGCTGTTCACGGACACCCGGCGCCGCGACGTCGCCTGGCGCGATCGCGGACTGTGCTTCGTCGGGATGGGCGTATCCGGCGGCTCCGACGGTGCGCGGCGGGGCCCGTCGCTGATGCCGGGCGGGGCGTCGTCAGCCTGGGACGCTTTGCGCCCGGTGCTCGAGTCGATAGCGGCGCGCACCGACGACGGGCCGTGCGTCACGCACGTTGGTCCGGACGGCGCCGGCCACTTCGTGAAGATGGTCCACAACGGGATCGAGTACGGCGACATGCAGCTGCTCGCCGAGGCCTACGACGTCCTCGCGCGTGGTGCCGATCTCGACTCTGAGGCGTTGGCCGAGACGTTTCAGCGGTGGAATGAAGGCCCGCTGCAGTCGTTCCTCGTGGAGCTCACCGCGGGGATCTTCACCGTGCGCGACGGCGACGACATGCTCGTCGAGCGCATCCTCGACCGCGCGGGTCAGAAGGGCACCGGAAGCTGGACGGTCCAGGCCGCGCTCGAGCACGGCGTTGCCATCCCGACGATTACGGCGGCCGTCGACGCGCGCATCCTGTCCAGCGGCAAGGACGAGCGCGTCGCGCTGTCGTCGGTTCGCGAAGGCCCGCGGACGACGCCAGGAATATCCGACGCAGCCGCGTTCCGGAAAGACGTCCACGCCGCCGTGTGGGGCGCGAAGATCTGCGCGTACGCCCAGGGTCTGCGCCTGATCCGCGCCGGCTCGCAAGCCTACGAATGGAATATCGATCTCGCCGAGATCGCGCGCATCTGGAAGGCGGGCTGCATCATTCGTGCTCGCCTGCTCGACGACATTCGCGCCGCGTACCTCGAGCGACCCGATCTGCCGGACCTGTTGCTCGACGACGAACTCGGCGGGGTCGTCGAACGTACGCAAGGCGCGCTCCGCCGGGTCGTGGCCACCGCTGCCGGACTCGGTATTCCCACCCCCGCGCTGTCAGCGAGCCTGTCGTGGTACGACTCCCGCCGTACGGCGCGCCTGCCCCAGAACCTCACCCAAGCCCAACGCGACGCGTTCGGTGCCCACGGCTTCCGCACCGTCGACGACCCGGACGGCCCGCTGCGCAACGGGGTGTGGTAGCGCGTTCCGGGAGCACGGGCCTCCAGGTCTGCTCTGCCGGCGAAGCCGGATCCAAAGCGGACCTGGAGGTCCGCGCTCCCATCAGAGCAGTTTGCTTCTACATGCCCTTCAGGTCCGCGCTCCGCTACGACTAGAGCTTCCGGATCCAGATGTTGCGGAAGCGGACCGGGTTGCCGTGGTCCTGGAGCTTGATCGGGCCGGGGCCGTGGGCGCCGTACTTGCCGACCCGCTTGTGAGTGGTGCTGCCGATGAACGCCGCGTTGTTCTGGACGATGATGCCGTTGTGGAGGATGGTGACCCGGGCCGGTGAGACGAGCTTCTTCTGGTCGTCGAAGCGGGGGGCAGCGAAGAAGATGTCGTAGGTCTGCCATTGGCCGGGGCCACGGCAGACGTTGAGCGACGGGGGCTCCTGGCCGTAGAGCGATGCGGCCTGGCCGTCGGGGTAGGTCTGGTTCTCATAGCAGTCGAGGACCTGGATCTCGTAGCGGCCCATGAGGAAGACGCCGCTGTTGCCGCGGCCCTGGGAGTTGCCCTTCACCTTGGTGGGCGAGGCCCACTCGACGTGGAGCTGGCAGCTACCGAAGTTGTCGCGCGTGCGGATCTCGCCCGTGCGGTTGACCTCCATGTAGCCGCTCTCGGTCTTCCAGCTCGCTTTGTCGTTGCGGCCGGTCCACTTGGAGAGGTCGGTGCCGTCGAACAGCACGATGGCGTCCTTCGGACGGGGGAGCGCGACGAACGGGCCGGGCTCCATCACCGGCGGTTGCGGACGCTTGCTGTCGTGCACGCGCCACTTGCCACCGGGCAGGAACGGGGTGTCGTCGTAGCCGAGCTTCTGGGCCGGGAGGGCGGTAGTGAGGACGGCGAACAGGAGCGGGATGAGGGCGGCGGTCGATCGCATGGTGGTTCTCCGGGAGGAGAAGCCTACAGCCGACTGCCCGATCACGCATCCTTGTCGCGGATCACCATCAGCCGGATCTCGGTCATGTCCTGAATCGCGAACCGGATTCCCTCGCGCCCGAGCCCGGAGTCCTTGACCCCGCCGTAGGGCATGTGGTCGACCCGCCACGACGGGACGTCGCCGATGACGATGCCCCCGACCTCGAGGACGTCCCACGCCCGCTGGGCTTTGTAGAGATCGCGCGTGAACAGGCCCGCTTGCAGGCCGAAGGTGCTGTCGTTGATCTCGCGCAAGGCGGCGTCGAAATCGGAGTACGTCGAGAGCACCGCGACTGGACCGAACGCCTCCTTTGCACACACCGGCTCCGAGCGGGGGACGTTCTCGAGCAGCGTCGCCTCGAGCATCGCGCCCTCTCGCGAGCCGCCGCAGAGCAGCGTCGCCCCGGCGGCGACCGCTGATGTGATCCACTCGTGAACCCGCGTCGCCTCCCTCTCGGAGATCATCGGTCCGATGAACGTGTCCTCGTGCTTGGGGTCGCCGGCGATCAGAGCCCGGGTCCCGGCGACGAGCTTCTCGCGGAACGAGTCCATCACCCGCTCGTGGACGAGGATGCGTTGGACTCCGATGCAGCTCTGACCCGACTGGTAGAACGCGCCGACGAGGATGCGTTCGACGGCGTCTTCGAGGTCAGCGTCCGCGTCGACGAGGCAGGCGGCGTTGCCTCCGAGTTCGAGCACGACGGGCTTCTTGCCCGACTTCGCCTTCAGCGCCCACCCGACCCCCGGTGACCCGGTGAACGAGAGCAGCTTGAGCCGGTCGTCGGTCGTGAACAGCTCGGCCCCGTCGCGAGGGCACGGGAGGATCGAGAACGCGCCCTTCGGCAGATCGCACTCGGCGAGGACCTCCCCGATGATCAACGCGCCGATCGGAGTCAGGCTCGCGGGTTTCAGGACGAACGGGCAGCCACTTGCGAGCGCCGGCGCGACCTTGTGGGCGACCAGGTTGAGCGGGAAATTGAACGGGGAGATGAAGGAGCACGGACCGATCGGGACGCGCTTCCACATCCCGGTGTACCCGTGCGCGCGCGGCGAGATGTCCATCGGCAGGACCTCGCCCGTGATGCGGACCGACTCCGCCGCT
>NZBC01000171.1 GCA_002687715.1 Planctomycetota bacterium | reverse complement strand
TGGTCGGGCGAGGATCGGCTCGCTGACGCGTACCCGACGAAGATCCTCAGCGAAGTCCAGGGCGGTTGCGTAGCGCCGGTTGGGGTCCTTGTCGAGAGCCGTGAGGAGCACCACGCTCAGATCTGCGGGAAGCGTCGGATCGATCTTCCGCGGGTCGCTGGGTTCGTGCGCGAGGATGGCGCGAGAGAGCCCTTCTCGCGTCGGAGCTTCGAAGGGGCGCCGCAAGGTCAAGAGCTCGTAGATCGTCGTACCGAGAGAGAATATGTCGGTTCGCCCATCCAGCGACTCAACCTGTCCACTCACCTGTTCGGGCGACATGTACGCCGGCGTACCGAAGACCTGCCCGGTGGCCGTGAGCGTCGTCAGGTCACCTCCGAGATCCCGGGCGAGACCGAAGTCCAGGATGACCGGCACTCCCTCCTTGGTGACCATGATGTTCCGCGGCTTGATGTCGCGGTGGATCAGGTGCGCTTCATGCGCTGCATGGAGCGCGCGCGCGATCTGCTCCGCCATGAGCAACGTATCGTTGAGGAACTCGCGCGAGGTCCCTAGTCCACTCGACGAGGACTGCGACCTCGTTTGCTCGATCCGGTCTGCGAGAGTCTCGCCCTCGACGTACCGCATGGAGATGTAAGGGACGTCGTCTTCAACGCCGGCTTCGTAGACCGTGCAGAGCCCCGGGTGATCGAGGCGCGCTGCCATCTCAGCCTCACGTACGAAGCGCGCCGTGCGCTCGCCCGAAGTCGTGTCGAATCCGACCAGGACCTTGAGGGCGACTCGTCGGCGAAGCCGGGTGTCTTCGGCCAGATACACCGTCCCTTGGCCGCCGCGGCCAATCTCCTCCAGGAGTTCGAAGCGACCGAGCCTCCGAGTCTTGGGCCCGGCCGTTCGGGCAACCTCCCCTCCCGTTGTCACTTCCCCAACCGTGACGAGGCGACTCCACCACCGATGGAAGACGTCCTTGTGCTCCGGGTGTCGCTCGCAGAGGTCCTCGATGCGGGCTTCACCAGCATGCCACTGCTCGAGGAACGCGGCGAAGAGGCCGGCTTCTTCGTTGTCCGTGGACTCGCTGAGGTCAGGCGGTTTCGCCATTCGCCAACATCCCAGCCAGATGGGTCTGGGCCCGAGACAGGAGTGCCCTTCCGGCGCCTGGGGAGGGAAGATCCAGTTCCTGGCAGATCTCCTCCATGTCGAGGGCGAGATAGCGGCGGAGCAGGATGATCTCGCGTTCTCGCGGCGCCAGACGCTCCATGCATGCGAGGAGCCGCTCCTCTTCCTCCTGTCCCGCGACCACTTCCGAAGGCGTATCCACCGGCGCGGCCTGGTTCACCCCCACCCCCTCCAGGCTGCGCACCTGGTTGCCACCTCGTTTCTGGGTCGCCAAGGCTCGCAGGCGCATGCGCACCTGGAAGTCGGCGCTGCGTAGCAGCCACGCCAGGAAGGAACCGCTGACGTCGTAGTCGAAACTGTCCAGACG
Organism: Planctomycetota bacterium; assembly: GCA_002687715.1. Lineage (GTDB taxonomy): Bacteria > Planctomycetota. The sequence continues at coordinate 7,779 of NZBC01000171.1, read as the reverse complement.
GCCTAAAGAGGCCAGGATCGCGTCGTGCACCGCGTCTTCACTGTCCGCGATGGACGCCCGGTAACGGGGTCCCAGCAGCCTTCCAATGGCGTGGTGGAGGCGATCCCGATAGCGCGCGAATAGTTCTTCGATGGCGGCTTGGTCTTGCTGCCGCGCACGCACAATCAGACTGCGTGTCTGGTCATCCACAACCCGCAAGCTTGCAGGAAACGCGGCCGGGCCGCAAGTTCGGCGGTGCTGGCAGATCGTTCTCGCGAGACTCGCGACCGTGTCCGCGGGACCGGCGGCTACTTGACCCGCACCAGCTTCATGATGCGTCCCGAGACGTTCCAGTCCTGGACGTAGAGGTTGCCGTCCTGGTCCCAGTAGGAACCGTGGGTGCCGCTGAAGACGCCCTCGACCCAGTCCTTCTGCAGGACGTTGAAACTCCGTCCCTTGCGGCGATTCGCGTTGTGGCCGAGGACCGCGATGATGGTGTTGCTCTTGTCGAGAATGACCAATCGTCCGTGGAGATCCGGTACCGATACGAAGTTGCCCTGAATGGCGACGGACGTGGGCATGCCCAGGCCGGTCACGACCTCGGCGATGAACTTCCCTTCGAGGTCGTAGTGCACCAGGCGGCCCTTGGGCCGGTGGTTGCGGTCGCAGATCAACAGCCGCGGAGGGGCATATCGCGTGTCGAGAGTCATGCCATGGGCGGTGTTGAATTCCTTCAGACCGTTGCCCTTGGTTCCGAAGTGCATCAGGTACTTGCCGGTCTTGTCGAACTTGAAGACGTGATTGCTCGCGTAGCCGTCGGACAGGAAGATGTCGCCGTTGGGGGCGACCGTGATCGCGGTCGGATTGAAACTCCTCAGATTCAGGCCGGACTCCTTGGGGAATCCCAGCTTCAGCTCGATCTTCCCGTTGTCCGCGCGGAACTTGATGCCCTCGGCGTTGTTGTTGCGGGCGCCGTAGATGAACTCGCCCCCTTCCTCCTGCCGGATCTCCATGTCGTGGATGTCCGCGTACTTCTTCCCCAGGAAGGAGCGGATCACTTTCCCCGCCGGTGAGAACACCACGACTCCCATCCGGGCGCTCGTGTAGATGTTGCCGGCCTCGTCGATGACCACGCCGCCGTGGGTCGGACCCAGGACGGACTCGCCATCGGAGTCCAGGCCCCAGCCCGGAACCGTGTCGAAGGTCATCAGTCCGCAGCCCATTCGCACTGGTGATACGGCGGTCGCGAGAAGTGGCCGCGAGCGGCGCAGCGTGGAGGTGGACCCGGGGTTGGACTTCACGACTTGCCCGATGATGGGCAGTGCCAATGCAATCAGAACCGCGATCGATTTCATGGTGGTTCTACTGAAGGAAGGTCAGCAGATCGCTCTGCCGGAAGAGGCCGTGGGATGTGGCTTTCCGAACCTCGAACACCCCCCCGAAGGGCCTTGGGAGACCACGAGAATCGAGCCTATCGCAGCCGTCGAGGTTGCGTCAACAAGCCTCGAGACGGGAGATCGGCTCGAGTGAACCGCGCCGTTCGCCGTTCCTTCTCTGATCCGTTCGGTCTGCCTCTCCCGTCGTCTGGACACCGTGCAGATCGCGATCTACGGTTGGGTTCTCCAGGTTGGTCCGGACGACCTTCTTCGGTGCCGCGCGTGAATCCCACAACAGAGAAGAAGTGCGATGGATGAGAACAAAGGTGTTGCCTACCTCGAGCCGGGAAAGGTGGAGGTACAGGGCATCGAGTTTCCGAAGCTCTCGCTGGGCGACCGCAAGTGCGAGCACGGGGTGATTCTCAAGATCGTGGCCAGCAACATCTGCGGCTCCGACCAGCACATGGTGCGCGGTCGCACCACCGCCCCTGCGGGTCTGATCCTGGGTCACGAGATCACGGGTGAGGTCATCGAATGCGGCCGCGACGTCGAGTTCATCAAGAACGGCGACATCGTGTCGGTGCCGTTCAACATCGCCTGCGGCCGGTGCCGGAACTGCAAGGAAGGCAAGACGGGTATCTGCCTGAACGTCAACCCGGCCCGGCCCGGCGCCGCGTACGGCTACGTGGACATGGGCGGCTGGGTCGGCGGACAGGCGCGCTACGCGATGGTTCCCTACGCGGACTTCAACCTGCTGAAGTTCCCGGACCGCGACCAGGCGATGGCGAAGATCTGCGACCTCACGCTGCTCTCCGACATCTTCCCGACTGGCTACCACGGCGCCTTGACCGCTGGCGTCGGGCCGGGCAGCACGGTCTACATCGCGGGCGCGGGTCCGGTCGGCCTCGCCTCGGCGGCGTCGTGCCACCTCCTCGGAGCGGCCGTGGTCATCGTTGGTGACATGATCGACGATCGCCTGGAGCAGGCGCGAAGCTTCGGCTGCGAAGTCGTGGACCTCAAGAAGGACGCGTCGTTGGGCGACATGATCGCCGAGGTCCTCGGCGACCCCGAGGTGGACTGCGCAGTGGACTGCGTGGGCTTCGAAGCTCACGGGCACGGATGCGAGGCCGGCGTCGAGCGGCCCGCCACGGTTCTGAACCAGACCATGGAGATCACCCGCGCCGGCGGTGGCGTCGGAATCCCCGGCCTCTACGTGACCGAGGACCCGGGCGCCAAGGACGACGCGGCGAAGATGGGCAACCTCTCCATCCGCATCGGCCTCGGGTGGGCCAAGAGCCTCCACTTCACCACCGGGCAATGTCCCGTCATGCGCTACCACCGCCAGCTCATGATGGCGATCCTGCATGACAAGGTGAAGATCGCGCAGGCGGTCAACGCCACGGTGATCTCGCTCGAGGACGCGCCGCAGGGATACCAGGACTTCGACCAGGGCGCGGCCAAGAAGTTCGTGCTCGACCCCCATGGCATGATCGCGAGCTGACGCGCCTTCCGGTTCCATCACTCCCCCGAAGATCGTTGGTGTACCGGATGATGGGAGCCACGGCGACCGTCTTCTGGATGACGAATCCCCGCGTCGTGCTGCCGAGGATGTTGACGCCGAGGTTCAGGTTGAGGGGCGTGGGGGATCCGATGCCCGCACCCGTGACGATCCCAGCAGGGTCCACGCGCCCGGGTCTCCGGTCACACCGGGCTGATTCCAGGAACCTCCGCCGGTGACCGCCCGCACCTCGATGGTGGATGGCGCACCTGATTCCAGGTGCACGTCGAAGGAGCACACGGTGATGGTGGTGTTGGGCCTGACGTCGAAGAGGTCGCCGGAGCAGCCGTTGTTCGGCGCGTACGTAGTCGCGAGCGAACACTGGAACCCGGCCGAGTGGGGGACGACGGACCGGGCAAGGGCGAGGATGAGGAGCGCGGTGGCGCGGATCATTGACTGAGCCTCTCGAGAGGGACGTGGCCCCGGTATGGCAGTGCCGTTCACGGTGCGAGACTCCCTGCCGGTTAGACCGGAAGCCGGGGGCGGACGGTGACGGCGCCGTGATACAACCTGCGCATGGACGAGCGTGAGCAACCGGACAAGGCGAGGGTCCGGCCGTCGGGTCGCCGCCGAATCGCGCGCGGCGCCCTCTACGTGGTGTTTCTCGCCGTCCTGCTCGAGCTGACGGCGTTCGCGGGTTTTTGGATCGTCGACGGGCGCACCTTCTCCTACGGCCGTCTCTCCGAGGAGCGTCGCCGCGTCGCGGAGGGCGAGATCGTCGGTGCGGTGGACGCCAACGCGCAGGGCACGCTCCTCGACATGGCGATCCACCCGTACGTCGGGTACGTCACGACCACCGACGCGGACGCCCAGATCCGGAAGATGCGCGGCTACGGAGTAAACCGCCACGGGTTCCTGGACCCGAACCCGACCATACGGAAGCGCGACTCGGACCGGGTGCTCATCGGTATCTTCGGTGGCTCCGTGGCCGACGCTCTCTCCTTCCGCGCCGCCGACGTCCTCGTGCGGAAACTGGAGGGATCTCCCCGCTTTCGTGGCCGGCGAATCCAGCTCGTACGGATGGCCATGGGGGGCTACAAACAGCCGCAGCAGCTCATGGTCCTGACCTGGCTGCTCGCGCTGGGCGGTGAGCTCGACTACGCGGTCAACCTCGACGGTTTCAACGAGGTCGCGCTGTCTTCGCACAACTTCTACGAGGGCGTCTACCCCTACTTCCCGCGGCAGTGGGCCTCCCTGGTGAACGCCGCTCCGGACCGCGAGCGTCAGCGTCGCATCGGCAAGGTGGTCCACCTCAAGGACGAACGCCGCCGCGCTGCCAACTCGGGCACGGGGAGCGCGACTCCGTGGTCGGTCGCGATGCAGCTCATCTGGCGGCTCCAGGACCGTGCTCGTCTCCGGGAGATCGCCACGGCGTCGGAGTCGCTCGAGTCCTATCGGGTTCCCGACCTCCCGTTCCCGGCGCGCGGCCCCGGCGTCGACGACTTCACCCTGAACAGCCTCGCCACCCCGATGGCCGAACTCTGGCGCCGCTGCTCCCTCGCGATGCACCAGATCTGCGAGGACCACGGCATCCGCTACCTCCACCTCCTCCAACCCAACCAGTACGTCCCGAACTCGAAGACCATGGACGACGAGGAGCGGCGCATCGCGTACAACCCCGAGCTCGCCCACAAGCTCGTGGTGGAGGTCGGCTATCCCGCGCTCCTCCGTGAAACCCGCGCGATGAAGGGCGCGGGCGTCGCCTTCCACGACCTGCGGATGATCTTCAAGGACGTGAGCGAGGCGACCTATGAGGATCAGTTCTGCCACCTGAACCAGCGCGGCAACGAGCTGCTCGCCCGGGAGGTGGCAGCGGCCATTCTCGAGCGATAGTCAGGAGAGCTGCCCGGGCGGACCATGCGGCGCAGGCTGACCATCCGCACGTGGCGACGTGTCGTGGGATCCCCTACGCGGACGTCCGGGCTGTTCCCCGGCGTTGAGGCGATCCTCGGGTTCCGCGCGTCCTTCCCGTCTCACGTGCCGAGGTAGTACGTCCCGGGCGTCCCCACCGGGCCCGCTGCGTTCATGCCCAGGAACGTCGTCGTGGTTCCGGCCATGTCCCAGGGGTTGGGGAAGGTGGGGGTGTAGAAGGGCATCGTCCCGCCGGGGATGCCGAACCACTCCCAGAACGACTCGTTGGGGAGGCCCGTGATGGGCGCCGTCGGCAGCGCGGAGAGGTTCTTCTGGACCGAGAAGAACGCGTTGGGGGGCGGCGGTACGAGGAGCTGTCCCGGAGTGATCCCCATGAACTGGTCGTAGACGAGGGCGAGGTTCGTCGCCGGGTGCGTCATGACGATGTCGCCCGTGCCGGTGTCGAGCGCGAGCGAGAACGTATGCAGGCTCCCCAGGTTCTGCCACTCGGCCATGTTGAGCCAGTCGACGGTGACGGTGGGCGACGCGGGAGCGATGCCCTGAGTGATCGTGACGGTGACTGAGCCGCCATAGCCGGGATCGAGGTCTGTCCAGCACGGTGCGATGCGGGCGGGACCGATCGAGAACGCTGCGGGGTTCCCGAGGAACCCGGTGGTGTTGGCCAGGAAGGTGCAGTGACCGTCGGAGTTCACATACATCGCGGTGTGGTTCGAGGCATAGAACGGGAACGAGATCCCGTATGGCGCCAGATCGAGAAACGCTCCAGGCCGGCCCGGCTCGGAGCCTCCGAAGGTCAGCGGGAGGACGACCGGCCCCGCGGTGACGACGAGGTCCGTGGCGGCCGTCAACGACGCGCCTGGCTGCGTCGACACATCCGCGATCATGGTCTGCACGGCGAAGCTGGCACCGATCGTCGCGGCTCCGGGTACGACGTAGCTCGCTGTGAACGCGGCTCCGGGACCGACCTGGTAGATGGGAACGCTCAACCCATCGAGGACGACGACGCCGCCGGCCGAGAGATCGAGATCGACGAGGCCGTATGGCGTCGCGAATCCCGGGACCTGCGGCCCCAGCGCGGCATAGGTCACGAACGGCGATCCCGGAATGCCCTGCATCGCCACGTTCGCCGGGAACCCGCGGGGCAGGCTCACGTTCGAGATCGGGAACGCCGGCCCGTCGGCCCCGTTGATCGTCATCGTGTGGGTCGGTCCGTTCGGCTGCTGGGCGGGCCCACAGATGCCGAGCAGGAGAACGGAGATGATGGCGCGGACCATGGTCGAGATCCTACCTCCGGCGGATCCCCTGCCACGGGTTTCCTGCTCACTGCGTGGGATCTGCCCTGCTGCTTCGACTGCGTCAGGCACGATCCCGCGTGCCAGGCCAAGAGAGAATGAAGACCCCGAGACAGCCTGGCTGCCGTTCTTTCTCCATGGGCCGGCCCTCGGCTCTGTTGTTGAACAGGCTATCCCTAATCCATCGATGGATGAGCCTTTGAAGCAATACGCACACCGCGCGGCCTCCCGGAACCGAATCCGGGAGTGCGGGGCCATGCTGTTGATAACGATGAACGTGATCGTCATCCTCGCCGCGCTGGCCGCGGCGTTCCTGACGGTCGCGTTCTCTGAGAACCGTGCGCACATGGCCGCCCAGGACGAGATCAAGGCGTTCTACATCGCGGAGGCGGGACTCAACGACGCGATCCACGACCTCAGAATCGGTGGAACCGGTTTCCTCGGTAGCGAGCAGACGCCCAACCCCTTCAACCACGGGGGATACTGGACCGCAGCCTCGGAAACGGCCAGCGGCAGGTGGACCGTCCTCGCGCATGGCCAGCACGGGAGCTCCCGGCTTGCGCTGGAGGCCGTCCTCTCGACCGAGTCGGCAGACGGTTTCTTCGACGTTGCGGCCTTCGGCGACGCGAGTGTAACGGTCAGCGACGACGGAATCGTAGACAGCTACTCCTCCTCTCAGGGCACGTACCTGAGCCAGGCGACCAACACGAACGGCGGAACGAACTACGCCGGGTCGGATGGCGACGTGGCCAGCAACGGGGATATCGCACTCAACGACTCCGCCATGATCTTCGGTGACGCGGAGGCGGGCTCTGGCAGCAGTGTCCTGACGCTGGGCGGAGCACTGGTCGACGGTTCGACCTCACCGTCGACGTCCAAGGCCCTGCCTCCGGTCGTCGTGCCCCCGGAGGTCATGAGCCTGGCCCCGGGTTCGGGGGCCGTCGTGGGTGGCTCCGCCGTCATACCTGCCGGCAACCGCCGCTACAACACCCTGTCCTTCACCGCCGGCGCGACGGTCACGACCCAGGGACCCTCGACCATCGTCTGCGACAACCTGGTCTTGGATGGTACGACGCAGTGGCTCATCGACGCCACCAACGGACCGGTGGTCGTCTACGTGCTGGGGAAGCTCGAGCTGAGCGGAAGCTCCTACCTCGGCAGCAACCGCAAGATCCCCTCAGACTTCCTTCTCTTCATCTCCACCGACAACCACTCCGGCTTCGAGGGCCTGCCGGATGGGGACACTTCGAACCCGGTCTCCCTGGTCGACACCTCGCGGCTCACGGGTGCCATGTATGCCCCCAACGCCGCCGTGTCGGTGAAAGGCAACTCACAGGTGTTCGGCTCCGTCATCGCGAAGAAGCTGTGGGTTGGTGACAGCGGAGCGATCCACTTCGATACGGACCTGGGCACGAACCCCAACCTCCCGGCGGGGACGGGCATGGCCCAGCCAACACCGGCATCTTCCGGGTCGTCGGGGGTTGCAGGCCTCTCCATGGTCTCCTGGAGGAAGGTGGCCTGGAGCGCGAGCATCACCACGCCCGATGATCCGGATTCGCCCAGCCCTCCTGGGGCAAAGTAGGCGCGTCCAGGGAGTTCACGCCCTGACGGAGCGTTGGAGGCTGTGAATCAATCGCAATCCGGGCTGCGCTCGGCCCAGAGCGACGCTGGACTGCGTCAGGCTCAGCTCACGGGGACTGCC
>NZBC01000170.1 GCA_002687715.1 Planctomycetota bacterium | reverse complement strand
TGGGCGGAGGACCGGCAGAACCCCCTCTACTACCTGACTCGGGTCGCCAAGGTGGCGCTTCCGCTCTATCCACAGCTGGGCACGGAGCCCAACGGGTACTACATCCCGCCGCGATGGGCCCCGAAGCCCTACCTCGTGCAGATGTTCGGGCCCGGCGTGGAAAAGGCGATCGCACGCTACCTCGTGCCGGATCGCGAGCTGCTCGCAGTCCTGCAGCTGTTCCGGAAGTCGAATCGCATCATCTACCGCTACGAGATCAAGGAGGGTCCCAAGGTCTACGAGACCGAGATCCACGGAAAGCCGTTCACTCTCCACGACGACACCGTCATCGCCTTCGGGTCCGATGGCAAGGAGATCTTCAGGACGAACGTCGAGGAACCCATCTATGTGCGCGCAAAGCGGTACATCAACTGGATCTGACGGACACGACCCGGTGTGCGAAGCCCTGGCGCGTTCGCTCATGTACCGGTTCCTTGCCCGCGCACTCCGGCATCCTGAACCGGGGACCGTCGCGGAGCTCATAGACGCGTGCTCGTCCCTCCAGGCTGCGCTGGAGGATGCGGCGCCGGAGGTCCCCACCTCGCTCGTCAGCGAGGTGGCGGACGAGATCGACGCCATCTCGGACGACGAGTTTGCGGCGGAGCACGTCCGGCTCTTCGGTCACGTCGTCCGCGGTGCGTTGCCGTGCTACGAGACCGAGTACGGGAGCGGTGATGACGGCCTGCTCCAGGCTCACGAGCTGGCCGATCTCGGGGCGTTCTACGAGGTCGCGGGGCTCCGTCTCCGTCACGGCGAGCGGGGTGATCACGCGGTCTTGGAGTGCGAGTTCCTTCAGTACCTGACCCGGAAGGAAGCCCACGGTCACGAGCAGGACGACGAGCGGATGGTCCAGGCGCTACGGGATCTGGAGCGCGGATTCTTGGAGAGTCACCTCGGCCGATGGGCGCCCGCGTGGCTCCGGCGGGTCGGCGAGGAGTCGGGTCCCTTGGCGGCGGTCGGCCGTTTGGGCGACGCATTCCTCACCGCCGAGTGCCGACGGTTCCAGCTCGCCGCACTGGATGAGCCCCTCGTGCTGCGGGTACCACTCATGGGACCGGACGAAGCGATGTCTTGCGGGGTGGGCCCCGCTCCCGCTCCTTCGCCGGCGATGGAGGTCTGACGGTGGCCCCGTGCCTCGACCTGCAGATCGAACCAGCGCTCGTGGAGGAGAGCGTCTTTCGCGAACTCGTGCACTGGGAGGAAAGTGGGAGGGTCGCGCAACCGCGTCGCTACCACGCTGTGTGCGCCCACGTCCTCCACACCGCACCTCCGGGGGCCGAGCGAGACCGCCGGCTCCTGGAGGTGAACGAGCGGTGGTTCGAGCAGCTCGGTCTCCGGGATCAGCTCGTCGAACGGGTCCGTGAGCTCCCGCCGATCTCCGGCCAGGTCCAAGCCGTGTTCGCCCAACGAGCCCGTTCCGCTCGCGAGGAGGGCGCGGACCTCGTCGGCGCACCCGGAGGCGAGCGCTTGCCCACGCTTGTGATCCGGGTCCGTCCGGAGAGCTTCGGCCGAACTGATGAGCTGCGCACCACGCTCCGGCGCGATCTTGCGTACGTGGCGGACATGCTGGATCCGACATTCGACTATGCGCCCGAACTCCCGGCCGACCTCGTGGGCCCGGTCCGGGGCCTCGTGCAGGACCGGTACGGGACCCTGTGGGCGCTCTCCATCGCAGCCCGTCTCCACCGGCGATTCGGCGAAGGCGGTCTACCGGATCCAGCGGCGCTCCTGCGCCGCGTTTTTCCCGCCGCGGATCCGGTTGCAGCGCGTGAACTCCTGGGTGCCGTGACCGGCCCGGTCCGGCCGACCCACGTGGACCTGCTCAGGTTCGCACGCGCCGCCGTCCCTGCCGCCGCCGAAGCGCTCCTGTAGCCCTCCGCTGCATCCATTCGTCTCCCTCGCGGAAGAACCAGGGCAAGGCAGCCAGCGCGCTGATCACCACCAGCACGATCACGAGTCTCGACTTCGTCTCCTCCGTCGGAGCTGCGTGCGACCAACCTGTCGATCAGTGGACGAGAACACGAACCGGCCGGGTCGTGGAGCCCGTGAAGTGCCCGTGGCGACCCTTCCGCGAGGCGTCACGCACCCCGTCGCCGTTGCCCTCGAAGTCCCACCACAGGAGGAGTTCCTGCGTCTCAACTCGAGCTCCGGGTACGGACGGGGGACGCGATGGTTCGGCGTCGGACCGTACACCTGACCAGATCCGGAAATCGTCGACGAGTAGACGTACGGGGCGGTCGGAGTTGTTGGTCGCGTCCGAAACGGATCCCAGGATCCACTGGACCGCAGAGTCCGAGGTGATGTTCAGCCGCGGGTTCGCGCCGAGCTTTCGCCCATTCACCGAGACCTCGAGCTTCGAGGTGCGCGGGTCCAACCGTCGAAGGGTCAGGGTGAGGTGATGCCAACCATCCGGTTCGGGTAGCCCCTGCGTCCGTTGCCCAGCATCCAGCGGACCCAGGACGACGTCGGAGTTCGGAGTGACCATCCTCAGAACTCCTTCGCGGAGCACCAACTCGAGGAGCATGCCGGCGGGTGTCTTCGCGGCCAGCAGAGGAACGGCGCCGGTGGCCTGTTCGACCCGTACCCATGGATCGCAGGTGAGCGGTGGTCCGCAGGTGAGGGGAGAGGATTGCACGCGATCTCGAGTCGGGTCCATGACGAGCACGCGACCGGGAGCGGGCGTTTCGAATCGGCGCCCTCGATCGGGGCCGGGGTTGGACAGCGACGCGTCGTTGCCGTGGCCCGAGACGTCTCGAACGAGGTTGCCATCGCCCCGGAAGTTCCAGATTCCCACGATCGGCTGTCCCTTCAGAGACTCCGATGTGGCAGTCATGCATCGGCGGACCTCGTCGTGGCGCAGCGCCTTGCCCCACAGGCGCACCCGACTGAGATCGCCTCGGAAGTGCTTCGACGGTCTTCCCTGATCGCGGCCGTGTCCGAGGAGCCACCCCCGCGAGCGACTTGGTTTGAGCGGCGCGGGTAGCAGGAAGCTCCCGACGAGACGTGCGTTGCGGTATACGGAGATCCGAACGCCGGGGCCGGTCTCGATCCGTTCGTGAACCACCGCGAGGTGGGTCCACGTCCAGCTCGGCTCGAAGGGGAACGACCGTTTCGTCGGCCCGCTGCACACCGTGATTCTCGCGTAGGGAGTGCTGCTGGTAATCGAGAAGTCGCTCCTGATGCCCTCGAGAAGAAGCTGCGTCGAACTGAGGACGGTTTCCTCGATCCCGCCGTCGCGATCGCGCAGCCAGAACTCCCACGTGAACTCCTCGGGGACCGCCATCACGGGAAGCCGTACGCCGGTGGTGTCGCCGTCGAAAGCGAGCGCACCCTCCGTGGTCTTGGGCGGGCCTGATTCGATGACCCGGGCGCGCGCGGCGAACACCCGCTCTCCGAGATTGTGGTGGCAGCGCAGCCGACCGACCCAGGACCCGGGACCCGCGGCTCGTATCTGGACCCGAGCCGTGACCTGCTCGCCGGGAGCCAGGACGCTCGGGAGCGATGGACCCGCGAGCTCGGTGACGGCCTGGATGCCAACGGGTGAGGACTCGACCACGAGGTCCGTGAGCGTCACTGGGAAGGGAGCGTCGTTGTGCACGGTTACCGGCTGGCTCCGCGTTTCGTTGGGAGCGAGGGTTCCGAAGTCGAGGACGCGAGGGGCGAGTCGGATCGAGGTCGAAGCCGAGAGCGCTCGCACGAGGAGCTGCCCCCTGACGTCGAGCCGCTCCGGCTCGCGATCCGCAAGGCGGAGGTCGATTGCGCGCAGAACCTCGTCGTAGTTCATGCTCCGAAGTTCGTCGGCGGAGAGGACAGCGTCGACGCGCCTTCGCACGGCCTCGACCCTCGGCCAGGGTTCGCTCGGCCACGCCCTGACGGTGCCGTCGCCGGACGCGCTGACGACGAGGCCGCCGCGCGGGCTGGCGACGAGGGCATGGATGTAGGACGCATGCTCTTCGAGCACGACCACGAGCTCTCGCGAGGCCAGCCTCCATCCCCGGAGCGCACCATCGCGGCTGCCCGTGAGTACTCTCCGCCCATCAGGGGTGAAGAGGACGTCGTACACGCGATGCGCGGGGTCGGCGACGCCGATGCGTCCGCCCTCCACGTTGATCACACCGACCCGGTCAAGGCTCTGGGTGTTCCAGATGCCGACCGTCCCGTCCCACGATGCGGTCGCGAACAGACTCCCCGTGCGATTGAAGCGGATTCGCTCGACGAGCGCGGAGGCTCGCGAGAGCCTGCGTCCGCGCACGGCGATCGTCTGCGGGTCGAGGTCTTCCACCCGGTCGACCACAAAAGCCTCCTCCTCATACGGGCCGACGAAGAGGTGCCCCCGCGGGTGCACTCCGATCCCGGGGGGGAGGACGAAACGCCCGCTCCGATCCTCGAGCGCCCGGAGAAGAGGTGCGAACCCATCCTCCCGATGGCCGTACAACGTGCGCCGCCGGGTCAGGAGATCGACGATCTCGACCTCGAGCACGTCCGCGAACGTTCGATGAGAGAACAGGTAGAGGGTCCTGCTGTCAGGGCCGAACTTCAGGAACCGCTTGTCCGGTGAATTCCATCGGCACAGCTCGCGGCCGGTCAGGACGTCGGTCAGGCGGACCTCCCCATCGAAGTCGATGGACCCGACCACGCGACCGGTTGGATCTACGGCGACGTCGTAGACGAACGTCGAGTGCCGGGCCAGCACCCGACGATCCAACGACGGGAGCCGGCGGAGTTGAATCGTCGTGCTGCGGGCCGGGGCTACGGCGAATTGCCGGCCCTTCGGAGAACCGGCGAGGGCTCGGGCGCGCGTCCCGCCCACGGGCCAGGACGCTCGGACCCGGCCGGTGGTGGTGTCCAGGAGCTGGAACACCCGGTGATTCTCGATGACCAGGAGGGTGCCGTCCCCCACGGGCCATACGTGGCTCACCGTTGTCGCTCCCTTGCTGACGGACCGGGGGGCCCGCTCGTCCGCCACGGCGATGATCCCGTCGAACTCGGTCCCCACCAGCAGCTCGTTCGACACGGCAGCGAAGGCCACCGTCCACGCACTCCGTGTCGACTGCGCGATCACGCGCAGACCGGGGAGCTCGAGCAGCTTCCAACCTTCAGTACCGGCGACGGCGAGACGCACCCCCGCGGCATCGATCGCGGCATCCAGGACGTAGCCGATGCCCTCGGGCGGATTCGCGACGGCGTGCTTGCGGCGTTCGAGATAGGACGCCCCGTGGGTCCAGGTGAACAGCGTCTCCGAGGGACCGTGCCAGACCAGACCCTGAATGGATTGTCCGGGGAGGGCGGGCCGGCGTCGGATCGTCCCGTCCTCGCCTCCGATCGGCACGAAGAGAATCTCCCCTTCGCTCGTGCCCGCGATGACCTGGTCGCCGGACTCCGAGAACCGCGCCGTCGTCGCTTGCCCGTCCGGGATGGCCAGCTTCGTCACGCTTGTCGTTTCGGTGTCGATGAATGCCAGGGTCCCGTCGGCGAGTGCCGCGACCAGTCGTCTCCCGGCGGGATCGAATCCCATCGAGCCGCGCGTCTCCTCTCCCAGCTCGACTTCCAGGTGATGGGAACCGAGACGGGTCTGCAGGTAGTGCCACTCCCAGCCGAGAGCGGTCCCTTGCTTCCGGGCGATGTCGAGGTGACGTGCCGCTGCGATGGGATCCTCCATGATGCGGCGCCCGGCCTGTTGCACCTCGGAGCGGTAGATCTGCCACCGTGCCTGCCGCTCCCGCAGTTGCGCCGATGTCGCCGCGTCCTGGGCTGCGTTCAGGGCCAAGGAGAGCAATAGCGACGAGGCCACGAGGAGAAGAACGAGCACCACCGACAGACCAACGAGCAGCGGGCGACGACGCGCGAACTTGCGCAGGTGGTAGAGGGAGGACGGCCGCCGGGCGTTGACGGGCTCGTGGCGAAGGAACCGGCCGAGGTCGTCCGCCAGGTAGCGAGCCGACGGGTATCGATGCTCGACGTCCTGAGCCAGGGCCTTGGCGACGATGAGATCCAGCTCTCCCTTGAGGCTCGGATCGTGGCGAGCGAGAGAGCGCGGGTTCTGGGTGTTGATGATCCGAACGACCTCGGTGTACCGCTTTCCCCGGACGTCGTGGGGGAGCTCTCCCGTCAGCGTTTCGAAAGCGATCACGCCCAACGCGTAGACGTCGGTCCCGAACGAGAGCCGGTGAACATCCCCGTCCAGCTGCTCGGGGCTCATGTACGCCAGCGTGCCGAGCACCTGGTGAGCGGAGGTCGGTCCGTGAACGGAGGCGTCCGGATCGATGGCGCGTGCGATGCCGAAGTCGAGGACCCTCGCGCGGCCGTCAGGATCGACGAGGATGTTCGTCGGCTTCAAGTCCCGGTGGATGATCCCGTGTTCATGGGCCTCCCGCACGGCGTCCGCGATCTGGATGATCAGGTCCAGACGCGTTGCCACCGGAGGCTTCGACTTCTCGATCCACTCGAGGAGTTCCGTTCCCTCCACCAGCTCCATGGCCAGGTAGGGAACGACCTGGTCACCGACCTCGAACACACCGCTCTCGTAGATCTGCGGGATACCGGGATGCCGAAGCCGGGACAGGAACTCGGCCTCGTTCCGAAAGCGTACGAGCACTTCCTCGGTGAGGCTCTCCGGACGCACCACCTTGATGGCGATTCTTCGTTCGGGTTGCTCCTGAAGCGCTTCATAGACCAGGCCCATGCCGCCCTGCCCGAGGAGGCGCGTGACCTTGAAGGGACCGATCGACTTCAGATCCTTGGGGATCAGGGCGGGCACGCCTTCGCGACCGGTTTCGTAGAGGCGCTCGATGTCCGGCAGGATGCCCACCAGTTGCTCTTCGTCGAAGACGTCACCTGGGCGTTCGTCGGCGCGGAGGAGTTCCTCTACCTCCCTTCTGACGCGGGAGTCTCCCCCGCATGCGTTGTCGAGGAAGGCTCCACGTTGGGCGGGAGGCAGATCCACGGCCGCGGAGAAGAGCTCGACGACGCGATCCTCCGGTGCGGTCATCGCGCGTCGCCGCTGTCGAGGGCCTTGCGCAGCCAGGCTCTGGCGAACCTCCAGTCCTTCTCCACGGTGCTCAGGCCGAGATCCAGGACCTCTGAGGTCTCTGACACGGAGAGACCGCAGAAGAAGCGCTGCTCCACGATGTCGGCCATGCGCGGCCAACGCTCGCGGAGGCGGCCGAGGACTTCACTCAGCTCCACCGGATCGAGTTCGTCTGGCTCCGTGGCGATCTTCACGGAGCTCAGGGAAAGACGTCGCCGTCGTCCTCCCCGACGATCGCGGGACCGGCGTCGCGCGTGCGCCGCGAGGAGCTGACGCATGGCTGCGGCCGCGATCGCGTAGAACTCCCGCCGTCCGCTCCAACTCAACTCTCCCTCCACGAGCTGCTGGTAGGTGTCGTGGACGAGGGCCGTTGCCTGCAGGGTGTGATCACCGCGCTCCGCTCGGAAGAAGCGCTCCGCCAAGCGGTGCATCTGGTCTTGAACCAGGGGGAACAGCGCGTCGCGGGCGTCTTTCTCGCCCTTCCCGGCGCGGTTCAGGAGTTCTGTTATGGGGGGTCCACCCTTCTCCATGGCTCTCTCAACGCGCCCGATCCTCGACTCGGCGAGGCGCAGCTCCGGCGGCCCTATCGTCAGATTCCGAGGTCTCCTCGAGTTCGTTCGGATTCGGGTAAGGGTCCAGCCGATTCCCGGCACTTCACAGGACGGAGGGCGTACCTCCACGGCACTTGGTGCCTGCCTCCGACTCCACGAAGGATCCGGGGGCGAGTCTGGTCAGTTTGACCGGATTCTCGATTGTCGCCGATTTCGATCTCCGGCGCACCCCTCGGCGAAGCGGATGGAGTCGTCCTCAGACCCCGCATTTTCGCTTCGCGGACCCACCCGAAGCCTGACGCGGCCCGATCCAGCGCCGCCTTCCTCCTGGAGTTCGCTGCTCATGTCCACCCGTCATCTACTTCTCCTATTGGCCTTGCCCTTGCTGTGCTCCGCGGTCCTCGCGCAGGCTCCTGGCGCGCACTGGAGCACGACCCCGACGACCACCAACCCCCCGTTGCGCCGGGAGAACCCCGGCGTCAGCGATGGCGTCTACATGTATGTGTTCGGCGGTCAGTCCGGCAACAGCGGCGGCGCTCCCCTGAACGACCTCTGGCGCTTCGACGGTGTGACCTGGACCGAGATGACCGCCAACGGCGCCGCGGGATCGCCGCCGGAGCGGGATCGCGCGGGCATCACCTGGGACATGGCCCTCAACCGCCTCGTCGTGTTCGGTGGCGAGGATGCTGCCGGAAGCGCGCTCGGCGACACCTGGCACTGGGACCCGATCACCAACCTCTGGTCGGACGTGACGCCGACCGGGACGTCCCCGTCGGCCCGCAAGTTCTGCGCGCTGGCCTGGGACGCGGTCAACACCCGCGTGTTGCTCTTCGGCGGTCTCCAGGGCACCTCCACCCACCTCAACGACACGTGGGTGTTCGACGGCGTGTCGTGGATGGAGCTCGCACCGGCCGGTCCTCTGCCTCCCGTCCGCCGCCAGCACGTGCTCGTCGAGCGTCCCGACTTCGCGGACGTGATCATGTGCGGTGGCCAAGAGGCGGGCGGCGCCGGGATGCTCGGTGACACCTGGCGATGGGACGGCGCGAGCTGGACCCAGATCGCGACCACCGTTTCACCTGCGGGCAAGGTCGCCATCGACGCGGCCTACGACCAGAGCCGTCAGCGCATCGTCATCGCAGGTGGCAACCCGGGCCCCACGGGCTCCATCAGCGAGTTCGACTCCGTGACGAACGACTGGGTCATCCGCCCCCTCGACCCGGGCATCTACAAGGTCACGCGCTACTTCATGGCCTACGTCCCGTCCATGGGTAAGACGTTCAAGGTGAGCGGCCAGGCGCTGAACGCGACCACGCCCCCCGACCTCACCTACGAGTTCCAGAGCGACTTCGTGGCCACCTACACGATGAGCGGGACGGCCTGCGCGGGCGTCGCCGGCGTGCCGACCCTGGTCGCCACCACGCCGTGGTTGGACCGGACGTTCTCGGTCACCGTGGCGAACGTCGCCGCGACCGAAGCCGTGACCATGCTCTCCGGCGTCGACACCACGAGCTGGATGGGCGTCCCGCTGCCCTGGGACCTGAGCGCGGCCGGCTACCCGGGCTGCACGCTCTACGTCTCCCCGTTCTTCATCACCGACCTCGGCATCGGCACGGGAGGCGCTTTCTCCTTCGCCTTCCCCAACGACCCGTCGATCTACGGTCTGCAGTTCTTCAACCAGGCCATCCTCGTCGACACGGCGACCGGCGCTGCTGCCTTCACCGGGCTCGGCACGGGCACCCTCGGCGTTCTCTGATTGACGCGAACGAAGGGCTCCCGACGTCTCTCGACGGGAGCCCGCCGCGTGGTCTACAACTTCCGGTGGTGCTCGTCCATGAGCGCGAGCAGGCGATTCGCCCACTGACGGTACGACGTCTCCGGGGTGTCGTTGGTCTCGAGCACATCGATGGAGCTCTCGCTTCCGTGACGTCCGATGCTCTTCAGGAGCCTGGCGAACAGCTCCTCGTTCTCGCGGGTGGCCATGGTGCTTCCGGACCGGAGCCCGGGCCAGATGGCGCGCACGACGCGAGGGTGGGCCAGGCCGGCGGCAGCGGTCATGGCCTCGATGCGTTCCTCCTCGTCGCCGTCGCGGAACGCCTCATTCAGCCGCTTCACTGCAGCGTCGACGTCGCGCCCAGGTTGCGTCGCCGCGTTTGGTGTCAGACCCGGCAGCGCCCATGGCCACCATCAACACCAACGATCGTCCGCACGTGTTCGAGTTCCCTCTCCAACATCAGGGATTGTGATTGGATTGCGGGCCTGCGCCGCGGTCCCGGATGCCACCGCATCCCGATCTGAGGTGCAGGGCCCTCCGACGAGTGCGGCAAGTGCGGGTCTCGACGAGACCAGGCAAGCTCGCTGCAAACGGCAACGGTGTTTCGATGTGCAAGGGCGGCTACTCCGGGGGCCAGAGCTTCGTCTTGACCCGTGTCCTCCGGAGGAGAAATCCGTCCTTGAGTCGGCCCTCGACACACTGGTAGGAGGTAGCCCCGTGGTTCAGCCACTCTCTTTCGTTGCACCGAGCTCGTCGGCAACCACCACGAGTTCGTACGCGGGGCTGACAGTTCGTTGCTCCGGGGGCGCGGCTATCGGCCTGGGCCAAGGGGGGTGCCGCGCCCTTCGGAGTAGCGATTCGGGGCGGACGGGAAGCGGCTGGGCGTGGGCGACGTCCCGCTTCGGTCGTGGCCTGCAACGGGTCAGCCTCCCTGACGGATGCGCTCGGAGAAGTCGGCGTCGTCGGCGGAGGCGCGCGCGCGCTCGCCGATGCGGGCCCGGCGCTTCAGCTCGTCGAAAGGAAGGTCGTTCGCGAGCCACCCGTGGTCGTAGGCCCGGCGATCGTCGTAGCCGTTCATCAGTCTCCGTCTCCACCAGGGGATCTTGCGGGGAAGGACCTCGTTGACGTGGCGCACGATCGACGAGGTGCAGCTGCGAGTCACCGTGTTGTAGAACACCGGGCGCTCCCGGAGTCGCGTCGTCTCGTCTAGCATGGCCTTCATCAGGAGCCGCGACTCCGCGGGCGAGCAGGTCGTGCGGTAGAGGTACACGTCCTCCTTGCGATGGTTGGACCGCAGTTGGACGATGTCCCCCTCATCGCACCATACGTAGATGAGCTCGTACTGCTTGAAGATGCCGGTGAGCGGGGCGTACGCCTCGTTCTTCTCGCGACGGGCTTCGATCGAGACGCAGAGATAGCGTCCGTCGGAAAAGCCGAAACTCAGGAACGTGTGGGCCACGTTTTCGTACCCGTCCCAGTAGGCGACGAACAGGTCGACGCTTTGGACCTCGTCCATCCGGTAGGCCCGATCCTCGTACCGCGCGTCGAAGTCGGTCTCGGTCCGGTAGTGGAAGTTGCGGACGTCGTGGACCGTCACCTGGTCGCCGTCAGACTCGGCCCAGGTCAGGCGCGAGAATGCAGGCGGGTAGCTGACCTCCTTCGAGGGTTCGATCGTGGTCCACCAACCACAGACCGCGGCGAACGCAAGCAACGAGGCCAGTATGCGGCGTCGGGCCTTGGCCATCAGCAGTACGACGATCACGACGTATCCGGCAGCGAGTCCGTAGCGGACCCAGGCGTGATCGAACGGCCCGAAGTGGAGTGCCAGGATCGCCCATGTGTGGCAAAGCAGTGCGACAGCGCTGCCGAGGACCCGACCGATCACGCGGATGACGCTTCTCGTCATGGGCACGTTGTACAGCGGCGTGGTAGAGACCCTCAAGTTCCGATGGCTCACGTCCGCCGGGAGCGCGGGCCTCCAGAGGCTGTGAATCAATCGCAATCCGGGCTGCGCTCTGGGCGCTTCGCTCGCCTCGGAGCCGATTGACTCACAGCCTCTCCTGTACCGTTTCAGCGTCTCTTCGAGGGTGGGA
>NZBC01000169.1 GCA_002687715.1 Planctomycetota bacterium | reverse complement strand
GCCCGCGGACGTGGGCACGGTGAAGATCGAGGACGAGACCCTGATCAAGCCCATACGGGGCACCCACGAGGCCCGGGGGGTCTACCAGCTCGACGGGCTGCAGCCCGGCTCGGTCCGGCTGTTCATCGAGCACGACGGACGGGAGCTGCGCCGGCGGGTCGCCAGCTCGGCCGGCGAGGGCGCGATCCGGTTGTCCGACCTTCGCTGATCGGCCCGGCGCATGGAATAATGCACCTACGGACATCGTCCGACGGGCGGCCCGTCGGAGCGGCGGGACCCCCGGGGGAAGTCGATGCTGATTCGGGTACTGTGCTGGATCGTCGTACCGTTCGGCTTGCTCGTTGCGCAGCCTGACGAGGAGAGCCGCCGATTCGAGCAGATGGCCGACCGGTATCTTCGGGTGCTCGGGCGGAATCCACGGCCGGGAACGGCGATGGATCACCTGGTCCGCCACTTCCGCGACGCCGGTCGCACGCAGGATCTGGTCAAGCGCGTCGATGCCGGCGCCCGGGACGATGCCAAGGCGCAGATGCTGCGCGGGCTCGTACACGACCGACTCGGCAACGTCCGCACGGCGAAGAAGGCCTACGAGCTTTCCGCGACGCGCGACCCGCAGGACCCGTGGCCGCGCATCGCGCTCGGCGATCTGCACGGGCGGCTCTCGGAGTGGGTCGACGCGGCGGCGAGCTACCAGCGCGCGCTTGATCGCAAGCCCACCGCGGCGATCTGGTTGGAGGTCGCGCGAAAGCTCGGACGCGCGTGGGGTCGCGCCGCCCGGCCCAAGCTCGCGCGCGAGATCTGGCAGCGCATGGCCCAGCGCTTCCCCGACGACCCCCAGGTTCTGGAGGAGGTCGCGGAGCAACTCACCGAGGAGCGGGGGTTCGCCGAGGCCATCACGTGGTGGCGGAAGATCGCGGCGCTCGTGAAGGGCGATCCGCAGGCGCACGTCCGCGCCCGGGTTCGGATCGCGGATCTCCTGCTCCGCACCGAGGAGCGAAGCGAGGCGTTGACGCTGCTGAGTGCGTGCCTGGACGAGGTCGATCCGGAGAGCTGGCTCGGCAAGGACATCATGCGCCGGGTCGAGCGTGCGTACCGGGCCGAGGCCGACATGGACGGGCTCGCGGGATGGCTGCGCAAGCGGCTCGACGCCCGGCCGGATGACCTTCCGACGTTGATCCGTCTCGCACGGCTGGTGGCGCGCGAAGGCGACGTCGCGGAGGCGTCCTCCATGTTCGAGCGGGCGCTCAAGAAGGCGCCCCAGGACCGGAGCCTTCACGAGGCGTACCTCAAGGAGCGCGTCCGTGTCCGTGACCATGAGGCCGCGGTGCGCCAACTCACCGCCATGGCGGACGTGTTTCCGACGGACGCTACGGTGTGGAAGCGTCTGGGCGAGACACTGCTCGACGAGGCGACGTCGGAGAATCGCGACGACGCCGAGAAGGCAGCCCTGGAGGCATGGGAGAAGATCCCGCAATTGCGTTCGGACGATCCGCTGCTGTCCCTCCAGGTCGCAGAGGCGTGCGCCTCCGAGATCATGTCGCCGTTCCGGCTGAAGAAGTCCCCGCTGCTCGAGAAGGCGGCGGAGCGCTGGTACGCGGACGCGGTCGTGCGCGGTGCGGGCGATCTGCGTTATGTCGAGCCGCTGGCGCGGTTCTTCCTCGCTCGGGGACGGAAGAAGGACGCCATCGACGTAGTGCGTGGGGTCGCGAAAGGCGGTCTCGCCGATGCCGTAGGCACATGGCTGCGGGTTTCGCAGGCGCTCGGGCGGCTCGGTCTACTCGAGGAAGCGCTCGCCGCGGGCGCCGAGGCATTGAGGGCGAACGAGCGCGACTTCGACGTGCTCGACAATCAAGTCCACGTCCTGATGCGTCTCGCGAAGTGGGAGCCGATCGACGCGCTGCTCGACCGTCTCGACACTGCCGCGACCGATCTGCGCCAACGCAAGAAGGCGCTGGACCGTCGCGTCGACGTTTCCGCGGCGCGGGGTCGTCTCGGCGCCGCCGCTGCCGACCTCGGCCGACGGCTGCGTCAAGGCAAGGGCACGCCGCGCGATCAGTGGCTACTCGCGCTTCTTCGCCTGAAGGCGGAGGAGTACCGCGCGGCGATCGATCCGCTTCGGGCTGGGCTCGAAGACCCGGTGCAAGCCCTGGCCGTCCGGCTGCAGCTCGCCGAGACGTTGGAGGCGGCAGACGAGCCGGCCGCGGCCGCGGCCGAGCATCATCGCCTGGCCAGTCTGCGTCCATCGTCTGCTGCCATTCACTTCGTGAAGATCGCTCAGCTCGAGGCCGGAATGCGCCGGTGGCGCGAGGCCACCGCCGCGGCGGAGGAAGCCATCCGTCGCGCCCCGACGAACCTCGACGGCTATCGCGCCCTGGCCGAAGTGGCGTACCGGCGGCGAAAGCCCGAAGACGGTATCCGCGCGATCCGGCGCGGAGTGATGGCGGTCCCGACCGACCTCGGTATCCGCCGCGACCTGGCGCAGCTCCTCCGTGGCCGCAAGCGGCTGCGAGAGGCTCGCGAGCAGCTCTGGATCTGCCTCGACATGGCGGCGACTACCCAGGACCGGCTTGCGGTCGTCGACGACCTGACCAACCTCAGCGAAGGTAAGGACCTTGACCGGTTGGTCGATCGCCTCGACCTCTGGATGCGCCAGGCGGATGATCCTCGGCCGTGGGGCATGTGCATCGCGCGCGTGCGCGAGCAGGGCGGCGATGTTTCGGGGGCGATTGTCGGGCTCGAGCGGTTGCTGGTCCTGTGGCCCGACGACCCACCCGTTCTCGAGCGGGTCGCTGGCCTTGCGGCCAAGGCCGGCTCGTTCGAGAAGGCCGCGCTCTGGCAGGGACGGCTCGCGAAGCTCCATCCGATCGAACTCCACCTGGTGCGGCTCGCGCGGTACCAGGCGGCCGCGGGCGAGGAAGACGCCGCCATGGCGACGTGGTCCCGGTTGCTGGAGACTGAGGCGGGCGTAGGTGGACTGCTCTCCGTCGTGGACGATCGGTTGGCGGCGAATGACCTGTTGCAAGCGACGGTGTTGCTCAAGCTCGGCGAGAAGCTGCGCCCTGACGACTGGCAGATTCTCTATCGTCGCGCCGTCGTCCACGCGGTGAGCGGACAGCCCGCGGTGGCGCTGGGCGTACTGGATCGGCTACTTGCGCTCGACTACGACATCACGGGCGGGGCCCGCGCGCCCTCGAAACCCACGTCATCCCCTCGTCCGTCGCGCGGCAACCTCCCCAGAGCCGCGCCGCGCCCGATGTTGCCACGCACGGCCTCACGAGGTTGGCCGTGGTGGCCGTCCTTGGCCTCGGCCAAGGACGCCCGTGAGCTACGGCTGCTGGAGCAGACCCAGGGGATCCTCCAGCACTGGACCCGCGGCCTGGCCCCCCGCCGGAGCCCGCGCACCCCGCGCGGTCGCCCCCGCCGCGTCCCGCAGAGCCAGGGCAGTCTGCTGGCGGCGCTTCCGGCTTCGTTCGACGAGGCGCGGGTGTTCGCTCGGGTCGGGACGTTCGCTCTCGCGCTGCGCGAAGGTCGCCGTGACGTCTGGCTGGCGGGCGAATTCGAAAAGACACGGCAGGACGCGTCGCGAACCCGCACGCTCCTGGCTCTGCTCGCCAGCGACCGGCGGTGGAACGACATGCAGCCGTTGCTCGAGCGGCTCGCCGACCTCGACCCTCAGGACGGACTGCCTCACCTCCTGCGGTTCGTCTATCTCAACGCCACCTACTACCTGCGCGGCCGTCGTCCCGACGCGGCGAGGAGCCTCCTTGCGCAGGCCAAAGGCAGCTATGCGTGGCTGTTGGAGCATCGCCCGGGCGTCGCGTCGGAGGTGGCATCGAAGTTCGCATTGCACCTCGTGATGTCCGGTCGCACGAAAGACGCTCGGGAGATCCTCGCGCACGGGGTTCGGGCCTCGCCCGATCTGTCGCGACTCGCCGAGCTCTCGTTGCTGGTTCGACGGCTCGACCACGTCTCGCTGCGGCGCGCGTACCTCGATCGCTCGGGCGAGCTGCTGAAACTCCGCGCCTACGGTACGGCTGGGGTCACCGACTACCGGGTGTTGCTCGACACGATCCTGCCTGCGGCGGCAGGTTCCGACGCCGACGTCCTGATCGACCTCCTGGAGCGTTGCCTCTTCGGGGTGACGCGCGGAGCGAGTCAGCGCCGCCACTTCGGGGCCCGTGGCGGAGCGGTCATGGTGAATCGCGGTGTCCGCGGGACCGGGTTCCCGTACCCGGCCGGGCCGTTGACCGGCGTCCGGTTCGCCGCGCTCGCCCAAGTGTGGTCGCGGCTCGCCGAGCTGGCTGACGCCTCTGGTTCGGCCGTGCCCGAACCCCTTCTCCGCGGACGTCTTCGCGAGCGGCTGGCCGCCCTGTGCGAGTCCGCCTCCGGCACGGACGCACAGGTCGCCCACATCGCCTGGATCTGTGCGCTCATGTGGGACGCCGAGTGGACGGAGGCCAGAGAGTGCATGCAGGGCTTCTTCCGTCGCCACGCCATGGAGGACACGCTCGGCAACGTCTTCGTCCGCGGCCTCTACGGCCACGAGCAGCCGGGGGAGGCCCTCGCCCTGCTCGACGCCCTGTCCGACCAGGCACCTCCAGATCCCATCCTCCGCGCTGCGCTGGAGAAGGCGGCGGCGCGCGAAGCGGGCAAGTAGCGCGTGCAACCTGGATCTTCGACGGGGAGCCGTACGCAGGCAAGTGGGGTTGCTCAATCGCCCTCGAGATACCGAGCCCCGAGCCGGTCCAGCAACACCGCTCCGAGCGGTGCGGTGACGACGATGGCGAGGACGGCCATCACGAGCAGCGTGTTGCCGACCTCTCGGAGCGCAGGGTCGTCGCCGCGTTCGATGAAGATCTTGAGCGGGTATGCGCCGAAGACCGCCTGGATGGTGGCTTTCGGTAGGTGCGCGATCGCGGTGTAGCGGCGTTCGCCGGTGGTGAGCGGCGTGCGTTGTACGAGCAGGAACCCGATCGTGATGCGGACGGCGAGCGCCGCGAGGATGATCCCGAGAAGGAGGAACACGAGGCCCAGGTCGGCGAGCTTGGCGAGCTCGATCTGCGAGCCGAGGTTCGCGAAGAGGACGATCTCCGCGACTCGCCAGAAGTGCGCGAGCTCCCCGCGGAGGAGCGGCTCGCACCAGTCGACCCGCCGGCGCATCATCACGCCGAGGGCCAATGTGGCGAAGACGCTCTCCATCCCCAGTTGCGCGCATCCGAAGTACGCGGCGAGACCTCCTCCGATGAGAGCGATGCAGAACAAACGTACCTTCCCCGCGGACGGTTGGAGGTCGCGCGATCCGAGGATGGCGTCGGCGCGATAGCCCAGCCCTCCCACGATCCCGATCGCCAGTCCGCCAAGGAGCGCCAGGGGGACGAATGCGAGCTGGTCTTCCCACCCGTCACCGCTCGAGGCCGGGCAGACCGCGTCCACCAGCAGAAGGATGCCCGTCTGCGCGATGAACGCGTTGACGACGGTCTGCCCCATGATGCGGTCCGGTACGAACCGGGCAGCGCTGCGGCCGAGGTCCTTCTGCGTCAGCATCGTGGGCAGAATGACCGCGGGGGAGACCGCCGCGATGAGGAAGGCCGCGAGGATCGCGACGTCGGCCCGATCGAAGAGCACGCCGCGGGCGAGGCCGAAGACCGCCAACAGCTCGGCTGCGACCGGAATCGTCCCGAGCAGGAGCGCCGGCACCGCGATGGCCTTCAGCGCATCGTTGGACAGGCCGAGCCCGGCCCGGATCAGGAGCACGACGAAGGCGGCCTTGGACAGCAGCGAACCGGCCTCGAGCCACTCTTTGGGCAGCAGGTCCAGGAGCGGTGGCCCGACGACGACTCCGAGGGCCATGAGCGAGACTGCGGGCGGCACGTGGAGCCGCTGCAGCGCGGCGCGCAGCGGCCAACCGGCCGCGCAGAGCAAGACCAGCGTGAGGAGGATGATCCCGATACCCATCGGGCGCGCAGGTTGCCATCTGCCTGCTGCTACCGCAAGGACTGGCCGGCGGCACGGGGACACGGAGCCGCGGTTCATCTCTGTTTGCCATCTTCGACGAAGCCCCGGGAACCTCTCCCGGGGGCGCCTCCGTGTCCCCCTGGCGCCGGGTTGCGAGTTACCAGTCCACGAGAAGCTCGGGAGTCACGATGAGTGCGTTGTCTGCCGTCGCGGGGATGTGGATCCGGGTCGTGGCGGCGTGAAACCCACCCGCCGCGATGGTGATTGCGTGTTCGCCTGGCGGGAGCCAGATCGTCGCTCGTCCGGTGTGCGTGTGTCGACTGGTTGCGACACCGCGCCCGGAGGCCGGCGAGGCGGTGACCCACATCGGCCAGGTCCCCGTGGTCTCGGGCTCGCGCGGTCGCACGATCACGGCGACCAGCTCGGGGGGAGAGTAGAGCGACACTCGCTGCGCGTGCGCACCGAGATCCACCATCGTTTCGTTGATGGGCACGATCTCGTGTCGCCAGTCGGTGCCGGGATGCAGGCGATAGCGGCCGTGGGGCAACCAGAGCGTACCCCGCCCGTCGACGTTGACGTCGACGAGGATGGGGTGAGCGACGTTGTCCTCACCGATCACGGTCAGCGAGACCCGGGCCGGCCATGACGCCGCCGGTGCGGTCGGGAAGTTGATCTGAAGTGCGGCCCGGCTCGTGCTCAGACGCACGAGCGCGGATGCGGGGCGTCCCTCCGGCGACCAGGAGGCGATGGGCAGTCGCACCGATTGAGGCGGCCGACCGGGTAGAACCACCTTCACCCGAACGTGCCGCGTGCCTTCGAGGTGTTCCTTGCGCCAGGTCTCGAGATCCGACGCCAGCGACGAGACGAGCCCGGTATAGGCCGCGACGTTCTCGGTGAAGAACAGCGTGCGGGCGTCGTCGTCGCGGACGATGGTGGGGATGTTCGACGGTTGCGCGACGCGCGTGACCCCGTCGCCCCCGCGGGATCGCAGACCGGCTCCCACCTCGAACCGAAAGTGCCCTCGCAGCGATCGGCCGGTCTCGTCGACGGTTTCGATGGCCCCAGTCAGCAGCCGGTGGGAGAGGATGTAGTCTTGATCGTTGCCGAGTCGCGGTACGTCGATGGCGTACGGCGTTTCGAACGCGAATCCCTGCTTCTCCGCTCGGACGAGGAACGTCCCGTTCTGGAGTCCCTCGACGCGGGCGATGCCGTCGGAATCCGTCGTCGCAAACCGGGGTGCGAGCCATCGATCACCGAGGCTCGGCGGAGTGCCGGCGATGTCGGGATGGCGGCCGGCGCCCGAGCGATCCAATGTGATGCGGACCCCCGCTGCGGGCTCGCCGTGAACGTCGACGACCCTGACCTCATACCGCGCCCCCACGGCCAGCTCGAGATGGATCGGGCGCTGCTCGGCGCCTTGGACCATCGTCACCTCGGGGACGGTCATGACGTGGCGCCGAGCTTCCGCGAACGCGGCCACCCGGAGCTTGCCCTGCTTCAGGCTCGAGCGCCGCAGCGAGACCGTCGCCCGGCCACTGGCGTCGGTGCGAATCCGTTGCAGCGCGACCCGACCCGTGCGGCGGGTGACCTCCGCGACGACCTCGACGTACGCGGCCGGTCTTTTAGTGACCGCGTCAGTCACCGTCACGGGGAAGGTCACACGCTTCTCGGCCAGGAAACGGTGGGTTCGGACCGGAGCGGCCGGCGCCCTCGGTTCGACCGTCTCGCCGGCCGTCGGCGACGGCTTGACCGGAGAGTCCGGGATCGTGAGGTCGTCGCTGTCGAGCAGGACCCGCGACACGAGTAGGCCACCGATGATGACACATGCAGCGACGGCACCTGCAACGATGGGGACTCGCGGCGTCGGGATGGGGATGCGCAGCCCTACGAGCGCGGTGAGGGACACCATCCAGCGCGTGCGGTCACCGTCGTACTGACGATCGAGGCGTCCGCGGAGCTGGTCGAGTGCGCGACGCAGGCGGCTCCTCACCGTGTTCTCGGGAATACCCAGGCGCTCCGCGATCTGGAGTGGTGCCAGGTCTTCGTAGAACCGCAGCATGACGGTCGTGCGATATGGTTCGTCGAGGCGCATCACCGCGAACACCACGTGCTGCAGGACGGACTGACGCTCGACGATGTCTGAGGTGGCTTCGGCTGCGTCGGTGCGAACGGTCCGCAGCTCACGTCCGGCCCGGCGCTGGTTCCCCCGACGTTGGTTGGAGAGCAGCCGCTGGGCGACGGTGCGCAACCAGCCGCGGAGTCCCTCGCCGCGCTTCGGAGGCTTCTCCAGGGCACGCAGCCACGTGTCCTGCTCGAGATCGTCCGCCCCCGGCTCGCCTACGAGCCCACGCGCCACACCACGGATGAACGCGGCGTGAGTCAGCAGGTCGTCGGGGACCACGGGAAGCGGATCGCGATCGGTCATTTCTCGAGCGCCTTGCGAACGATGCCAGCAAGGCGCTCCGCACGCCGGGCGACCGCGGTTCCGCGCCCCTGATTGGCGAGGGCGACGAGCTTCTTGGCCACGGCTGCGCTCGGACCGTGCTGACGCAGGCGCTGCAACGTGGCTTGGAGGCGAGCATCCTGTTCGAGCTCGGTCCGTGCGGTGGGAGCCGAGAAGCTCTCGGCCAGCGCGCGCGCCCGCGCTGCCCACGGCGTACCGACGGTCGCGGCAAGGAGGCCCCGCGCGTCCGTTTCCGCGCGTTGCCACAGACCATTGGAGCGGAGCCACGCGACCCGGGTCGTCCAGGCGTCTACGCGGGCTTCGAGCTCCGCCCGGACGGCAGTGAGGTCGGCGGCGTCGGGCTCGGAAACGGAGAGGTCCTTCACCACGGAGTGGGCGCCGGCGAGATCGTCCTGGCCAAAGATCAATGCGCGGGCCTGGCGCAGGTCCCGATGCGATCCCCACCCACGTTTCAACTTCGCGAGTTCCGCCCGCGCCGCCTTTTCGACCCGGTTGCCCAGGTCACGCGTGCGCCCGGCGGCGAGCAGCTTGCCGTCGACTCCGATCAGCACCGTGTACGGCGGAAGCCCCTTCGTCGACGCTACCGGTAGCGGTCCGCTGCGGGCGAACCGGGTGTCGTTGGCGGGGAAGAGCCGCAGAACCGCCGCCTCGAGATCGTCCTTGTCCTTGGTCTCGGTCTCGCCAAGCTGCATCAGTACCACGACGAGTCCCGCTCCCCGCAGCTCAGCATCCAGCTTCAGGGTGCGCGGAACGACGCCACGTCCGAAACGCGCCCGGTCCCAGGTCTGGATCAGGACGGGCTGCCCGCGGAACGCTGCAAGCCGCTCCCGTCCGTCGCCGCGGATGAGCGCGGTGAAGCCGAAGTCCGGGACGATCTCGCCCACCTTCGCCGGACCCTGGGCGGGAGCTGAGCCGACGATGACCAGGCCGAGGAAGGCCAGGCTGACCAGGACGCCGCGGGTGCGTGGGACGGGATGGAGCATTTCTCTACCTCATGCACACCACGGGGTGGCCGATCCTTCCCAGGAATCCTCTATTCCGCCTCCAGCCGCCCCGCCAGACGCTGTTCTTCAGGGTCGACCAGAACGGCCGCGGCGCCTCGTTCAGCTTCAAGCTGCTCACGACCGTCCCGACCCGATCGAAGCAACGCCTGTCGACGCCGGTGTCCCGGGTTCGCCGGGACCGGTAACGGTCCAAGCGGGGCCCGGACCTCCAAAGGCTGTGCGCTGATCTGCTCTGGATGGGAGCGCGGACCTCCAGGTCCGCTCCGACGGCGAAGCCGGATCCGGACCCGGAGAGGACCTGGAGGTCCGCGCTCCCGGAAGAGCAGGATGCTCACACGCGCGAATCTGCGAGCGACCTCGCACCTTCTTGGCGAAAACGAACGGAACGCCGAGTGGGCGGTGATTCCAGGGGGACAGCCGTTCCAGTCCGCGCACCCGGATCTGGTCGGCGCCGGCGCGACTCGGAGTGCGTCGTAGCGGTTCCCCCCGGCTCTCCCGCTTGAGCCGGGGGGACCTTTTTGGCCTTCGCTTCGCTGCTTGCGTAAGCTCGCGCCCCGTCCGACCCCCGTCCCACCCATGGTCCAGTATCAGGAGTTCACCATGTCCCGGATCGAGGAGTTTCGCCGCCATCGCGAGGCCATGAACGAGCGCATCCTGCAGACCGGCAACCTCGAGACGAAGCGCTTCTTCGCCCTCGACACCCGCACCTACGAAGACGGCAAGCTCAGCGAGCGGGAGAAGGAGCTCTGCGGCCTCGTCAGCTCCCTCGTGCTGCGCTGCGATGATTGCATCACCTACCATCTGCTCCGCTGCCTCGAGATCGGTCTCGATCGCGAGCAGCTCGTCGAGGCCATGAACGTCGGGATGGTCGTCGGCGGGTCGATCACGATTCCACATATCCGGCGGGCGCACGAGGTGATTGACGAGGCGTTGGCGGAGTGAGTGGGATCAGAGTGGCTCGTTCTCGATCGCGAGCAGCTCCTCGGCCGACCACGCGTCCTTGCGGTCGCCGAGCTGCTTGCGGATGTCGGTGACGGACTGCGTGGGCACGGGATCGGACTCGTGGCCGAAGGAGCGGCGGATGTAGGTCAGCAGGCCTGCGATGTGCTCGTCGGTGAGGGACGAGAGCCCCGGCATCTGAAGGTCCCACTTCTTGCCCGCGACGTCGATGGGCCCGGCGACGCCGTGGTGGAGGATGCGTACGAGCCGGCTGATCGGGCCGGAGACCCATTCCGATCCGGCCAGCGGTGGCGCCAGTCCACCGAGTCCGCGTCCGCTCTGCTGGTGGCAGCCCTGGCAGATGAGCGTGTAGTACTGGCGGCCGACGTCGAACAGCGCCTTCTCGTCGGAGCTGAGGGGGCGCAGTCGCAGCCTCTCCCAGTCGTGCTTGCCAGGCCACGTGGTGAACGCGGCGATGCGCTGCGCGAGCGACGACGTCTTCGTGTCGCGATGGCGTTTCAATGCGGGGAGGCCAGCGGGCGCCGCGTCGATGCGCAGGGGGCGGACTTTCTTCGGCGGCTTGGGACGCGTCGACGCGACCCCGCCGAGGAGTGCGTGTCGCTGCCAGGCCTCGGGTGCGGCGGCCGCGAGCGCGATGAGGGCACGGACACGCTCTGGCTGCTCCTCACGCGTGACGCAGGTGGCGAGAGCTCGCAACAACTCGGGGCGTCCGGAGGCTCGATCCGACCACGCGGGGTTCACGACGATCCGCCGGGCGAACTCGAGCTCACGGCGCCACAGGCCGGAGACTGCTGCGTCGCGGTCGAAGCGCGACTCGCATCTCGTACGGAGCGTGCGCTCCATCGCGGCGTCCGCCGCAGGGGTCGCGAGTTCCCCCAGTGTGAACAGGAGCTGGCGCCGCAAACCCGGCCCCGACGGGCTCGCGAGGGTCAGGACGCGTCGGCGCACCGTCGGCGCCTGGTTCGCCGCGAGGAGAGACTCCGCGAGTCGCAGTCCGTGGGCGCGCAGGCGGGACTCCGGATCGTCGATTGCCGCCAGCACGCAGGTCTCGTCAAGCGCGTGGAGGCCCTCGAGCGTCCACAGTGCGTGCAGTCGTGTGAGGACGCCTGCGTCGCCAACCGCGGTTGCTCGCAGCTCCGGCACGACGCTCCGGTCCTGCCGCTCGACGAGCAACCGTTGCGCGGTGTCGCGCCACCAGCCGTTCTGGTGGCGGAGAGCATGGACCAGCTCTTGGGGCGTCGCCTTGGAGAGCCTCGGTGGCTTCGGGCGCACGTAGCTCTCGGGGACGATTCGCCAGATGCGTCCCAGTCCCAGCGGTTTGTCGAGCGCGCGCTTCAGGATCTGCTTGCGCAGGTAGGAGGTGACGTAGATCCGATGCTGCAGGATGCCGCGGTAGAGATCGCAGACGTAGAGGCAGCCGTCCGGCCCGGTCATCAGATTGACCGGACGGAACCGCTCATCTGTCGACGTGAGGAACTCGCGCCCGATGTACGCCGGACGGGCCCTCGGGGCGCCGGTCTTCGGATCATCGAACACGACGTCGCGCTTGATGAGGTTGCCGGATGGCTCGCAGACGAACGCGTTGCCCTGGAACGCTTCTCCGAACACGCCACCGCGGTAGATCGTGGGTCCGCACGCGGCCGTGAAGCGGGCAAGCCGTCCGTCTTTGCGGAGCGTGCCCTTGCGGTAGCCGCGGTTGACGCCGGGGGTGATGCGGGCAGGCCACGTGCGCTCATCGGTCGCGACGCGCACGTCGGCGCCGTGACCGCGTCCGAGATTCGGGTTGCGCACGGTGTAATGCGATGGGACCACGGTGCCGCGTAGCTGCTGCGAGTTGCTGTTGAAGAAGAGACGCCCCCAGTCGTCCTGGGCGATACCCCACTGACCGCCACCGCCCGTTGGTTGCTGCTCCCACTTGCCGCGCCGGAACCGGAACCGCCCCGGGTGATTGGCGAGATAGACCCAGTTGTCGACGTTGGGGACGAGGCCGTTTGGCGCGTGTTCGACGCTGCGAATGCCGCCAAACCCGTAGGACACGATGGCGTCCTTGTCCCACTCGTCGTCGCCGTCGATGTCCTTGAACCAACGCAGGTACGGCGGCTCGATGAACAGTGCGCCGCCCTGGTGCACCGTGAGCGCCCGGGGCAGCAGGAGCCCGTCGGCAAAGTCGTGGCGCGTGTCCATGACGCCATCGCCGTCCTTGTCTTCCAGGATCGCGAGGTTGTTTTCCTGCTCCGCCTCGTTCTCGCCGTCCACGTTGGGCATGAAGGTGCGCATCTCGGCGACCCAGAGGCGCCCGTCGGCATCGAACGTGAAGCACACCGGGTCCTCGACGAGCGGCTCGGCCGCGACCAACTCGATCCGGAAGCCATCGGCGATCCGGAATGCGGCCTGCGCGTCCTTTGGTGAGAGCACGGGCGCGGGCGGGATCTTCCACTCGGAGGGCGGATCGGGCTGCGCTTCGCCACGCTTGTCTCCACGTTGCGCGGTGGCGGGGGAAGCAAGCGTGGCGCTGAGAACGAGGGCGAGAAGGAGCCGCATCATGCACGAATGATACGCGGCGGCTCCAACTCTTCAGCCTCTGGCCCGCACTATTCACGAGCCGCGCAGCGGTTCGTGAATAGTGCGGGCTAGCGTCAGCGGGTGATGTGGACGAACTCGCCGTCGTTCTCGCGCGCCAGTCGCGAGAGGAAGCGGACGTTGATGCTGCGTCCCAATCCGACGCAATGGAGGGCAATCCGGCGCAGATCGTTCATGGCCCGGACCTCGCGCAGGATCTGCCCCGTGGCCTGGATCCGCCCGGCCGTCGGGGAGCCGTCGGAGAGGAGGAAGATCGTGTCGACGACGCTGCGGTAGTACTTGTCGAACGAACCGCGCCCCGCGAACTTGAACCCTTGCTCGACGCCCCCGAAGAGGTCGGTCGAGCCGGCCGGGCCGCGAGACAGGACCCACTTGCGGATGGCATCCTTGTTGGCGCGGTCGGCCTTCTGCATCTTCTTGCGCCACAGCACGACGCCGGAGTTGAAGAGCACGACGTTGAACGTGCCGTCCTTGGGCAACGAGTCGATCGACTTCAGCAACTCGGTCGCCACGCCATCGACCTTGCGTTTGCCGCCGATCTTCGCGGGGCCGCTGCCGCCTTGCATTCCACCACCACCGCCACCCCCGCGGCGGCCGCCCGCGAGCGGGGCCGACATGCTGCCGCTGTAGTCGATGACGTACACGATGTGCTTGGACGTGGTGTTGATGCCGTAGAACCCGGTGCCGTGACCGGCCTTCTGGCCGCCACTGCCCCCGCCGTTGCGCGGGCGGCCTCGGCCGCGGCCGCGGCCCCCGCCTTCCGCGACGGCGGGCCGCTCCGGAGCCGCGTTCTCGCTCTCCGTTGGTTCGGGGAGCTGGTCGCCGTTCTTCGCCAGCCAGTCGCGCCACAGGTGGACGTTGTCGTGGAAGTTCTGGCCGGTGAGCTTCTTCAGCGCCGACATGGCGTCCGTGATCAGGCGTCCGTCTTCGTTCTCGAGCGCCGCCGTGAGCGCTTCGGCGGCCTCCTTGCCGCCCACCTTGCGGAGGATGCGGATGGCCTGGGCGCGGACCTGCCACGCTTCGTCTTTCATGCGCGACTTTGCGAGCATCAGCGCGCGCTTGCCGCCGCGCTCCTCGATGGCGCGCAGCGCCGCGACCCGCGTCGGAGCCTCGCGGTGTTCGACCTCCTTGGCCACGATTTCCGCGAGCTCCGGAATGTCGACCCACACCATGATGCGGAGCAGGTCGGCCTTGTCGTCGATGCCGCGCGCCCCCGCATAGGTGGTACGGATGATGCGCCCGGCATCGCGCTTGTGATGGTCGGAGCAGTTCTGGACGACCCAGCCCACGGCCTGACGCAGCGTGCGCTCGATGTCGGCGTCGCGCGTGATCGTCTTGGAGTACTCGGCGGCCTTGGCGCTGACTACCTTGAGCTTGGCCTCCGCGCGTTCGAGCTTCTTCTTGCCGATCTTGCCATTCGACACGAGCGACTTGAGGTTCCGGACCTCGCGGCGCAGCGTGGCCCGCTCCGCGGTCGCCTCCGCCCACTCGTTGCGGGCCTGGGTCAGGGCGCCGTTGGTCTTCTTGATCACGTCCAGGAAATAGCGGACGGCTTCCGGATGGCCATGCCCGGCCAGTCGCTTGATGGCGGCCACGCGGGTGTTCAGATCCTTGCTCTGGAACTCACGCCCGAAGTCCTTCTTCATCCTGGCGAACGACGGTTCCTGAGCGGGAGCCGCGGCAGTCAGGCAGACGAGAAGGGCGAGCAACGTAACGGGGAATCGGCGAGTCATCTGTTCTTCTTCTCCACACCGCCGATGGCGGATTCCTTCCAGGCGAGGTGGCGGGCGGCGATATCCGCGGCTCGCGCATCCCCGTCATGCACGACGACGCGCCACCGGAAGGTAAGGGTCTTGCCTTCCTGGAGGATGAGGTCGCCGGTTCCGCGAGGCTTCTTTTCGAAGTAGTGGATGCCGAACGGGTTCGCGGCGCAGAGGCCGTACTCCCGAGCGTGCCACCACGTGGGGTAGCGAGGGTTACCAGGTGTGTCCATCATGGCGACGCCGACGACGCGCCCATCGATCGGACCCGAGTAGTCGATCCAGGCGGCACGCTGGCCCCAGACGCGCTTGCCTGTGGTGCCGCGCGCATTCACGACCTTGCCCTTGGCGACCTTGCCGTTGAGGCGCAGCGCCGGGTGCATGCGGATCCCGAGCGTCCCTTCCTTGGTGTCGCCGAAGCGCAGGACGCCGTGAGTGGCCTCGACGTCCACGCGCCAGTCGATCCAACGTGCTGATGCGCCGGCGCCGAAGGTGAGCGTCGTCGTGTCGGCAGCCAACGGCTTCCCTTGAACGTCGAGCCAGCGCTGACGCACGCGAATCCGCCCCGCCTTCGCGGGGTCATCCAGGACCTTCTCGAGCTCGACGCGCCCGCCGTTCTTCTTGGATTGCGGATGCCAGAAGTCGGTGCCGTTGACGTTGCCGTGGCCGAACCAGATGCCTGTGTGGTGGGGGTGGTCCTTGGCCTCGCCGTCGGCGAGTGCTCCGAGCGGGTGGCTCCGCGTGATCGTCACCCCGCCCGGCCCCTTCACCGGCCACAGGCACGGGCGCTTGCCGTCGAGGCGGTATTCGGTGAACAGCTTCCCGCCGACCTCGACGCGGACACGGTCCGCGAGCCGTTCGAGGGTGACCTCGCTCGACTGGCCGGAGGATCCAGCGGCAAGGAGCAGGACCAGAAATGCGACGCGCAATCCAGGCATGGACGTTCCCCGGTGGGGTCGGGGCATAGGTGTCGGACAGGGCAAGCGCGAGCGAGGGTGGACTATCCTAACTGCAGGACCCGGCGCCGTCCTATGTGGGTTTGGCCAGATTTCTCTCGGAGCCGTGCCAGGCCATCTGCTCCTACGGGAGCGTGGAGGCGGATGTCGCCCGGCGGGCCGGCGCGGGCCTCACTCGACGATGTTTGATCAATTCGGCCGCCCGATCCGTACCATGGGCATCATGAGGTCGCTGCTCCTCCCGCTCCTGGTCTTGATCGTTCTTGCGCCCGCCGACGCTGTCGCGCAGAAGCCGCCCCGACCGACGCTGAAGGCCGCCAATGCGCACGCGAACGTGCGGCGGTGGGAGGACGCGCTCGACGTGGTGGCGCGCCTCCCGAAGCGACTGGCCGGCCGGTCCGAGGTGCAGCGGCTTCGGATTCGCTGTTGGCGGGAGCTGGGGGCGGTCGACAAGGTGGCCCACACCGGCGAGGAGTGGCTGGCCAAGAACCCCAACGACTCCGAGATGCACGTCTGGGTGGGGGAGGCGCTACTCGACCTCGCGGCGATGAAGGAAGGGCGGGGGATGAGGGCCGGGGCGCAGCGGGACCGTGCGCTGGAGCATGCACAGGCGGCGCTGCGGGCGGATCCGATGGACGATTCCGCGTTCGAACTCGAAGTCGCGACGTTGATCAACCTGCATCTCATGGCCGACGCGCGCAAGCTCGCGAAAGAGCGGATCAAGAAGCGTCCCGACCACGTGCGGTTCCAGATCGTGTACGCGCGGGTGCTGGACTGGACCGGCGCCACTAGCGACGCCATCGGGGTGCTCAACCAGGCGGAAGCCCGTCTCAAACGGGATGCGCGGCTGCCGCTCGAGCGTGCGATGTACCACAACAAACTGCACCAACGGCACGCCGGACTCGGAGCGCTCGCGGATGCGGTCAAACGGCCGCAGCTCACTGATGAATCCGCGCGCACGGCTGGCGAGCTGATCTGGCTGCTCGCGGGACGCTACAAGGAGTGGAAGGAGGCCGACGACATCGTGAACGCCTGGGTCGGGGCCCATCCCACCCAGGGGCTCGGGCACTGGTGGCGGGGCTACCTTCACGAGCTGCGCAAGCAGGAGCAGGAGGCGATCAAGCACTATCGTGCAGCTTGGAAGATGAGCGGGGAGACGCTCGCCGAGGCCGCGTACCACCTCGGGTTCCTCCTTGGCAAGCAGGGCAAGGAGAAGGAGGCGCTTCTCCTCGTGGTGAGAGGCATGGCGCTCAATACTCCCGTTCGCAAGGGCGTCGTCGCGCCGGTTGACGCCCTGATCACACTCGGCGGGATCTACGCCCGCAAACGTAACTGGAAGCGCGCGACCGAGATCCTGAGTGCTGGCGCCCCGTACGCCACCCGCAACGCGACGTTGCAGCAGAACCTCGGCTTCTGCTACCGCGAGTTCGGCAGCGAGGCTTGGCTCAAGAAGAAGTCCCTGAGCGCGCGCCGTCACTGGCGGAAGGGGGCCTACCACTACGAGCTCGCGGCCGGGGCGATCGTGGATTCCGCCGCCGCCGCGACCACCAAGGCTCAGATCCTCAACGACACTGGACTCATGTACCACTATCACTTGAAGAAGCTGAAGGTGGCCGTCAAGTGGTACGAGCAGGCTCTGGAGCACGACTCCGCCTACGTCGATGCGCTGGAGAACATGGGTGTCGTTCGCTTGCAGCAGAAGAAGTGGAAGGACGCCATCGGCTGGTTCGACAAGGTGTTGGTCAAAGTCCCGAAGCGCGCATCGAGTCTGAAGAACAAAGCGCTCTGCGAGCAGATGCTCGCGCGCAAGAAGTGACGACGCCGGCTACAGTGGCGCTGTGCAGAAGGACCAGGCCGAGCGCGCGCTGCAGATCATCCGCGACACGATCCAGAACACCCGCGAGGATCTCGCGGAGCAGAACTGGGGTGCCACCTGGATGTGCCACGCATTCTCGAACGCGGCCGGTTTTGCGGCGGTCGGGTACTTCGTGGAGCGCGAGCAGCGGCCGATCCTCGCCTATCTCGTTCCCCTGTCCATCGTCGCGGTCGTCAACCTCGTCATCATTGCGGCCCTGATCGACCGTGACCGGGGGGTGCGTAGCTTCGTGGAGCGTCAGATCCACGGGATCTGGATGTCGTTCACCGTCTTCGGTGCCGTCGGCGTCCTCGTCATCGAGCTCGGGGACCTGCCGCCGGCGTCGTACGGGCCGATCCTCGCGCTCACGTCGGGGTTCGCGTTCGCAGTGATGGGGGTGGTCTTCAGCGTCCGGTTCCTGGCGACGGCCGTTGCGTTCGTGGTGCTCGCGCTCGTGAGCCCGGCCTTCGTCGAGGTCCAGTGGTACCTGGTAGCCACGCTGTGGTGGGTGGCGTTGATGGTGCCGGGCATCACGTTGCATCGCGAAAAGAGGCGACGGCGGGCAGATGACGGACGCACCGAGATCGCCTGAAGACGATGCGATCGAGGGGCTCAACGAGTGCGCCCTTGCGATTCTCGTGGCGTGTCAACACCGTGGGCCGCTCGCCGCGAATGAACTCCAGACGCTTCTGGACGACCCAGACGTTCACGCGCAGCTCGTCATCCTGGTCGAAGAGCGGTGTCTCGAGGAGCTCGCCGGCGTCTTCCGGGTGACTCGCGCTGGGGCGCAACGGCTCGACGCCGTCCTGGAAGGAGTGGAGCGCGAGCTGACTCCCGACGATCCCGCGTTCGTTCGGCGCTTCCAGCGCGAAGAGCCCTCGCTCCCGTTCGATGCCAACACGGTCTGGGCCG
Source organism: Planctomycetota bacterium (assembly GCA_002687715.1). Taxonomy (GTDB): domain Bacteria; phylum Planctomycetota. The sequence goes on along the minus strand of NZBC01000169.1, from coordinate 23,600 downwards.
AGGCGGTGTGCGCGAACTTCCGCGTCGACCCCGACGCTCTCGCCCGCATCGTCCCGGACGATTTCGAACTCGACCTCTACGACGGTCATGGCTTCGTCTCGCTCACCATCTCGCGGCTCCAGGACTTCGGCATCGGGCACCTGCCCCGGATGCTGCGGATGAACTTCTACCAGTCGACCTACCGCGCCCACGTGAGCTACACGGACTTTCGCGGCGAGACCCGGCGCGGCTGCTACTTCGTGCGCAGCGAGACCAACTCCCGCATCATGAGCCTCACGGCAAACCTGCTGCCCGAGTTCCGAGCGCATCGCTGCGGAACCCACCCCATCCTCATGGCCCGCCACGACGGACACCTCGTGGTCACGGTCGACTCCGGCGACGATCCTGCGGGCAAGGTCGTGCTCGTCCTGGACACGGAGCTGGCGGTTCACGGCATGCCGCCCGACAGCGTCTTTCCCTCCATCCCAGCCGCCTACGACTACATCGTCGATTTCCACGACGCCTTCTCCCACGACCCCGATCGCGGCGAGATCTTCATCCTGCGCATCGAGCGGGGTGGCTGGGACATCGACGTGCTCGACCCCGTGGACGCCTACTTCGGATACCTCGAAGAAGGCCCATTCCCTTCGGGAGCTGCCGTGCTGGACAGCGTGTTCTACTTTCGCGACACCCCGTATCGCTGGTTGCCGCTGGTCAAGGAGACGCGCCCGCGGGGACACGGGAGACCCGGGTGACGTCCCGCGGCGCAGGAAAGGCCAGGCAACTTCTGACTCCGAACACTAGTAGACTGGGGCGGTCGAGGCGCAGAGGAAGGAGGATGCGGATGCTCGGTCGGAATTGGTTGCTGGCGGGGGCTGTCCTGCTCGCGATGGCTGCCAGTGTCGAGGGACAGGACTTTCAATCCGAACGCGCGGCCGCGGCCCAGGACCTGGTGAAGGGGCTCGAGCGGCATGCGAAGTGGTGCCAGTCGAAGGGCTTGCTCGCCGAGCGGGATCGGATCTACCGGCGACTGATCGAGCTGAATCCGAAGCACCAGAGGGCCCGCCGCGTGCTGTGCTACCGCAAGCAGCGCGACGGTAGCTGGCGCCAGGTCCGGTACCGGAAGCCGGCGAATCGAAAGACGACGTCCTGGTCGGAGATGCGAACCCGGGAGCAAGGGGTCGTCGCGCCGTATTGCGACCGGGTCGTGGCGATGCTCGCCCGGCACGAATCGGAAGTGCCGTCGCGCGTGAGCCGGACGATGCTCGAGTGGTGCGTCGCCTTGCATCCGGACCACCCGGGCGTACAGCGCGCCCTCGGCCACGTGAACGTCGACGGACGCTGGCTGACTCCGGAGCAGGCCGCGGTCATCTCTCGCCGCCGCAAGCTCGCGGCTTGGGCCAGGGAGTGCCGGGCCGGGGCGAAGGTGACGGAGCTCACCCCGTCGAAGGACGAATCGGAGAGCGGGGTGCCGTGGGCCGCGACGGTGCAGACGACCCACGTGAGGCTGCTCGCGACGGTGTCGAGGCCCGAGGCGGAGAGGGCGGCGCGCGCGATCGATGGTGTGCGTGAGTTCGTCAAGCGGATCTTCGGGAGTGCGGTGTCGCTGCCGTCCGGCTATCGGATCTACCTGTTGGATCGTCCGGAGCACGTCGTTCGACTCGGTCGTGCGGTGTCGAGCCTCGGCCCCGACGTCGTCAAGTCCGCGAAGACCCTGGCCGGTGTCTGGGCGAGTCGGCAGAGCTGCCTCGTGCTCCGCGAGGAGACGCCCGGACGGCGGCTGGACGCGATCGTGAGGCAGTCGTTCTCGTGGATCATCCTCGGGACGTTCAACCTCGATCCCGACGCACAAGGCGCCCTGTGCGAAGGGCTCGGCTTGTATCTCACCAAGTCCTACGTCGGGACGGCGGTCACCTGGTTCGGTGCGCACGGGAAGGACGGCGAGGTTTCGCGACTCAAGGCCAGGCTGATCAGCGTCGGTGCGGACTGGCGAGTCGTCGGTGCGGCGCGGTTCGCCGGCACGAAGGTGCCCGCGCTGGAAGAGGTGCTGACGAAGACCCGGGAGGAGATGCGCGTCGACGACGTGCTCGTTGCGGGCCTTCTGGTCCGGTATCTCGTCGAGACCCGTCCGAACGACGTGACTCGCTTCTTGAGCTCGGTAGCTGCGAAGCAACCCCTGAAGAAGGTGATCCAGGAGACTCTGCGCATCGAGCCCGAGTCGCTTCGTCGCGAGTTCCAGGGGTGGATCCGCGCGGCGGGTCAGAAGTAGAGCCATGCGCAACCCACGCCGGCTGCTCGTTCCCATCGTGCTGATCGCGGCCGCGGCGGTCCGTTTGCCCGCTCAGGACCTCGGCTGGGTTACGGATCGCTTGTTCGCGGCCGCAGACAGCGCCGAGTTCTTGAAGGCGAAGGCGTCCGCCGCGAAGGCGTTTGCCGAGGGCGCCGCAGTTGATCGCGCCACGATGGCCCGGCTCGAGGCGGCCATCGCGAAGTCGGGGCCGCCCCGCGACCCGCAATCCGCATCGCGCGAGTTCCCCGTGAAGGTGCCGGGGGGACATACGCTGGGCGTCTTGATGTTCGTCCCGAAGACGGTGAAGGCGGGGACCCCTCTGCCGCTCGTGCTCGCGTTCGGCGGCGGACCCGTCCCGAAGGGTCGGCGCGGCGACGCCGGGGTTGAGCAGCAGGCGCGCATGATGCGCCAGGTGTGGACGAAGGCGGCCGCGGACGCGGGCTGGCTGGTCGCCGCGGTAACGGACGAGATCTCGCGCTCGAGCTCCGGCGTTCGCTACGAGATCATCCGACCCGACCACCTCGAGGCGGTGCTACGCGGCATCCGCACGCGCTACGACGTCGACGAGGACCGCACGTTCATGACCGGGATCTCCCTGGGGTCGAACTACGCGCTGCAATGCGGAGCGTGTCGGCCCGAGTTGTTCTGTGGCTCGGTCCCCGTCGCGACGGAGGGAGAAGCACGCCGCGCCGTGCTCGCGAACCTGGTGACCTACCCGTCGTACGTCCTCGTGGGCGCCCGGGATCGGAACATCCGCTCCATCGCAGGTCCGCGGGCGTTCCGGCGGGTGATGACGGAACTCGGGTACGACCACGGATACGAGGAGGAAGCGCGCGGCGGTCACGAGGGCTTCTCGCACAAGTATCCCGCCGTCCTGAAGTGGTTCGGGTCGCGGCCGCGACGGGTGTGGCGAGGCCGCGTGGTTCGCGTTCCGCATCCGGCCATCACGGCGCCCGACCGCCGGCGCTATTGGATCGCGGCTGACACGCGCCAGGCGGCGTTCACCTCCTCGCTCGACGCCGGGACCAACCGCTTGGAGATCACTGCGGGCGCGTTGACCCGTCTCGATCTCTGGCTGTCCGACCGGCTCGTCGACCTCGATCGCAACGTGAGGGTCGTGGTGAACGGTGTCGTGCTGCACGATGCCCTGGTGCGGCGTGACCCACATCTCGCGCTCGAGACTGTGCGGACGACGGGCGATCGCCGACGGGTTCCCACCGCGCGCGTGGTCGTGGATGTTCCGGCCAAGGTGCTCGAGTCGAAGAAGCACCGAGCGGCGTTGGACAGGTTGGTGACGGACAGCGCGGAGCTTCCTCGACTCGCGTACTGGGAGCACTACGCATTGCGACACCTGCGCGAGACCCGCAAGCAGGCCGGTTGGACCGGGACGGCCAAGGACTTGGCGGGTGGGCGACGGGGGTTCGAGATCGCCACGGTGGAGGACGGCGCACCCGCAGCGAAGGCCGGACTGAAGGTGGGCGACATCGTCGAGACGTTCGATGGCAATCCGTTCTTTGCCGACGATGACCCAGGCGCACTGATGAGGATGTGGTGCCTGCGCGAGGAGTACCCTGGAACGGGACTGATGATCAGGGTACGTCGCGCCTCGGGTGAATCGGCGGAGATCCGCATCGACCTCAGTCGTTAATCACGGGTTTTCATTGACCCGACCCAAGTTCGGGTCTCCAATTGCACTTGCTGTTCTCTTATCCAACCACTGCAGGAGGTCTGGAATGACCCGTTCCCATTTGGTTTGGGCGGTCGCATGTGCGGTCGTTCTCGCTGCGCCCGTCTGTGCGCAGTACGCAACGGCTTTCGAAGCCGTCACCGCGTCCGGCGCCGGTACGATCCTCACCGGTCAGGGCGCCACTACGCAGACCGGCCCGCAGGGGTACTACATCCCCGCGGGCACGACGAGCTCGGACTTCAATGCCTACACCTACTCAGGTAACGCGCTGGGCATTCCGCAGAACCCCACGGGCGGATGCCAGTTCGTCGCGGCGACCGGCCCCGCGGGGAGCACCTTCGCGCGTTCGCAGCTCGACATCACGTACCCGGGCGGCGCGGTGACCTGCGCGTTCGACATCTGCGCGTCGTACACGGGTGCTCTCCCCGCGGCGCAGAACCTCGGCAGCTTTTCGGCGCAGCCGTTCCCCGGTGCGGCGACGTTCATCGCGCTCGCGCGTTGGGCCGATGTCGCCACGGCGACGAACTGGACCGCAGACTACGTCTACTACGACACGGCCGGTGTGCAGACGCTCGCCCCCGTTCCCAACCCCGGGTTCCAAGGCTTGGACGTGAACACGTGGTATCGGTGGGAGACGGACATCGACATCGCCACGAACGCCATCACCGACGTCCGGCTCACGAACCTCAGCACCGGCGTGGTCGCCAGCCAGTCCCTGGCCGGCGCCAACTGGTACCTCGAGGGCGGTGCTGCGGGCGGATTCCCGCCCCCGGCCGGCTTCCGTTTCTTCGCGGGTTCCAGCAGTACGCCGGGCAACACGCTCGCATTCGACAACGTCTGCGTCAACTCCGTCGGTAGCTGCCCCGCGCCGGGGCCGACGCCGCAGGACTACCAACTCAACACCCCGGGCGCCGCGCTCGACATCGACGGCGCGATCGGTGCGTTCTGCGCTCCCGCGGCGGTGACGTTGGCGGTCGGACAGGCGGGGACTGCGAACGCGACCAGCATCACCGGAATCGGCAACCCGTGGGACGTGGCTCTCACGATTGCCCCGGCGGTGCCGGCCGGAGGCGGTGCGCTCACCACGGGCGGTGGCCAGCTCCTCAACATCGACATCGCCGACCCGTCATTCGTGACGGTGTTCAACCTGCTCGCCAACAGCCCGCCGTTCGCCAACCTCTCGGTCCCGCTGAATTTCCCGGGACCGGCGACGTGGGCGATGCAGATGGTGGTCATCGACCCAACGACGGTGTCGTCGTTGGCGTTCTCGCAGGCGACCAACATCTCGCAGCAGTAGTTCGTCGCGAGCGCGCGCCGGTCGGTGCGCGCTCCCTTTGCGGAGTGGTCCGCTGCTCCCGAGGGCGGCGCCCCGGTGAGCGCTAGTTCCCCTTCTTCTTCGCGCGGGTGTAGACGAATTCCATGTTCTGGAATTCCTTGCCGTCGGCGTCGGGGCGGAAGCCCTTCATGACGGACTTGTCGCCGCCCATGAACTGGACCTCGGTGCGGGAGATGATCTCCTTGTTGCTCGTCGGGTCGAAGGACTTGCCCGTGAAGTTGAGGACCTTCTTTTCGGCGTCATAGGTGCCTTCGGAGGATTCCATCGCGGAGCCCATGGAGCTGACCCAGGTGGAGACGTACTTCTTCTTGCGCTGGTCATAGCCCATGGTCTGGCGGCCTTCGAAGGGCATGCCCATGAACTCGCAGGTGAACGTGCTGAAGATCCAGAACCCACCTGCGCCCGTGGTGACGATGTCCTTGCCGTCGAAGGACATCCAGTCCATGCCGGGCATCAGCTTCATCTTGGCGACGACGTTCCAGGTGCCGGCGCGGCTGGCGATCATCTTGTGCTCCTTGCCGGGCTCGGGCACCTCCTGGGGAGCGTCGAGGGTGGGCGACGATTCTGCGGGAGCAGACGCGCCGGGGACGACGATGAGGGTCCCGAGCACGAGGGTGCCCACGAGGGCGCCGACGAAGGGGGAGGCGAGCAGTTTCTGACCGAACGTGGTTTTCATGACAGTCTCCTGAAGTCCCGAAATCGGGACCGGAATGCTAACCGGCGGGGGAGACGGTCACCCGGCCACTCTGGCCAGCGTGGTGTCAGGAGAGTGGCGAGAACAACAAAAAAAACCCCGGGAGGATCCCGAGGGCTTTGGCTCGCCGGCAACGGCGAGATCGGCTACTTGTCTTCCTTGGCCGGGCGGATCATCTCGAAGTAGCGCCGGATCGTCTGACGGTGGCCGAGCGGGATGGCCTCGCTTTCGAGGACGGCGTCGGACATCTTCTTGTACTGCTTGTAGCGCTTCTGATACTCGCGCCGCGCCTGCTCCTCACCTTCGGGAGAGGAGGTCGTTTCCTTCTGTGAGGGGCCGGAGCCCTTCTTTCCGGTGATGCGCTCGCGTTTGCGCTTGCCGTCGATCTTGGTGCGCTCGTCGTCGTAGTTGCCGCTACTCGAGCGACCCCAGGTGAGCTTCGGGCTGTCGGAGCGTTGTTTGCGCTGGCCCTTGGGGCCACCGTTCTTCTTGCCTTGGCACATGCCGCCCTTGCACGCGCCGAGGGCACCCTTGCAGGCGCCCAGACCCTTGGCGGCTTTGCACTTGCCCTTGCAACCCTTGAGGCCCTTGCAGAGCTTGGCGACCGCGTCGCACACGCCTTCGCATTCACCTTCGCATTCGCCAAGCTCGTCGATCAACTCGTCGAGTGCGTCCATGATCTCGTCGCTGGGCTCGCCCTCGGATTCCTCGCCGGTGAGCTTGGACATCTTGGCGTTCTTGGACAGCTTCGCGTTCTTCGCACCCGCCATCTTCGCCATGCTCGCGCGTGCGTCCTTCAGGCGCTGCGCGAGTGACCGCGCCTCCTTGGCGTTGAGGTTCTTGCCGTCGAACTTCTCGAGCTCGCTGATGGCCTTGTCGAGGTCCTGCGCCTCCATGGCCTTGCCGGCCTTCTTGAACGCCGTCGCTTCCTTCAGCGCCTTGCCGATCTTGGAGATCTTCTTGAGGTCGCCGTCGACGTTGAACTTCGCCATCTGCTTGGCGAGCATCGCCTGCATCTCGGAGAGCTTCGCGAGTCCCTGGCGGACGTCGATGTTCGGCTGCTTGAGTTCCTCGAGCTTGGCCTCGAGTTCCTTCATGAGCTCCTGCAGTTCGGGGTCCGTCTCGATCTCGTCCTCGAGCTCCTCTTCGAGCGCATCGAGGCGCTCTTCGATGATCTCGACCTGTTCGAGGACTTCCCTGGCGGCGGGCTGGTCAGCGGCGAACGGCGACGCATCGCCGGAGCCGTCACCGCCCGGCAGCAGCGTGAGCAGCAGCGCAACGACGACCGCGCCGAGCGTGGGACCGAGGAGCCTCGGGACGCGCGCGGGAACGGCGCGACGCGGATCGGTGTCTGCGAGGTGACGCGTCGCGTCGGCGATCTGCAGCGCCGCGAGCGGCTGCCCTTCACGCTGACGGACGAACTCCAGCGCGGAGACCGTGCGGTCCTTCAGGTGGTAGGCGTCGTCGACGGCGCGCGCGGCAGCGTCAAGTCCGCCCGGCCGGAGGAGCGCAGCGATGCCGCCGAGGATCGAGCCCCCGGCGATCAGCATCGCGGCGGTGCCGGTGCCGATGGAGATGGCGCCGAGGAGTGAGAGCAAGGCGAGGACGACCACGACCACGGAGGCCGCCAGTGTTCCCCAGAGCAGGGAGCGCACTGCCGAGCCGATCTGCTGCCGGCGCTGGACGGGGTTCAGGTGCTTGAGAAGGTCCTGCATGAGTCTGCCTCCTGGGCTATCCCGCTCTCGAAGTCCTTTGAGTCTATCGGGTTCGACGGCCACCCGGGAACAGATCCAGGCGTCTCAGACCCACATCCACCACGAAAAGACACAGCGCTGCCGTCAACAGCCACGGCCAGAGCGGGGTCGCCCGATCCACTTCTCGGCCCGAGGAGCCGAAGAGATCCCCCGTCTGCGGGTCAAAATGGCCGCCAGAAACGCTGGCTACATCCTGGAGGAGCTTCCGGTCCACCGGACGGAGCCGGAGCTCATCCGGATAACCCACGATCAGGCCCCGAGATTGCCGCTGGAGGACCTTTCCGTCCCGGCCCTGCTTCGTCTCGAGGTGGTAGGCGCCCGGCGCCTTGGTATCGAACGTCGCTTCGTAGCGTCCCGGTGCGGTCTGGACCATGGTGAGCTGCGTGCGTTCGAGGTCCGGGCCGATGACGGTCAGCTCGGCGACCGCGTCGTTCAGGTAGCGGCCGTTCGGGGTGATGGCGTCGACCTTGATCGTCGCGCGATCGCCCTTGCGATCGACGGTCACCCGGACCCCGCGGGCCTCGCCTTTGCGCATGCAATGGCGGATGACCTGCGCCCAGAAGCGCGAGAACTGCGGCCATGACACCCACTCGGCGGCCCAGCGGTTCTTCGCGTCCGATGTGAACGCGACCGCCATGCCCAGGCCGTACCGCCACCACGCGAGCAACGGATCGCCCGACTCCGTCGCGAGGATGATCTCCGCGGTCGGCTTCGGCCGCGTCACGACGTACCCGAGCAGGAACGGCGCGCTCTCGAGGTCGACGGCCTGCATGGCCTGCGTCGGGCGCGTGACGATGGGCAGGAACGGTTGTTCCTTCACGGCAGAACGACTCGCTGTCATCGTCTCCTTCGCGAAGATCTGCGGCACCGACGACGGGTCATCCGTGAAGTAGTGACGTCCGCCGCCCTCGTTCGCGATCTGCTCCAGCAGCTGACGGTCGGCGCCCTGACCGAGTGCGACCGTGGACACGGTCATGCGTCCTGCGCTCATGCTCTGGGTGATGCCCACGAAATCGCCGGGCGAGCTGCGGCCGTCCGTGAGGATGATGACGTGCTTGAGCTTGGCCGAGATCCCCTCCAGCGCTGTGTACGCCGCCTCCATCGCGGGGTACATCGCCGTGCCGCCGCCGGCCTGGATGCCGTTGATGCTGTCCATGACCGTCGCGCGCGACGCGAGCGTCTGGACCTCGCTGACCCAGTACGGGCTCCCGTCGAACGCGACGACGCCGATGCGGTCGCGACGACCGAGCAGCTCGACAGCGGACTTGGCCGCGTCCTTCGCGAGCTCGATCTTCATGCCCCCCATCGAGCCCGACTTGTCGATGACGAGCACCATCGCCAGGCTCGGCTTCTCCTTCTCCTTCTCGAAGTCGGAGCGGACGGGCAGGATCTCTTCGATCACCGTCTTGTAGTAGCCGCCCAGTCCGAACGACTGATCGCCGCCGATCATGAGAAACCCGCCACCCAGGTCCTGGACGTAGGTCCGCAGCATCTCCATCTGGCGCGTGCGCAGCGCCGTCGCGGGGACGTTGGAGAGCGCGACCAGCTCGTAGTTCTGGAGGTCGGTCAGCGAGTCCGGCAGCCCCTGGGGAGGCCGGACGTCGACGATGATGTCCTCCTCCTTCAGCGCCCACTGCAGGTGGCGTGCGCGCCGCGGCTCGCTTTCGATGAGCAATACGCGCGGCTTGCCCTCGGCGAACACGATCCCCGACTCGGTGTTGTTGTCGAGCAGCGTGTCCTTGCAGCCGCTGATCCGGACCGTGAACTTCGCGGTTCGCTCACCGGTGACCGACTGCTGGAAGACGAGGCGGTTCTCGCCCGGCTTCAGCTTGCGTTTCTCGGAGAGGATCTTGTGGGCGCCGCGGAAGACCTCGACCAACCCCTCGTCGTCGTGGTTCGAGTCGATCACCACGTCGACGTTGAACGGCTCGCCCTCGCGGACTTGGGCCGGCGCGGTGACAGACGACACCTGGACCTCCGGGTCCAAGCGGGCAGGCAGAGGGACCGTCGAGACGGGGATGCTGTCGAGTCCCATGGCGGTCGCGACGGCGTCGCCGTGGGTCTCGTTGCCGTCTGAGATCAGGACGATGTGGGGAACGTAGAACGGTGGGATTGCCGCCGCGGCGACCTCGAGCGCGGACGCGATGTCGGTGCCGTCCGCATCGAGGTTCGGGGCGGTGTTGCCGTCGTCGGACCGGACGGTGCCGGGCGCCTTGCCGAATCGGAGCACGGCCGTGCGGTCGTCGCCAGCGGCGGCACGCGCTTCCTCCACGAAACGGTCGGCGACGCCCTTGGCTTCGTCACCGACGCTCTTGCTGGCGTCGACGGCGAAGATGAAGAAGCGCTGCTGCGTCGGCTCGAGCAGAGTGAGGTTGGCGAGCGCGAGCGCCAGCAGCGCGAACACGGCGCCGCGAACGACCAGCGACACGATGCGTTGGGCGAGCGAGAAGTCGACGAGACTGCGCTTGAAGTACCACCACAGCAGGGGCAACGCGACGAGTAGCCAGAGCCACGCCGGTTGCGTGATCTCGAGGTTCATGCCACGACCCTCCGCTGATAGAGACACCACTCGGTTGCCGTGAGCAGGATCGCGGTCAGCACCAGGTACCACCACGAGGGCTGACCCCCGAGTCCCGCAGTTGCGGCGAGCCCTTCGTCGACACAGTCTTCTCGGGCGCGCAGATCCGACTCGTCCGGGTTCGACAGGTTGACGGCGAGCCGCGTCAACTGGGTCGGCTCATCCTGCGGTGAAACGGTCCAGGTGCCCACGCAGTGGAGGGGGCCGACCGGAACTCGGCCGACCCGGGCGAGCTTCTTCCGCGTCTTGCCGTCGGGGCTGGTGACCACGGCTACGACGTCGTCGACTTTCGCATCCGTGCCGAGCGGAACGTCCGTGACGCTGCCCGTGACCGCGGCCTCGTGCAGCTTCGCGGCTTCACCGGTTTGCCAGGCGAGCACGTTCGAGACCATGATCGGGAACGCGGTGCGCAATGTCAGATCGCCCTCTTCGAGCTCGACGCTCAGGACGAGCACGTCACCGTCCGTGCGTGGGATGCGCATGAACACCGGACTCTCGTCGAGCGATGCGGCCAGCACTTCGGGCTTCACCTTCGGTTCGATGAGGCGGGCCTTCGGGATGTGGACATTGGTGAGCTGGACGTGCTGCATGAGCGGCGAGTCGTCGTCCTGCTCCGTGATGAGCGGGTCCTCGATCGGGTCCTTCACGTTGAACAGGTTGCACGACGTGACCGGGTCCACGATGAGGATGCGGCCCTTGGGCAGGGTCTCGGGGATGTTCTTGTGCAGCACGAGCAGGCGTCCCTGCGCGCCGTCGGTGGGCATCTTGTCCACGACGTCGAGGTCGACGAGGGGGCTCGCCTCGAACACGAGTTGCAGGAACGGGTTCCCTTCAGTCACCAGGAGTACGCGCTGCATGGGGGTCTTCGGGAGCAGCGCGGATGCGCGGTTGTCCGTCTTCAGGGCGTCCTCGGTATCGATGATGGCCTCGAGCAGGCCACCTTCCCGTGACGACTTGTTGAACACGTTGCGCCACGTGCCGCCCGCCGCGAGCTTCAGCGGGATCACGTCGACGACGCCGCCGTCGAGATCGAGCTCGAAGCGAAACTCCTTCTCGTCATCCGAGAAGTTCCGAACCTCCGCCAGCACCTCGAACCCGACGGGATCGACGGCGCTGCGGCGGACCTGGAGCTGTGTGATGCCGACGTTGTCGGCATCGGTGCCGACCCGCGCAATGCGGACGTCGTCCTCGGCCGTCAGCGCGCCCGCGGTTGCGAACGCTCCGTCGGTGACGACGACGATCTCGTACTCCTTCTCGCCCTGGAGCAGCCGGCGTGCGAGTGCGACCGCATCGGCGACTTGGGTCGGGCCGTCCGTCTGCTCGATGGCCTCCACCGCTTCGCGGAGGGTCTTCTTGTGCCCAGTGAGGCCGCTCGCGACCTGAGCCTGCGTGCCGGCGACCACGATGGCCATGTCGTCGTGGTGGCGCAGTCCGGCGACTTGCTCGAGTGCGAGCTCACGGGCCCGGTCGAGGCGCGTGCCCTCGTCGAGGTCGGTCGCGGCCATGGATGCCGAGTTGTCGACTACGAGCACGATGCGCCGCGCTTCGAGCACCTCCCAGTCGAAGAACGGCTCGCACAGCGCCGCCACGATGAGCGCGAGGAAGATGAGCTGCAACAGGAGCGACCACAGGTGCCGCAGCCGCTGCCAGATCGACCGTGGACGCTTCTCCTCGAACACCCGCTGCCAGAACATCACCGTGGAGACCGGGACGCGGCGTAGCCGGATCTTCAGGATGTAGAAGAGGACGACAGGGAGTCCGAGGAGAGCCCACGCGAACATGGATGGTGCAGCGAAGCTCATCGCACGACCCCCCCCTCGCGCATCATCCCGAGCAGAAGCTCGTCGTAAGGCACCCGCGTCGATGCGACCGTCAGACCCAGGCCCTGGTTGACGCAGTAGCTCTGCAGCTTCTCGTGGAATTCCCGGAACAGTCGCTTGTAGTGGGCGAGGTGCTTCTCGGTGACGGTGACCTTGTGGAGGTCCTCCGATTCGACGTCGAGCAGTTCGAGGTCGCCGAGGAGATCCGGGTTCGCTTCGGCGGGATCGAACACCTGCACGACGTGCACGTCGTAGTTGCGGTAACGCAGTACGTCGAGCCCCCGTTCGAAGCCGGCGGGGTCGTAGAGATCCGAAATGACCACGACGATGCCTCGGCGCTGGCTGCGGTGGATGAACTCCTGGGCGACGCGCTCGAGCGCGGTGTTCTCTCCCGACGGCTGCGCGTCTTCGAGGAAGCGCAGAAGGCTGAGGATGCGGTCCTTGCCGCGGGTGAGCGGAAGGTCGGCCACGATGCCGTCGGAGAAGCCGAGCATCGCGACCCGGTCGAGGTCGGCGAGCGCGACGTAGGAGATGGCCGCGGCGACCTGCCGTGCGTAGTCGAACTTGTTCGGCTTGCCGAACTGCATGCTCCTCGAGCAGTCGACCATCACGTAGACGTGGAGGTCCTCTTCTTCCTCGAATCGCTTGAGGAGGAGCTCGCCGTGGCGGGCATAGAGGTTCCAGTCGAGGTAGCGGAAGTCGTCACCCGCAGTGTATTCGCGGTGGTCCGCAAACTCGATCCCGGCTCCGAGCTGCCGCGTGCGCTTCAGCGCGAGGAGCTGACCTCGAAAGACGCGCCGCGCCACGAGTGACAAGTACTCGAGCTTCTTGACGAAATCGGAGTCGAAGAGCTCCATCAGCCCGCCTGGGCCTCCGGCGCGACGGGGGTCGAAGCGACGATGTCGTCGATGATCTCGTCCGGGGAGATGTTCTCCGCCTGGCCCTCGAAGTTGAGGATGATGCGGTGGCGCAACGCCGGCTTGGCGACGCGCTGGATGTCCTCCCTCGAGACGTTGTACCGGCCGTCGAGGATGGCGCGGATCTTCGCAGCGAGGATCACGGCCTGCGCGCCGCGCGGGCTCGACCCGAAGCGGACGTACCGCTTCACCTTCTCGGTGGCGCTGGCCTGATCGGGGTGGGTCGCCATGACGACCTGCACGCCGTAGCGGCGAACCTCCTGGGCGATCGGAATCTCGCGGGCGAGCTGACCCATCTCCAGGCACTGCGCGCCCTCGAAGATCGCGGTGACCGACGGCTCCTTCGCTTCGGTCGTTCGCTCGAGAATGGTCTCGATGTCGCGCGGCCCCGGGAACGGCACGAGGATCTTGAACAGGAAGCGATCGAGCTGGGCTTCGGGCAGCGGGTAGGTGCCCTCCATCTCGATCGGGTTCTGCGTCGCGAGGACGAAGTACGGACGCGCGAGTTCATGGGTGACGCCGCCGACCGTGACCGACCTCTCCTGCATGGCTTCGAGCAGCGCCGACTGGGTCTTCGGTGTGGCGCGGTTGATCTCGTCTGCGAGCAGGACGTTGCAGAAGATCGGACCGGGCTGGAACTCGAACCGGCGTCCGCCTTCCGGCGTCTCGGTCACGACGTTGGTGCCGACGAGGTCCGCCGGCATCAGGTCCGGCGTGAACTGGACACGGCTGAACTTGATGTGGAGCGCATCCGCGAGGGTGCGCACGAGCAAGGTCTTGCCGAGCCCGGGAACACCCTCGAGCAGTACGTGGCCTCCGGCGACCATGGCCGTCAGGGTGCCTTCGACTACCTCGTCCTGCCCGACGATGACCTTCCCGATCTCCTCACGGAGGGTCTGGAAGTCGTCCCGGAACTTGTTCAGCCGCTGCTGAATCTCCTGCTCGCTGCTCATGCTGGCTCCTCGATCGACAGGGGTGTTCCCCTGGTAGACGGATCCCCGGCGTCGGGGTTTGCAACCGGTTGGCTAATGAACGACCACGATGCTGCGTTTCGTCCGGCAGAGTGGTGGGCCGGTGGAGGTCGTCGGGTCGTCGGGTTCCTCTTCGCTTCGTAGCCTGTCTCGCCCCAGGGCAGGTCAGCCCCCAGTGTAAGGCCCCTGGTGTTCCCGCGGGAAAGCCGCTCCTTGGCATGGGACACAAGGGGGACCGCCTGACTTCCCGGAAACTCCTCCTTGATCGCGGGGTCCGTGCTGATCGATCACGGCGAATGGTGCGTTGCCCTTCCGCCCCCGGTTCGTCCTGATCGGAGGGAGGGTGGGCCGCTTCAGGCCCGTCCATCTCCCGTAGGATGGCATCCTGGCCTGCTGCCAGTGGCCTCGGAAGGAGACGACGCGTGAGGATGGCGTTTCGGGTGGGACTTCCGACCCTGGTCCTGGTCATGGGTCTGGCCGGAACCGCGCTCGGCCAGCCGGAGAAGCCGGGCGCGCGCGAGCGGGCACTGGCCGACCGCTACGAGAAGGTGCTGGTCCGGAATCCGATCCGCGGCACCGCGTTCCAGAGGCTCTATGAGCTGTGGGCGAACGGCGAGGGAATCCCCGCGTGGGTGAAGCGGCTCGAGGCCCGGGCCTTGAAGGCGCCGAGCCAGGCGGCGTGGCTTCTGTTGCTCGGGTACGTGGCGGAGCAGGAAGACGACGTCGAGACGGCGCTGGCCCACTACCGGGGGGCGAGCGAGCGTGACCCGAAGGACTGGCGGGCGTCGCTGGCCCGCGCCCGTCTCCTCCAGTCATTGAAACGCTACGAGGACGCACTGGTCGCGTATACCACGACCAAGGCGCTCGGACCGCCGCCCGACCTGCTGATGGACATCCAGCGCCGGCTTGCGCGACTGCACCTCAAGGTGGGCGAGCGCGATGAAGCGCTGAAGGTCTGGCACGAACTCGTCGACGCGTTCCCGGAGGACGTGGCGCTCCGCAACGAGCTTGCGGAGCTGCTCGCGAGCCAGGGTGACGAGGAAGCCGCGATCGCGATGTACGAGAAGCTGAAGGCAATGAGTCCGGACGCGTACACGAAGGTGCAAGCGTCGTGGGCCATCGCTGACCTCCACTTGAAGGGTCGTCGCAGCGCCGAGGCCGGTCGCGTATTCAAAGGGCTGCTCGACGGACTCGCGCCGGAGAGCTGGCTCCGGAAGGAAACGCATCGGCGGCTGGAGAAGGCCTACCGCCATCGCTGGGACCTCGCCGGGCTCACGAAATTCTACGAGGCATGGTTGACGGAGCATCCACAGGACCTCGACGTCGAGGTGACGCTGGCCGGGCTCTACGCAGTCACCGGCAAGAGCCGGCTCGCGCTCGACCGCTACGGGCAGGTGCTGCAACGGAGCCCCACCCACGTTGCTGCCCGGGAAGCGCTGGCCCGCCTCCACATGCGTGTTGGTCGAGCGGCGGACGCGGCCGCCGAGTACGAGAAGCTCGCCGCCGCGGATCCGTCCAATGTCGAAGCCCTCGTGAAGATGGGCGACGCGTGGATGTGGGCGTGGTCGCGGCCGCCGATGGAGCGCCGTCAGCTCGCGGAGGCCGCGTGGCGCCGAATCGCGACGTCGTCGCCGAAGGACCCGCGTCGATGGGTCAAGGCGGCGGAGGTGTTCCGGTGGCATCTCATGGTCCAGATTGCGATCGAGCACTATCAGAAGGCGATCGACCTCGCGCCGGACGTCCCGGACTATCACGAGTTCCTCGCCGAGTACCTGCACCGGCTCGACCGGAAGAGCCGGGCAATGCTCGTGATCGACGGGCTCGTCAAGGACGGCCGCGGCGTCGGTGAGAACCGTCTCCGCCACGCCCGAATCCTGCGCACGTGGGGTCAGGACGCGAAGTGCCACGAGTCCATCGACGATGGATTGAAGACCGTCGGCGCGCCGTACGACTTCGAACTGCTGGTGCTGAAGATCGAGCTGCTCCTCGACAAGAAGCAGCACGACGCGAGTGGCGCCCTGCTGCACCAGCTGGATACCGTTGCGAAGACCGTGCCCCAGCAGCGCCGTGCGATGCAGCTGCGTTTGGAGAAGGCTCGCGTGGCCGGACAGGTGGCGGAGCACCTCGCCGAGATTCGTGCCGCGCAGGAGAAGGGAGATCGGCAGTCCGCTCTCGACTTCGAGTATCGAGCGCGATTGGAGAAGGCGGGTGGGCAGGCGGCCGTCGCGCTGCGCACGGTGCAGGATGCCCTCGATCTCCATTCCGAGAGCGTGCCGCTCATCCAGTACGAGGCAGAGCTGTATCGCCACCTCGGCTACAGGAAGGAAGTCGTCTCGGCGCTGCGCCGACTCATCGCGTTGCAGCCGCACAAGGAGTCGGTGCTCGTCGAGGAGATTGCGGAGCTCCAGCGCGCCGCGCAGGAGTACGAGGCCGCGGTACAGACGGCCCGGCGTCTGATCGAGCTGTCGCCGGACAGCCGGCGGGGCTACATCGTGACCTCGACGCTGCAGTGGAAGGGGCGGGACTTCGACGGCGCCATCCGCACGCTCAAGGACGGGCTGCGCCAGGCTCCGCGCGACCTCACCTTGCGGCGGGAGCTCGCGATGCGTCTGCTCGCGATGGCGGAGACGAAGGAGGCGCTCGCCCAGGTGCGTCAGGCGATGGACCTGACCGAGCGCCCCGATGAGAAGATCGAACTCGCCCACGAGCTCGTCAAGTCCTACGCGGGCAACCCGCGCCGCCAGGAGGAGCTGCGTCGGGTGGTCGCTGACATCCTGTCGCTCGATCTCGTCGGCGGAGTTGGCGAGGGTGACCGCGACGGGGTCGCGTCGGGCCTGTACGACATCGCTGGCCGGCTGAGGGAGAACCACCAGGACCTTGCGCTCGAAATCCTCATTCGCCATCGCCAGATCGCGGTCGAACGGGACGCGAGCCTTGCCTCGACGATGGAGATCTTCGACCTCCGTCTCGAGGCGGGGGACGCGACCAAGATCATCGTCGAGTGCGGACGATTGTTGCCGTGGGAGTTTCAGGCGCGGGCCGCCACGCGGGACGACCTCCTCGATTCGTATCACCGGCTGGGTGCCTGGCTGTTCCGCACCGAAGGCGGACCGTGGACGTCACGCGGGGCTCGACTGGTGACGCTGTTCGCGACGAAGGGCCGCCTCGTCGATCTGCAGGACGTCTTCGGGACCGGGGCCTCGGATCCCGATTGGGAGCGGGTGATCGGTCTCGGCATGCGCGCGTTGGCGGGGATCAGCCGGGGCGGAAGAGACCTCTCGGCGTCGCGGTCGCTTCAGAAGGCGTTCGATTTCGATGCGCGCCTGCTCGACGCCTCCGGAGCCGAGTGGCTGGTCGCGCTGACGGTCAACGTCGCGGGCGCGCTGGCGGAGCGCGGCGGCGCCGCGCGCAACCTCGCGGCCAAGCTCGTGGACCGTCACGTGGATTGGGTGCTGAAGCGAAAGGGGATGTTTGACGAGAAGGTCGACCTCCTCACTCTGGTCGCGCACGTCGCCGCGAGGCGGGGGGATCGCAAACGGGCCCACGAGTTGTACGGCGCCCTTGCGAATCTCACGCCCACGTCCGGTCGGGCGAGAACCTCGCAGCTGCTGCAGGCCGGCGCGTACGGCGCCCGCCGTGCCCTCGACGCTTACGAGAAGAAGGAGCGTGCGTTCCAGTACATGCGTGAGGACGGCTTCTGGGGCGGAGCGCTGGACACGATGTTCCGGCTCGTCGACCAAGCGTCCGGTGCTGCCATCGACATCCCCGCTCCCTGGAGCGACATCATCGCCGAGTGGCGTCAGCACGCGAGGGGCGACGCCCGTCTCGACCTGCTCATCGAGTCCGGCCGAGCTCAGCTGAAGGAGCCGCATCCCGACGTCGCTACCATCCGCCGACTGCTCTTCTATGCGCGCGCCCGTGGCCGGTCGGATCTCGTCGCGGAGATCGCGGGTGGGGCGCCGAACTGGCAGAACCCAGATGTCGTACACGTCATGGGGATCGCCCGCATGCTGGTGCACGCCGGATACCCGCGGTCCGCGCGGCAGCTCCTCGCGAACTCCATCCCGACCCACACTCCGCGTAGCACACGATCGCGCACGGCACCGACGCTTCACCCGGGGTCGTACTGGTATTACCAGTTACCCCATTCGCTGACGCCCTGGTTCGCCGGGCCGGAGTGGATCGAGATCCTCTCCGCCAACCTGGCGCAATGGAAGAAGGACGAGGCGCTCGGTCAACGTCCGCAAAACATCGCGAGCATCACCTACCAGGCGCTCCGGGCCAGCGGCTCGTGGACCGACTCGGACCGCCGTCGGTTGTGCTCCGCAGCGCATCCGATCTTCGCGCAGGTGGACCGGTCGACGACCAGGAGCCAGACCCGGGTCGTCCGGGGAGCAACGGGGTTGGCTGTCTCCAACCGCACGTGGCTTCCGGTGCTCGTGCAGACGCTCGAAGGCGCGGGACGCGAGCACGAAGCCTACGAGACGCTGTCCGCGGCGTTGCTGTCGACTGACCCGGGCGCGCTGGCCCTGACGTTCCTGCCGGGGTCCGCGCACCTCCCCGGACACGGAGCGCGCATTCCAGCGGACGTCTTGATCGACCTCGCTACCCGGGTGGGCAAGCTCGAGTCGCTTCGGAGCCGACTGGCGACGCTGAGCCTGAACACCAAGATCAAGGGCGACGTCGCGCGCCGGCTGCGCATCCTGCTGCTTCTCAGGGAAGGGAACATCGAGGAGGCGCGCACGCTTATCACGCCCGTCATCACCACGCAGTCGAGAAGCAGCATCATCGATCCTTCGTTCGGGGTGCTCGCGGATGCGGCGGCGCGGACCGCGGGCGGGTACAAGCCGGCCCTGGATTTGGTGTCCGCATTGACGCGATCCATGCCGTCGATGGGGTTCCAGTCGTTTCTGGCGGGATCGGAGTCATGGATCCGCCTCGCGCACTGGCACACCGCACAGAGCGACCGGGCGAAAGCCACGAGCGCCCTGGACCAACTTGCGACCCAGAAGCGGTGGGACATCATCGCCCGCTATCTCGTAGAGCACGGAACGGCGGCCGACGCCATCGACGCGTGGCGGCGCTGGTTCACTCCTGGGGAAGGGCCCGTGGCCGTGCCGGGTCGCGCGACCCTGATCGTCTCCGGCCGGACCCGGATCATGACGGGGTTGAACATCGGTGCCATGGCACAGGGACCCGTGGATGCCGCGCCCGACGTGGCGATCGCGGGGATCCTCGCGCGCCAGCGGGACGCCGGGAAGCTCGACGGGGTCATCGCGACCCTGCGGCCGATCGTCGCTGATCTGGCGGACGAGTCTCCGGCCACGCGCGACTCCGAACCGATGGTCACGCTTGCGTCTTGCCACGTGGTGCGCGGCGAGGTCGAACTCGCGTCGAAGTTGCTCGATGGACTGGAGCCGACCGACTGGCCGGCCAACCTCGCGTTGCTGCTCGACGTCGCTGACCACGCGCCCGATCCATCGGCCGCCATGAAGCTCGTGTGGACCTCGTTCACGCGCTGGCCGTACCTGTTTCGGGGACACGGGGCGCGCCTCGTTCGTGCGATGCACCGTCACGGGCTCTCACTGCCGCTGGACGACGAACGCCTGCTGCGGACGCTGAGCCGGTTGCCGGTGTCGCGTCGAGGTCCCAGCGCGTGGGCACCGACTCTCGCGGCCCCATTCACGCCGCTCGCCGGTACCACGCCTCGTACTCGTCGGTGGGCCTCACCGGAGCAGGGGCGGGCCGCCACGTCGGCCGTGAAGGAGATCGCGGACGAGCTTCGCGAAGTTGGCGCTCTCGCCGACGCCAAGGTCGCGGGCGCGATTCTCGTGCGCCAGCTGGGGGCGGCGGAGCATGCCGTTCACTGGCTCCATGCCGAGGGGACGGGCGAGGGCGCGAGGGCCGCTGCGATGGCGATCATCGGTCTGGGGACGCCGGCGATCCCCTTGCTCCCGCTGCCGCACCGAGCCTTCGAGGTGGTGGAGGTCGCGCCGGGGTTCCGCACGTCCCTCGCGGTGCTCGTGCTCGAGGCGATCGCGCGTGACGACCGCTGGGCGGCGGTCGCCAACGCGCCGGTAGAGGAAGGCAGCGTGCGGGGCACGACGTCGATCACGGTGTGGATGCGGTGGATCGCGAGCGCCATGACGGCGCCGGACCGTTTCGTCACCGAGTTGGACGACGTCATGCGTCTGCGCGGCGCGTTTCGCGGTCGTCCGGGTTCAGAACCGTCGCTGGCGCGCGTGGTCGCGGCCGGTCTCGACGCCGCGGCGAAGAACGCGGCTCTGAGCAGCCGCATGCCGCGCCTGATCCGGCGGCTGGAGTCCGTGATCTCCGGCGAGGACGCCGACGGCTGGACTGCGGCGGCGGCGCTGTGGATGCGAATCGGCCAGACCACCGAGGCCGCGCGGTGCGCGGCCCGGGCCGTCGATGTGATCCTGCTCGACGAAACGCCCGACGCGGTGGTGCGAGCCCGCCACCTCGTGACCGTCATGGGCGCCTCGGCGCCGGCTCTCCACGGCTACGTCCTGGCTCGAGTGAGCGCGAAGCCCGCCTGGCAAACGCTCGACCACGCGCTGCGAAAGAAGAACTTCACCCCGGGACTCGCGTTCGCCGCCCAGCGGACGTCGGCGCGGCAGGTGACATTCTGGTGGCAGGGCCGCCCGGATGGAATCCCACGTCCGGATACGAGTGGGCCGCCGGTGTCCGATGCGCTGGTCCGCCACGTCGCGATACCATTCGTCCGGGCCATCGACGCGCCGTCGTTGAAGGGCCTCCTGATCCGGTTCGAGACGAGCGGTGGTGGCTCGAAGTTCGCCGAGGTGACGACGATGCCCGCCGACGGCGGCGAGGTCGTGATGGGAATCATGCGCACGACGCGCGACCTTCCTGGCGGTGCGTCAAGGTGGGTCCGGGCCGTGTTGGTGGCGTCGGATGGCGCGGAGCTCGCACGCAGTCCGGCGGTGCTCGTGCCGGGTCGGCTGGCCACGCCACTCGCGTCTGCGCAGTTCGAGACCAGATCCACGTTGAAGCCGACGACCATGGGACCGGGTCCGTTGGGCGCGGCGGCGATCGTGTTCTCATCTACGGAGGAGCGCGCGTACGCTACCGCCGTGATGTCGCCGCCGGCGCGGTTCGCCGCCCGGGTGGTCGTGTCCGCCTGGCAGCTTGGGGGAGGCCAGCGAGGGACCCTCACCCTGGATCCGGAGAGCGCTTCGAAGGACCTGACGGGATTCCGAGTGGCGTTCGGACGCGTGCGCGCGCCCATGTTCCACCAGGTGATCCTCGACGCTCACGCTCGCCCGCCGTCGTCCGTGGTCTATCCCCAGGCCTTGCCCCAGCTGATGTCGCCATTCCCGGATCGTCTTGACGCACTACGCATCGGGGTGGACCTTGACCGCGGCACGCTCCTCGGCGCTCTGCACGTCACGTTCCTGGCTCAGTAGCTCTCATCGTGAAACGTACCTTCATTCTCGTGGTGGTGGCGACGCTCCTCGGCGCGGAGCTGCGCGCGCAGCCGGACCCCAAGCAGCTGCGGGATCGTTACGAGAGCATCCTGCTCAAGAACCCGACCCGAGGGACGGCGTTCCGCCGGCTGTACGACCTCTGGAAGGGCGGCGACGGCGTCGATGCGTGGATCTCCCGCCTCGAGAAGCAGCAGAAGGACGCTCCCGCCGACCCGGGACCGCCGTTGCTGCTCGGGTGGGTGAAGGAGCGCACGGGCGACAGCGCGGGTGCGCTGCGCGCGTTCGAGGAGGCCGCGCGGCGTTCACCCGAGGACTGGCGTCCCGACTCGGCCCGCGCCGAGGTGTTGCAGAAGCGTCGTCGGCTGGATGCGGCATCGGCGGCGTGTCGGTCGGCGCTCTCGAAGTCGCCACCACCGGACCGCATCCAGGATCTGCTGCGCCGGCTGGGCAAGCTCCGGGTCGCCGCGGCGGATGCAGCGGGCGCGCGGAAGGCCTGGGAGGAGCTGATCAAGCGCTTCCCCGACGAGACGGAGCTGCGTGAAGAGCTCGCGGAGCTGCTCATCACCTCGGGCGAGCGGGACGCGGCTCGCGCACAGTTCGTGGCGGCCCGCCAGCGCCATCAGGACGCCTACGCCCGGGTTCGGTGCGGGATCCGCATCGCGGAGCTCGACGCCGTGGCGGGGAAGGTCGAAGCGGCCGGCACGGTACTCGAGGCACTCCTCGGCGAGCTCGCGCCGGGTTCGTTCTTGCGGCAGGAATCGCAGCGCCGGCTCGAGCGCGCGTTCCGCGCTCGCGGGCATGGGGCCTGGTTGGTCGAGGTGTATGCGAAGTGGCTCGACGGTCACCCGGACGACATCGACGTCGCGGGCGCGCTCGCCCGTCTGGAGGCAGCGCGGGGCCGGATTGACGACGCGATCAGGAGTTACCGGCAGCTGCTCGAACGGGCTCCCGGGCGTCACGACGCGCGGGAGGCGCTCGCGCGGCTACTGCAGGACGCGGGGCACATCGCCGAAGCAGTCTCCGAGTGGGAGAGGCTGGCCGAAGCCACGGCCGACGAGCCGGAGGCGTGGGAACGCCTCGGTGCTGCCTGGCTGCAACGCGGCGATGTCGGGCCGGACCAGCGCGAGGCCGGAGCCCGCCGCGCGTTCGAACGCATCGCGACGAATGGAGCGGGCCGCTCGCCCGCCGATGCCGCACGGCGCGCCCGGCTCGCTGCGGAGGTGTTCGCGCGATACCACCTCGACGCCGCGGCCGAGGCGTGGTTCCAGCGCGCAACCGAGTTGCATCCGGAAGACCCGTCGTCGTTCGAGGCGCTGGGCCGGTTCCTTTTCCAACGCGGCCGCAAGGACGAGGGGGCGATTGCATTGCGCAGGCTCTGTCGCCCGCCTCGCGACACCCCGCGCAACCGACTCCGCGCCGCGCGGTTGCTGTCGCGCCGGCAGTACCGCGACGATGCGCTCGAGATCCTCGCGGCGACGCCGATGCCGAGCGTTGACGACGAGGTGGCGTTCAGCCTGGTTGCGCTCCGCACCGAGCTGCTGCTCGAGGCACGCGGCTGGGCGCGGGCCCGGGTCGATCTCCACCGCCTCTGGCGACTCGCGACGTCGCCGGCACGCTCGATCCGGGTCGTCGAGATGGAGGTTGCGTGCGCACACGGTTCGCGGCAGATCAGCGCCGTCGCGAAGCGCCTGCGGGCGCGACTCCTCGAGTCGTCCGATGATACCGATCCGTTCCAGTGGCTGCTCCTGGTGCGTCTGCTGCGGGCCGACACCAGGGCGCAGACTGCGCTCGCGGATTGCGATCGGGCGTTGACGGTACACCCGAAGAGCTTCGAGTTGCTGGAGGTGCGCGCCGAGCTCCTGCGCCAGCTTCACCGGTACGAAGACGGCGTGAAGACGATGCAGCGGATGATCGCCGTGCGGCCGCGGCAGGAGGCGTCGCTGCTCGAGGATATCGCCGACCTGGAGATCGAACGCGGGAATCCCGAAGGCGCCATCGCGGCCGCGCGGCGGCTCATCGCACTGTCGCCCGAGTCCCGCACCGGCTGGCTGCTCGTAGCAGAACTGCAGTGGGAGACCGGCAAGCGGGGCGCTGCGATCGACACGCTT
>NZBC01000168.1 GCA_002687715.1 Planctomycetota bacterium | reverse complement strand
TCAATCGCAATCCGGGCTGCGCTCGGCCCAGAGCGACGCTGGACTGCGTCAGGCTCAGCTCACGGGGACTGCCCCGCTCGCTTCGCCTCTCTGGCCAGCGCCGCTCTGGGCGCTTCGCTCGCCTCGGAGCCGATTGACTCACCGCCTCTGGAGGTCCGCGCTCCCGGCAGAATCGCTACTTCGCCCCCGCGAACCACCCCGCCACGTCCGCGGTGAGCTTCTTCAGCGACTCCTTGCGGATGTACATCATGTGTCCCGCCTCGTAGTAGCGGACTTCGAGGGCGGCGCGGCGGTCCCTGGGGAGTCCCATGTGGGAGAACGTGTAGTCGGCGGCGAAGTACGGGGTCGCGAGGTCGTAGTAGCCGCTGCAGACGAGCACGCGGAGGTGCGGGTTCTTGGTCATCGCCCGGCGGAGCGTATCGGCGGAGCTGACGTACCGGTTTTCGAAGCCCTTGTTGCTCCAGGGGCGGACGCGGCGCGACATGCTCTCGTAGACCATGGTCGTTTCGTAGCCGAGGGTCTTGCGGAGGTAGTGGTTGATGCAGGCGTTGAAGGGGCCGTCGATGTTGGCCATGCTCGGGTCGAACTCGTAGCGTTCGCCGGCGTTGTCCCGGTCCTGGCCGGTGAAGCGGGAGTCGAGCCGGCCGACGGTGACGCCGTCCGTGCGGCGCAGCTCCTTGGTGAAGCGCGAGAGGTTCACGCGCAGGTCGGCCTGGCGAAGGAACTGCTTGGAGAGACCCGTGTAGCGAGCGAGCGACTCGACCGTCTTCGTGCGGGCCGCGTCGGAGAGCCGGTCGCCCTGCGCGAGGGCGACGAGATAGTCACCGAGCGCGAACCGTTCGGCGTCCTTCACGACGCTCGCGACCGGTCGCTGTTGCAGCTCCGGCGGGAGCTTCTTGTGGTACCACGCGGTCGCGCAGAAGCTCGGGAGATGCAACGCGTAGGGGAGGTCGTGTCCGGGGGCGAATCGCTTGGTCCCGTAGTCGAGCACGGTCGAGATGAGCACGATGCCGTTCAG
Source organism: Planctomycetota bacterium (assembly GCA_002687715.1). Classification (GTDB taxonomy): domain Bacteria; phylum Planctomycetota. The sequence continues at coordinate 6,375 of NZBC01000168.1, read as the reverse complement.
GAAGACGTGGTGGCGGTCCTGGAGGTATCCGGAGAGACCTGCGGAGCGCATCGTCCCGTAGGACTCGCCGCACAGGTACTTCGGCGAGGACCACCGGCCGTGCTTCGAGAGCCACGCGGCGATGAAATCGCCGACGCTCTCGATGTCCTCGGTGTATCCGGAGAACTCCTTCTGCTCGACCTTTCCCGCGGGCCGGCTGAACCCGGTGCCGACGGGGTCGATGAACACGAGGTCGGTGAAGGGCAGCCAGGTGAGCGGGTTCTCGACCAGCCGTTCGCCGGGGGAGCGGGCGACGCCCTCGTCGTCGAGTGTGACTCGCCGCGGCCCGAGTCCGCCGAGGTGGAGCCAGAGCGAGGCCGATCCTGGGCCGCCGTTGAACACGAAGGTCACCGGTCGCTTCGCGGGGGATGCCGGATCGAGATGGCGGTAGGACACGTGGAAGACCCACGCGCGGTGCTCTTCGTCCCGGTCGACGAGTCGCAGTGTGTCAGCCCACACGAAGTAGTCGAGTGTCCTTCCCGCCGCATCGACGGTGGCTTTCTTCTCCGAAGTGCCCGGAATCTGGCCGATCGTCGGGACACTCGCGAACACCAGGAAGAGGAGGAGGACTTCGCTTCGCATTCGCGGATCGTACCGCGACGACATCACGCGGGATCGGAGTTTGACTTGATGTCTGGGCCCTCATCGAGGAAAAACTCTTCGTGGATCGTCCGCTCGTCATCGACACCGAAGACCTCGCCGCCACTCCCCGCGAGTGGCTCGCCGAGCGGGCCGACGTTCGAAGCGTCGGGGTCGACGACCCCGGATTCCCGGTGCTGCTGGCCCAGGCTGACGCTCTCGTCATTCGCACCTACACGCAGATCGACGCCGCGCTGCTGGACGCCGCTCCGAACCTGAAGGTGATCGGCCGTGCGGGGGTCGGGCTCGATAATCTCGACCTGCCCGCGTGCGCCGCTCGCGACGTCACCGTCTGCTACACGCCCGAGGCGAACGCGGGCACGGTGACCGAGCTCGTGTTCGGGCTGTTGCTCGACGTGCTGCGGCCGCGGCCGAAGCTCACCCAAGCGATCGATGCGGATACCTGGGTCCGGCGTCGATCCGAGCTGATGGGGACCCGCGAGCTCGGTGGGCTCGCCGTGGGCGTGTGGGGGTTCGGTCGGGTCGGTCGCCGCGTGGCGCGGGTCGGTCGTGCGTTCGGCATGCGGGTCCGGTACCACGACCTGCTCGACATCCCGGCGGACCGGCGCGAAGGCGCCGAGCCCGCCGACCGCGACGCGCTCCTCGCGCAATCGGACGTCGTCACGCTGCATGTCGACGGCCGGGATTCGAACCGTGGGCTGGTGGGTGTGGCTGAGCTGGCGGCTCTGCGGAAGGACGCGATCCTCGTCAATGCTGCGCGTGGGTTCATCGTGGACCCGGCCGCGCTGGCGGCGTGGTTGCGTACGCATCCGGATGCCCACGCCATCTGCGACGTCCACGACCCGGAGCCGCTCCCCGTCAAACACCCGCTGCTCGGCGTGCCCAATGCGCTCCTCGTCCCTCATCTGGGGGCCGCGACCCGCCCGGCGAAGGACCGCATGGGATGGGTCGTCGAGGACGTGTGGCGGGTGCTGGAGGGGGAGGCGCCGCGCTGGCCGGCGCCGGCTCATTGACCTCGATCGAGGGTCAGTGAGCCTCCTTGCCCTTCTCCTTGCCTGCGGCCGCGGGGGTCTGCTCCGCGGACGCCTTCCGGACGGCCGCGACGAGCTTGGCGAGGTCCGGCGCCGGGATGGCGAGGGTGTTGTAGCGATTGGCCCGTGCGATGTTCAGCCCGACGCAACGGCCCCGGCTGTCGAAGACGGGACCACCGCAGTCGCGCGGTGTGAGGATCGTGTCGTGCTGGACGACGTTCTTGAACCCCGACGACTTCTGGCTGTAGCGGGTCCGCGAGGTGCGTCTGCCGCGGCCTCGACGGCCGCCTCGTCCACGGCTTCGGCCGCGCGGCGCCGGCGGGGTGGCGATCTCAGCGCGCGAACCCAGCGTCGCCTCGACGGTCATCTCCTTGTCCCCACGAAGGACCTTGAACGGGATCTTCGACCCGGGAGTCTTCAACTTGAGGATGCGCTGAGCGTGGGTGATGCTCCGGATCTTCTTGCCCTCGATGGCCACGATCACGTCGCCGACCTCGAGCTTGGCCCGCGCCGCGGCCGTTTCTGGCATGACCGTCTTGATGCGAGTGCCGTCGAAGGTCAGGTCGAACGTGATGCCGAGGTAACCCTGTTTGGAGGCGTTCGGCGCGATCAGGCTGCGGGGGCGCACGCTGACGACGCCGACGTTGAGCGGCTCCTCGTCCTGCCCTATGCTCGCTAGCCACTGGCCGTTCCGAAAATCCTTCGCATCGACGAACGACACCGGTGTGAGGTCGCTGGCTTCGACCTTCAGGAAGGCGAGGTCCCAGATCTTCTCCACCGTCACCCGCTCGGCCTTGAGCTTGCGACCGTCGGTGAGCGTAACCGTGGTGTCGCCGCTCTTGAGCTCGGACGCCTTGGTGACGATCCACCCGTCCTTGCCGACGACGGTTCCGAGCACGCGCGCGTTGTCGCCGGTCACGATGCGGACCACGCTGTGGCGAGCCTTCTTGGCGAGGTCGTTGAACGCACTCTTGAGGTTGTCGCCGTCCTCGAGCAGCTCCGACATCTTGCCCTCGGGCTTGGCGACGACGGGCATCTCGCCCGCCTCCTCTGGGCGCGGGGCGTTCGGGGACAGCGCGAGCTTGACCGTCGCGGTCTGGGTCTCACCACCGCGTTTGAACATGACCACGACCTTGTCGCCGACGTCATGCTTCTTGATCGCCTTGGACAAATCGTCCCAGGTCTCGACCTTGTCGTCGCCGAACTTGACGATCGTGTCGCGGACCTTCAAGCCCGCCTTCGCCGCCGGGAGTCCCTTGGCGACCCGGCTGAGTCGCGAGCCGCCGGGACCGCCGTCGCCGCTCACGCCGAGCACGGCCCCCTGCTTCGGGAACCGGAACTGTCCCCAGTGCTCCTTGGCGACGAGGCGCTTCCAGTGCTTGCGATAGTGATCGACGGGGATGTGGTAGTTCTGTCGCGCGCTCCCGCCGATGCGACTGTGAATGCCGATCACCCGGCCCTTGAGGTCGAAGAGCGGGCCGCCGGAGTCTCCGTGGTCGACGGTGCATGACGTCTGGACGAACTGGCCTCTGGTGCGCGTGACCCGGCCGAACCGCAGCGGCGGCGAGCGTCCGTCCTGGAAGCCGCCGGGGTGTCCCGTCGCGACGCAGAGGTCGCCGCGCTCGAGCGGCTCGGAGCTGCCCATCTCGGCGTGGGGCCACTTGCCTTCGGTGGTGATCTTGAGGATGCCGAAGTCGTCGGTCTGCTGGCGTCCGTAGGTCTCGCCATGGACGACGTTGCCATCGTGGAGGGTGATGCTCACCTTCTGGCCAGGGCGGGAGAAGACGTGAGCGGCCGTCAGTACCCAGCCGTCCTCGGAGATGATCACGCCGCTGCCGCCGGCGTTGCCGATCTTCACCGCGACGGTGGCCGGGATGATCCTGGCCGATAGCTCCCCGAGGTCGTTCTCGAACTCCTTCAGGTGCTGCGTGCTGACTTTCTCCGGCTGGGCGCAGGCGGGAAGCACGGCGAACACTGCAATGGTCAGGAGCGTACGCATCATCCTCATTCGACGACTCTTCTTCGGGAGACCGGATCTGGGGGGGTAACCGCGCACCCCCTATTCTACCTCCACCAACACGACGGGCAGTTCTTTCCTTCCCAGGCACGAGCTCCGGACCGCTGTACCATCTCCCCATGCCGCGCTTCGACCTCGTGATCTTGGTCTTGACAACCGCGTCCCTTCTGGGGCAGCCGCCCGTGGCCCCGCGCTCGAGCCCTGGGGATCTGGCCTTCGCCGGAGTTGACTGGCTGGTCCGCGGCGTTCCCCGCTCAGCGGGGGCGTGGACCAGCGCGGACGGTCGTGAGCTGCACCTCGCCAACGGGCTCGTGCGCCGTACGTTCCGCCTCGCACCCGATCTCGCCTGCGTGGCGCTGGAGGACCTGCGCACCGGCCGCTCGCTGTTGCGAGCGGTGCGTCCCGAGGCGCGGCTGGTGCTCGATGGGAACACGGTGAACGTGGGCGGGCTCGTCGGCCAGCCGAACCACGCGTACCTGCTGCCGGCGTGGCTCGAGACGATGAGACCCGACCCGGCGGCGGCGCACTTCGTCGGGTATCGGCTGGGACGCCCGAAGCGTCGCTTTCCGTGGAAACGCGTGCGCCCCCACGCCCCCGACGTGGTCTGGCCGCCCGCGGGGGTCGCGCTCGAGCTGGACTTCGTGAAGGTGATGCCCGCGTCCGCCGGGCAGGCGTCGGGCACGGTTCGGATCGTGGTCCATTACGAGCTCTACGACGGCGTCCCCGTGTTCGCGAAGTGGCTCACGGTTCACAACGGTCTCACGCGGCCACTGGAGATCGATCGGATCGCCACCGAGATTCTCGCCGTCGTCGAGGACGCGAACCCGGTCGAGCATCGCATTGGAGTGCCGCTGCCGGCGCCGGACACGATCCACGTCGAGACCGACTACGCGATGGGTGGTTTCAAACACGCGCACGCCAACCGCTGGACCGTTCACTGGCGGCCCGACCCCCAGTACATGACCCAGGTGAACTGGGCCCGGCAGATGCCGTGCCTGCTCGAGGTCGAGCCGACCCGCGGTCCCGACGTGATCGTCGAGCCGGGCAAGACGTTCACGTCGTTTCGCACGTTCGAGCTGCTCCACGACGACGACGGCGATCGCGAGCGCCGCGGCCTCGCGCTGCGGCGCCTGTACCGCACGGTCGCGCCGTGGGTCACCGAGAATCCGCTCATCCTGCACGTCGTCTCGACCCGACCCGATGTGGTGCGGCGGGCGATCGATCAGGCGGAGACCTGTGGTTTCGAGATGGTCAGCCTGTCGTTCGGGTCGGGCCTGAACATGGAGGACGCGCGACCGGCCAACCTCGAGAAGTTCAAGGCGCTGGCTGAGTACGCGACCGGGAAGGGCATCCACCTCGGCGGATACTCGCTCCTGTCGAGCCGGCGCATCGGCAACGGACAGAACGTCGTGTCACCGCCGGGCGAGAAGCCGGCCCACGGGGCGTGTCCGGCGCTGACGTCCCAGTGGGGGCAGGAGTACTTCAAGAAGCTCCGCGCGTTCTTCGAGCACACGGGTTTCCTGCAGTTCACGCACGACGGCTCGTATCCGGGCGACTTCGACGTCACGCCGCGTCCGCCGTTGCAGCGCGGCCTCGACGATTCCCAGTGGGCGCAGTGGAACGTCATCTGCGAGTTCTATCGGTGGCTGCGCGGTCGCGGCGTGTACCTGCGCGTGCCCGATTACTACTACCTCCAGGGCGGCAACGAATGCGGCATGGGCTATCGCGAGGTGAACTGGTCGCTGCCCCGCGCCCAGCAGGTCATTCACACCCGCCAGAACATCTACGACGGGACCTGGACCAAGACGCCGTCCATGGGCTGGATGTTCGTCCCGCTTACCCAGTACCACGGGGGCGGGGCTGCGGCGACGATCGAGCCGCTCGACGCACACCGCGACCATTATCGGCGCATGCTCGACTCGAACCTCGCGCTCGGTGTGCAGGCCGTGTATCGCGGCCATCGCCTCTACGACACCGACGCCACCCGCGATCTGGTCCGGGATCGGGTGACGTGGTTCAAGCGACACCGCCACATCCTCGAATCCGATCTCGTCCACGGCCGGCGGGCCAACGGCAAGGACGTCGACTGGATGCTCCACGTCAATCCGAAGCTCGACGAGAAGGGGATGCTCGTCGTCTTCAACCCCCTCGTCGTCGAGGCGAAACGGACGCTGCGGGTGCCCCTGTACTACACGGGGCTCTCGGACCGGGCGCGCATCACCGGGCCGGATGGCAAGACGATCGAGCACGAACTCGGGCGGGACTACGCGGTGACGATTGACGTCGTGGTCCCGGCCGGAGGGATGGCGGCGTACCTCATCCGGTGATCGTCGCGGTCAGCGCCGCGGTCCTGCGAGGCCGTGCAGCAATCCGGCTTCGCGCCACAGCGTGACCTGCGCGTCGCCGACATTGAACATGGCCTTGCCGAGGCCGTCGAACTCGGTGTGGTCGCGCCATTGATAGAGCGTGTAGCGGCGACCGGAGGTGTCGGTCAGCGCGAGCTGCGCGGCGATGGCGCCGCCGACGCTGCAGTAGCGCCCGCCTTCGAGTCGGAGCCCGGCAGGCTGCATGCGCTCCGGCGCGACGGGGGCGAAACCGAGGCGCGGCATGCGCGCGGCGAGGGCGGCGTAGTCGGTGGTCGCGAATTCGGGATCCCGGCCCTTCGCGTGGTTCTTCGCGATCTCGTGC
>NZBC01000167.1 GCA_002687715.1 Planctomycetota bacterium | reverse complement strand
CGTCGGTCGCCGTCTTCCCGGAGGCCGTCCACAGCGCGTTCCTGCTGGGTGCGGTTGTCCTGATGTCGCGCCCCGCGCGGGTGCGGCGGGCGGCGGCTGCGGGAGCGCTCCTCGCTCTGGCGTACCTCGTGAGGGTCGAGTCGCTGGCGATCATCGCGTGGACGATTGGCGTCCTGTTCATCCTGGGCTGGAGAGATGACGCCGGCCGTCGCCGTCGCGGCCTGGTGCTCGTGGTCGTGCTCGTGTGCTTCGTCGGGACCTTGCCGTTCGCGTTCCACCTGGAGCGGGTCACCGGTACCTGGCGGTGGGAAGGCAAGGGAGGGCGCATTTCCCGGGCCATCGACCGCATGCAAGGCGGTGCGACGTTTCGCGACGCCCACTTCGAAGTCGATGCCGAGGGTCGGGAGCGAGGCGCCTTTCTCTCTCTCGAGCCTACGACCGGTCCCGGTTGGAGGGTGCTGGACTTTCGTCGCTCCGGCTGGTGGACGCATGCCGGCCACGGCATGAAGCGCCTTTCGTCGATGGCCCTGACCGGCCACACGTGGATGTCGCTCTTCCTCGCGATCACCCTCCTGTTCGCGTTTCGAGCCGGGCGCCGCGCGGGTCGCGTGGATCTCCTGTTGTTCGGCTGGGTCGCGGCGGGACTGGCAGCGTTCATCCTGTATCGGCCCGCCATCCGTTACATCGCGCCACTCGCCATTCCGTTCGCGCTCTGGTCGGGCCGCGTGCTCGCTGACCTGCGCGGCCGCTGGCTCGGAATCCCGGTCGCCGTTCTCGCCGCGCTGCTCGCGCTTTCGACGGCGCGCAGCCTGGTCACGGGCATGAGCGAATACGACGAGAGCGCAGCCACGCACGCTTCGGTGCGAGACGTCGGTGCGGTGCTGCGGGAGCTCCCGGGCAAGGGCGCGGTCATGAGTGACGATGCACGCGTTGCCTACTTCAGCGATCGCCCCTGGGTCCCGTTCCCCGCGGCGCCCCATTGGGAGGCCGCGCTTCGATGGGCGCGCAGCCGGGGCGTGGAGTGGATCCACCTGCGCCGGTTTGGGGGCCAGGGTCTCGGCCCTGCGCCTGCGGAGCTACAGCGGGTATCGGACCAGTTCGAATCGCTGTTTCGGCTGGAGCGATGAGCTCGCTTCATTGATGAAGCGGGCCAAAGCGCGCTACCCGTTCAGATGTCGTGCACGATGACGATGCGCCCGTCCGGCAGGCGGACGACGCGCGCCGTCCCTCCTCGGGATTCGCCGCCGCCGCCCGGCTCGTGGCCCGAAGGTCGGGCGTAGACCCGCGACCCGACACGCAGGCCTTCCGCGCGCGCTGCCTGGCGCACGACGAATCCGATCGCGCCCAGCATGAGCGAAGACCCGAAGGCGCCCGTCATGAACAGCAGGCCGGCGGCGAGGCACATCAGGCCGAGGCCGACACCTTCGCCGACCTTGGCGGCGATGCGGGTGCCTTCGGAGTAGCTGCGCTTGCGGGACCACAACCACGCGCGGAGGATGCGGCCGCCGTCGAGCGGGAAGCCGGGGAGGAGGTTGAACAGACCCAGGACGAGGTTGGCGTAGGCGAGGTTGGAGAACGTGGCGACCACCACGTTGAGGCCGATGGTCAGGCCCGCTGGAAGGGCCAGAGCCAGAAGCCAGAATCCGCCGGCCAGCGCGAGGCTGACCGCGGGGCCGGCCGCCGAGATCAGGAGCTCTTGTCGGGGCGTGCGGGGCTCGCCCATCAGCCGGGCGACGCCGCCGAACACGTGGAGCGCGATCGACTCCGTGCGGATCCCGAACCGCCGCGCCGTCAGTGCGTGACCCAGCTCATGAGCGAGGATCGATCCGAAGAACCCGCCCGCCACGAGCAACCCGCCAAGGAGCGCGAGGAGAAAGCCCGTACCCGCCGCGGCGAACGCACTCGTGATCGATCCGACCGCCAGAGTTGCGATGAAGAACCACGTCCAGTCGAGGGTGATCCGGATCCCGGCGATCCGTCCGATCCGGACTCCGTGGTTCCCGACGTTGGCGAGGATGTGTCCCATGTCAGCCTCCTAAGCGACTCGCGTGCCGTTCGTGCGGCACCCGGCCTCCCGTGCTCAAACCATTGATACGGCGGGGGTCACGGTTCGTTCCCTGCCACTTTGGCGGTGACAGGTTGGCGGTTGGGTTCATTCGGATGGTGGCGAGCCGTTAAAGTCTGTGGTGATGCGATACCTCCTCATCCTGATGGTGGTGGCCACGTCCCTCCCGGCTCAGGGCGACCCCGCGTCGACGGCGGAACGGTTGCGGGTCGGTGACGACGCGCCGATGCCGGACGCCGAGCTCGTCTTCGCGAGCTTCAAGCACCTCGATGAGTGTCGGGGGAAGGCGTTCGTGTTCGTGTACTTCGTGACGGAGAACGGACGTTCGCTCGTGAGGCCGCTGAACGCGCTGCACGACAAGTATCACGAGGAGGGGCTCGTGGTGTGCGCCGTGACCCATCGGTCGGAGGAACAGGTCGAGGCGTTCGTGAAACGGAACCGGCCCCGGTTCGCGGTCATCTACGAGCCCAGCAACCTCAGCATGGGGTCGTATCCGTTCACATTCTGGCCGGCGGCGGCGATCGTCGACCCGCGGGGCAAGATCGCATGGAAGGGTTCGGGGTCGGGCATCCCGGTCGCCACGATCAAGAAGGTCCTGAAGACCGCGCGGCTCGTGGGCCCGAACGCTCCACTCCGGATCATCGCGAGATTGCCGAAGTCGCTGAAGTCGGCATCGAAGGCGCTGGAGACCGCGAAGCTCGATGTCGCGTTGAAGTTGCTCGGGAAGGCGCGTGGCGACGACCGGGAGTTCGCCAAGGAGACGATCAAAGAGATCGAGACGTTGCTGCGCGACAAGCTCGAAGCGGCGCAGAAGGCGGAGGCGGGGGAGGACTGGTACCGCGCGCACCTCATCCACAGCCGCCTCGTGAAACACGCTCCGAAGTCGGGGCAGGGTCGCAAGGCGGCGGTCGCGTTGAAGCGCATGGGCACGGATCGGCGCATCAAGCTCGAGGTCGAAGCGGGCGCCGCTCTGAAAGACGCGCGTGCCGCCATGAACCGCCGCGATTGGAAGCTCGCGAAGAAGCTGCTCGAGCCGCTCGTCAAACGCAAGTACGAGGGAACGAAGGCGGCCGAGAAGGCGCAGCGCCTCCTCAACTCGATGAAGTGAAGAAGTGCTTCCGGTAGTGCCGGAGTTCTTCGACCGACTCACGGATGTCGGCGAGTGCCTCGTGGCTCTCCGCCTTCGGCGGTGACGAGTAGGCGCTCGGATACCACGCCTTGAGCAGGACCTTGATCGTGCTCACGTCGACGTTGCGATAGTGGCAGCAGTCGTGCACTCGCCTCATGTGCCGCCACAGGAACGCGCGGTCGTTGTGGACGGAGTTGCCGCACAGTGGAGACGCTCCCGCCGTCACGTGCTCCTTCAGGAACGCGAGGGTCTGGGCCTCGGCGTCCTCGATGCTCACCGTGGACGCGCGGACCCGCTCGATCAGCCCGCTCTTGCCGAAGTGGTCCTTGCACCACTCGGACAGGCTCTCCAGCTGCTTGTCGGAGTTGTGGATGACGAGGTTGGGGCCCTCCGCGACAAGCTCGAGTTCGGAGTTCGTGACCAGGGTCGCGATCTCCATGATGAAGCAGGAGTCCGGGTCGAGCCCGGTCATTTCGAGGTCGATCCAGATGAGGTTGGGGGCATCCGCAGGCATCGGCGCAGAGTACCATCGGTCGCTTCGGTCAGGGGGGACCGGGTAGGATCGTCGTGCGGGGGTTGGAACCCCTGGTGTCTTGGAACGGGCAGGCTCTCGCTTCGCTCGGCCAGCCCATGAAGGACTACTACGCGATCCTCGGCGTCTCGCCGGACGTGGACGTCAACGAGATCCGCGAGGCCTGGCGACGGCTCGCGTTCGAGTGGCATCCCGATCGGAATACGCACCGGTTGGAGGTCGCTTCGGCGCGGTTCCTGGACCTGTCGGAAGCGTGGGCCGTCGTCCGCGATCCCCGGTCGCGCTTCGAGTACGACCTCTCCCGGCCGGACCTCGGGGCTCGTTCCCGCGGTGAGGACGAGAGACCCACCCCGCAGGACCCGCCCTCCTCTCCGCCGCCGCCGGGGGAGGGCGGGTGGTTCAACTTCTCCGACCCGGAGCCCGAGCCCGCTGAGCTGCACGATGGCGTCCCGATTCCGAAGGGGTCCGGACCGACCATGAAGGAGTACCGGTTCGCGGTCCGCGAGCTCGCCCACGAGCTGGCTTCCGCCGATCGGAGGGGTCGCCATCTCGACCTCCTGATGCTCACTGGAACCCTGTTCACTGGTGGGGCCGCATTGGTCGTGACCGGGTTCTTCTTGATCTCCGCCGAGGTGCCCGAGCTGGCCCCGGCGTTCTGGATGGTCGTGCTGGCCTGGCTTGCGACCGTGGTCTTCACGGCGTGGTTCCTCTCGCTGCGGGAACAGCGGGTCGAGTACTACCGCCCCTTCGCCGAGGAGGTCCTTCAGCGGACGGGCCACGGCTGGCGCGGCCGCCCGGCGTCAGAGCAGTCGGAAGCGGAGACCGCCTGAAACACCGGGGGTTGAGGTCGGGTTGAGCTCGCTGGGGGGGGGTCGCCACGTCCCCCGCGTTCCGCTTAGGATACGCCGCGACCAAGGGGCGGCCGCCTCCAGGAGACTTCGATGAGCAATGGGACCCAGCAGGGCGAACTGTTCGGCCATCCGACCGGACTCTTCACCCTTTTCTTCGCCGAGATGTGGGAGCGCTTCTCGTACTACGGGATGCGAGCGCTCCTCGTTTTCTACATGCTCAAGGGGTTCCTGGGCTACGGCGACTCCGACGCCTATGCCGTCTATGGCGCCTACACCGCGCTCGTGTACATGACGCCGTTCTTCGGCGGCCTGCTCGCGGACCGGTTCCTTGGCCAGCGGAGGGCGGTCATCCTCGGCGGCATCCTGATGGGGCTCGGCCATCTCGTGATGACCGTCGAGAGCGAATGGCCGTTCTTCTTCGCCCTGGCCCTGCTGATCGCGGGCAACGGCTTCTTCAAGCCCAACATCTCGACCATGGTCGGCACGCTCTACCCCCAGGGGAGCCCGAAGCGCGACGGTGGCTTCATCATCTTCTACATGGGTATCAACCTCGGCGCGGCGTTGGCGCCCTTGCTATGTGGGTACATCGGCGAGACGTACGGCTGGCACTGGGGATTCGGCCTGGCGACCCTCGGGATGTTCGTGGGGCTGGCGGTGTTCTGGCTGCCGACGATTCTCGCCCAGGCCCTGATCCTCGGGGGCGCGATCGCGACCGCGGGCGGGATGATGTGGCTGCAGGCAGATAGTCACTGGGCGCTGCTGACGCTCTACACCATGGTCGCCCTGGCCCTGGTCGCCGCTGGCGTCATCTCGTTCCGTGCGCTCGGCAAGGGCGGCCTGCCCGACTGGGCGGGGCAGCCCCCGAGCAAGGAGAAGCTCCACGCTCCGTTCTTCGCCGGACTATCGGTCCAGAACACCATCTTCCTCGGCACGGCGGCCGCTGTCGCCATCTTCACCGTGATCGTGCGCGGCACTCTCACGGTTTCCATCATCCCGGAGGAGACCCTCGACGGGCTCGGGGACGGCCTCGCCAACACGTTCGTGTCCGCCATCGCCACCCCTGCCGGGCTCATCCTCGTGGTCGCTGGCGTGACCGCGCTCGTCTATCTGCTGCGCGAGACGTTCAAGATGGACACGGTGCCGCGCGAACGCATGTACGTCGCGCTGATCCTCATCTTCTTCTCGATGCTCTTCTGGTCGTTCTTCGAGCAGGCGGGGTCTTCAGTCAACAACTGCACCGATCGCAACGTCGACCGCACCCTGGCGGGCGACGACGACGTCGTCGCCACCGGCGATGTCGGCAAGGTCCGCGAAATCAACTTCACGCAAGGGCAGCTCGGGTTCCGGTTCGCCAAGCTCGGCAAGGTCGTCGCTGCACTCGAGGCGGACCGCCAGGCAGCCTACGACAAGCGGGAGGAGCACAAGACCTGGACCGGCGAGAAGGGCGAGGACCGGCACGTCGAGATCGAGATCAACCCACAGAAGTACCTCCCGGTCGTCGACGGGGAGCAGGTGTGGGTCGATATGCTCTCCAAGCACTACAAGAAGTTGAAAGAGGAGGACAAGGAGGCCGCTGATACCAAGCGCATCCTCAAGATCACCGAGAAGTCCATGAAGTCCGGGCTGGGCGGTGACGCCTTCACCCTCGACAAGCTCGACGGCATGCGCGACGAGTACCGCCGCCGCGAGGATGGGCTCGGCGACGCAAAGACGAATGTCACGCTTCAGTCGCACCACGTTGGCATGAAAACCGTCCCCTACAGCAAGGAGATTCCGGCATCGACCTTCCAGTCGGTGAACCCCATCTTCATCATCATCTTCGGCTTCGTGTTCACGGCGATCTGGGCGCTGTTGGCTTCGCGCGGCCTGGAGCCGAGCACGCCGTTCAAATTCGCCCTGGGGCTGCTGCAGCTCGGTCTCGGTTTCGGCGCGTTCTACATGGGCGCGGCCAACGCGAACGACCTCGGGATGATATCCATGGGCTGGCTCATGTTGGGCTACCTGCTGCAGACCACCGGCGAGTTGTGCCTGTCGCCCGTCGGTCTGTCGATGGTGACCAAGCTCTCGCCCGCGCGGCTCGTGTCGACGGTCATGGGCATGTGGTTCCTGGCCACTGCGTTCTCCAACCTGCTCGCCGCGGTCATCGCTTCGCTCACGGGCGTTGCGGAGGGCGACGAGTCCGCCGTGATTCCGGCCCCGAAGGACACGGTCGACGTCTACGGTGAGGTGTTCGGCAAGATCTGCATCGCGGCCATGATCTGCGCCGGCATCTGCTTCATTCTCGTGCCGGTCCTCAAGAAGTGGATGCACGAGGGCGTCGAGGTCAAGGACGGAGACGCGGGTTGATGGGGTGGGCGCACGTCCTCTGCGCGTGTGCCGTCCTCGCCGGATGCCTGATCGCTCAAGGTTCTGAGGCGCAGCCGAAGCCCGGCGCGACGCCTCAGGAGCTCGAGGCTGCGGCCGCGTTCAAGACCGTCGCCGACCGTCTGGAGGACGCGGCGGTCGCGTACGCTGACGGAAAGGCGGCGGACGTCTCGCGGCGGCTGGGCGAGGCGGACGACGCGTACCAGAAGGCCCAGGAAGCCCTCGGGATCAACGAGAAGGTGCGGCGGCGCATCCTCGGCTTGGCCCAGAAAGGCAGCTCGGAGCTCCTGCCGGGCACGCTGCGCAAGGCGGCGGAGCACTTTCGGACCGCGGCGACCAGGCTCGAGGACGGGGAAGCGAACGGTGCGAAGGACCTCGCGTTCGGCAAGGCTCCCGACACGGTCGAGAAGGGCCTCCATCAGGACGGCCTGATCACCGGCAGCATGGCCGTGTTGGCCGTCCTGCTCGCGATGCTCGGCGGACTGTTCGCGTTAAACCGGACCCGGGCGGGCGGCAAGCTGTTCCGAATCCTCCCGCTGCTCGTGTTCTGCTACTTCGTCCCCACGCTGCTGTCGAACACGGGGCTGATCCCGATCTCGTCGCCGCTCTACGACTTCATCAAGGGGCATCTCCTGCCGGCGAGCCTGGTGCTGCTCGTGCTCGCGGTCGACATCAAGGCGATCCTCGGCCTGGGCCGGGACGCTCTGGTGCTCTTCCTCACGGCGACGTTCACCATCGTCATCGGTGGTCCCCTGGCACTCCTGGTCTGCAAGGGACTGATTCCCGACGAGATGGGCGAGGAGGCATGGAAGGGACTCGCGGCGCTCGCCGGCTCCTGGATCGGCGGCGGCGCGAACTTCGTGGCCATCGGTGAGAGCGTCGGCGCCACCGCCAGCACCATGAGCATGATGGTCGTCGTCGATGTCGCGATCGGCGAGACCTGGATGATCTTCCTGCTCTTCTACGCCGGACGCGAGAAGGCGATGGACGAGAAGATCGGCGCCGACCGCACCCGGCTCGACGACGTCCGCAACCGCATCGCGAAGTTCGAGGCCGAGGTCGCGAAACCGACCACGCTCGCCGACCTCCTCCTCATCGGCGCCATCGCCTTCGGCGCCACGGCGATCGCCATCGCGCTCAGCGAGGTGCTCCCGGCCATCGGCAGCATCATCAAGGGCTTCACCTGGGTCGTCATCATCTGCACGACCATCGCGGTGGTTCTGTCGTTCACGAAGCTCCGTCGCCTCGAAGGCGCGGGCGCGTCCAAGCTCGGCAGCGTGTTCCTCTACCTCCTGGTCGCCAGCATCGGTGCCAAGGCCGAGTTCTCGAAGGTCTTCGACTATCCCGGCCTCATGGTCGTCGGCGCCGTCTGGATGCTCTTCCACGCCGTCGTCATCCTCTTCGTTCGCCGCTGGCTCAAAGCCCCGATCTTCTTCGCCGCCGTCGGCTCCAAGGCCAACGTCGGGGGAGCCGCGTCCGCGCCGATCCTCGCTTCGGCGTTCCACCCGGCGCTCGCGCCAGTGGGCGTGCTGCTCGCCGTGGCGGGTTACGTCCTCGGGACGTACGCGGGCCTGGCGTGCGCGTGGATGCTGGAGCTGGTCGCCCTAATGTAGGTAGCGCATGATCAGCCCCGCGTAGCGGTCCAAGCGGACAGCCAGTCCGCAGGTCGCACATGGCGGCGGGCGGCCCCCTCGCATGTTCGAGATCTTGACGCCGAACGGCGCGCGCTGCCAGATGTACTTCCGGCCCCGGGTCCAGATGATCTCTCGGAGCGCTTGGGTCACTTCGGCGTTCTCACCGCGCCGCGCTTCCGCGATCAACCAGGGGAGGATGCGCGCCGAGTGCTTGCGCAAAACGAGCTTCGCCGTGGCGTCGCCCGGTGTCTGATGAATGGTCCGGAGCGCGGCCCACACGTCGTCGCGCGTCTTCGCTGGGAGGCTGCCCTGCAACCGGCGGACGGTGGCGCTCAGGCGCTTCTCATCGGGACCGTGCAGCAGGGCCTCGACGGTCGCGGGGAACCGGCCCAGGAACTCGACGAGGTCATCTCGACGCTCGGCGATGCGTCGGCCCCCGGCGTCGAGGAGCACGACGGTCGCGTCCTCGGAGCAGCGCGGGAGCAGCGCGGCAGCGGTCTTCCTCCGCATGCAGATCCACACCGCGCCCAGCAGCGCGTCTGGCTCCGGCCACCGCGGGCTTCTCAGGAGCTCTGCGAGCTTCCACTTCCCCCTCAGCCGCCCACGCAGCGCCGCGTGATCAGGCGAGGTCAGGACATCGATCAGCGCGTCGGTGATCCGGTCACGGCCGGGCGCGTCATCCGGAATCACCAGCACGAGCCCCGGTCTTCCCGAGCTTCGCATGGCGGCCTGCGCCTCGCGCATCCACTCCGGACGCTCGGGCAGCGCGCCGGTCAACTCGTGCAGCCCGAACGCCAGGGGGCCGCACAGCCCTCGAATCAGCAGCGAGCGTCGATCCACGATCCAGACCTCCGGAGGTCTGACGGCCCGCGATACCTGGGTCTTCCGGAGGCTGCCCGTATCTCCTCCAAGAGTGAGTTCCCTCCCGGGAGCGCGGACCTCCAGGTCCGCTCTGACGGCGAAGCCGGAGCCGCACCCAGGCCGGACCTGGACTTCCCACCGGTTCACAAGGCCAGAGTGAGAATCTCAAGGTGG
>NZBC01000166.1 GCA_002687715.1 Planctomycetota bacterium | reverse complement strand
GTGACGTCGCCGAGTGGCTACGTATTGCCCTAGGCAGCACCGCGCCCCAGGGTGCGCGATCGTTGAACCCCGGGGGGGGGGAGGGGCCGCTCGTGGTGCTCACTGCGTAGAGCAAACCACCGAGGGCGGGGCGGGGGCGTCGCCGTGCTTCGTCGACGCCCCTCGGTCACGATTCACTGGCTGGCGAATGTCGCGGCCTTGCCGAGCATGGCGGGGACGCCGGGCACGATCTGGACGCTCCGGTGCTCGAGGCAGAGTCCCGGAGGGATGCTCCCCGGAGGGTAGACGCTGGTCGTGGTGCTGCACCCGGCTCCGATCCAGGCGAACGGCAGCACGCCGGAATAGACCTGGGCGAGGATGCCCGCGATGGGCTCGCAGAGGCCGAAGTTCGGGCCCGTGCCTGGACCGAGGGGGCAGAGGATTCCGCTGAAGACCGTGAACCCCGGGGCGCCCGGGATGGTGCCCTGCACCACGATCGTGGCGTCGCCGAGAGTGCACGCTCCGGCGCCGGGCGGGGCGGGGGTCTGGGTGATGACGGCAACCGGGAAACCTGGCGTTCCCGGCGTCGCGATGGACAACCTGACGTTGTCGATCCACGCGTGGCTCGGGTACGAGTTGTCATTCCCGTTGCCCACGTCGAACTGGAGCTCGACCATCATGTCGTGGAGGTTTGGGCTCACGGTGAACACGTGGCGCTTGGGAGCGCATGGGATGCACTCTTCCAGCGCTCCTGGAGGGGTGCAGAACCCGGCCGGGATGACGTTGGCGTTGTTCGGGGTGCCGGCCACGGCGCTCATGGATGCCGAGAACGTATCCCGGTAGAGCACCTGCTGGAGGGGCAACCGTCCAGTGCCCGTGGGGGTCGTGAACGACACGTCGAAGAAGTCGTTGTACACCGGGTCCTGGGCGCACTCTGGCGTCACGAACGTCCAGTCGAAGCAGAGGACGACGTCGCAACCAGGAGGCGGCGCGGGGATGAACATCGGGATGGTGATGTTCCCGGTGCCCGTCGCGAAGGGGCGTGGGGGGGGCCCGCAGGGTGGCGAGTTTTCTGGGCCGGTTCCGTCGCCGCCGACGTATCCCCATAGTTGACCATGAGTGGGGAAGCCGCACTGCGGGGGCACGACGGGGTCCGGGAGGACGATTGCGCTTCCGCCTTTCGAGAACGGTAGCGGAGCGCCAAGTGTCGGGATGGTCGGCAGGGGACCAGGCAGCGAGCCTTCGAAGCTCTCGACGACGATGACCTGCGCCGTGCCCACGGTGGCCATCGCGCACAGGCAGATCAGGAATAGGAATCTCATCACGCAACCTCTCCTCGTTGCATTGGGGCACTGCTGTCGGCGGTCGAACACTGACAACGGGATCGTGGCAAACGATTGGATTGCAATCCGAGTAGCGGCCCCAGACTACCTCGCCGGACGGAGAATAGGCAAACGAAATAGGTGCTGATGCCGCCCAACGTCCGGGCGTCCCGCGGAGCCGAGGAGAAGGGTCGGGTCGGGCTTCAGACCGAACATCCAGAGGGGGGCATTGAGACTAGCGGGAATCCAGGGTTGGTCCCTGTCGTCCACCTTTGGAACCCAGAGCAGGAGGCCGACCATGGATCTTGGGAAGACGGATACAAGACTCGTCGTGCTCGCGGGAGCCCTGGTGCTGAGCTGCGTCCTGCCCATGTGGTCCCAGTCGGTGCCGGTCGACGCACCCGCGGATCCCCACATCGCCGTTCTGAAGGTCGTGACGAATCTCAAGATCGTCCGCAACGTGAAGATCGGGCCAACGGT
Source organism: Planctomycetota bacterium (assembly GCA_002687715.1). Lineage (GTDB taxonomy): Bacteria > Planctomycetota. Next base: position 7,902 of record NZBC01000166.1, on the reverse strand, counting down.
GAAACGGCCGGACGGCTACGGTGGCCGCGTGTTCTCGACGGGGGTCACCTTCCTGGAGAGAGCGGGATACAAGTACTCCGACCTCAAGCGTCTGCTCCGGACCATCGAGCAGGAGGGCAAGAGCATTCGCGTCGCGTCGATCAACCTCGGCAAACGTGATCCGGGCACCGACTGGTGGCGTCCCCGGTCGATGGTGGTCACGTCGTCGAGCGCGCCCGTTGCTTCCGCCATCGCGACGCTTCACAGCTTCGAGCAGGGGCTCGAGGCGATGAAGAAGAGCTGCGACAGCCTCGAGGTGAATCGCCTCGACGTCTCGCGCAAGCGGGTCAAATGGGACATGAGTCTGGAGATCGAAAACGTGGCGGACGTCTGCCAGTCCATGTCGGCAACGATGAAGGCGAAGGGGTGTGTCCGCGTCACCGCCGGTTCTCAAAAGACCCAGGGTGCGTTGGCCATCATCGCGGGATGTGCAGCAACGTTCGCGGACACTGCAGCGGAAGCTCTTGCACGGCAGGAGATCTGGCTCACGAGGCTCCAGAACGCCCTCGGCGAGAACGTCGCGCCCGCGAAAGTCGAGCTTGACGGCGGCATGCTCCGGTTCACCCTCGACGCGAAGAACAGCGATCAGTTGCTCACCGGGTTGGAGAGCGTCCGCCGGGCCTTCCGTGTCCCGGACTGCCGGCTCAGCGGCTACGAAAAGACCAAAGAAGGAGTGCGCTGCCGCGCGTCCGTGCTGCTGAAACGGTAGAAGCTCGCGAAGCCCCATCGCTGTCGCCGGGTTTTCGATGTGATGGAAACGACGCTGGCCTGGACCACCTCCAGTGCAGACGGTACGTTGGCGTTCTCCCTTTCACGCGAGAACTTCCATGACCCGTCCCGTCGTTCGGACCCTCGCGGTGTGCCTCTGCACGACTGCGTGGGTCCTCGGTCAGATTCCCTGCTCCGCGAGTGGTGCGCTCCTGTATGACGGTGTCGATGATTTCGTGATCGTCGCGGACGCTGCGTCGTTGGACTTCGAGCCAACCGAGCCGTTCACGGTCGAGGCGTGGTTCCGGACCACCGTCCTGCCGTCTGGACCCCCGTTCACGAGCCCGAACCCGTACCCCAGCCTCGTCGAGAAGTGGAACGGGTCCTGCGGGACGCCCTATCCCTACGCGGTCCGACTGAATCAGGCGGGCATGATGAGCGGGAGCGTGTTCGACACCTCGAATTGTCAGGCGGCAGCAGTGACCTTTGGCCAGCCGGGGGCCGTGAGCGACGATCAATGGCACCATGTCGCGTTCTGTCGCGACCCCGGCCTCGTGCATCGTCTGTACGTCGACGGAGTCGAGGTGGATTCCGACGCCGGCCTGCCGACCATGACCACGGCGAACGACGTGCCGTTGTACATCGGTCGCCGGGGTCCGGCCGGACCGTTCACCAACTTCTGGACCGGCATCATTGACGAGGTTCGCATCTCGTCCACTTGCCGGTACTCGAGCGAGTTCCGGCCCGAGACCCGCCATGAGCCTGACGCGGACACCGTCCTGCTTCTGCACTTCGACGAAGGGGCCGGGCAGTTCGCGTTCGATTCGAGCGGCGAGAGCAACCATGCCCAACTTGGCGTGACCGGTCTCTCCGGCATCGACGACCCCGCCTGGACGGCGGGGCTCGCCCGCAACCGCGCGGACTTGCTGGTGACCTCGGTCAACGGCGGCCCGCTCGACGGGACGTTCAAGTTCATCTCCGCTTTGGACACGCTGCGGTTCGGTCTGACGGCGGACTGCCCTGACCTCAATGGCCGGGCGGCCGCGATCATCCTCAACTCCGGCCCCGAGGCGACGATGAACGGCGTGACCCCTCCGTCGTTCGTGGCTCCGCCCGTGCCCGGCATCGTTGCTCTGCACGGGTTCTCTGAACCGACCGGCGCCGCGCTGATCATGGGCGACGGTATCGGCATCGGAATCACCGGTCTCAGTGTGGGCTTTCCGCCGCTCTTCGTCGGTGACCCCGTTCTCCAGTTCGATTTCCCGATGGGGATGCCAGCCGGTCTGGACATGCGCATGCAAGCGGTGTTCGTATTGCCGGAGACACCCAACCTGATCTTTGGCGCGACGAACGAAGTCCTGCTGCAGTTGCAGTGATCTCGTTCCCGGAACGAGAACGAAGGTATCGGTGGACGACACTCTTCCGCAGGCCATTGAGACCACCGACGAGCTCGAGGAGCTCCTGTCGCGTCCGACGCCCGGCGTGATCGATGCGCTGGCATCGCTTCGGGGCGACCTCGTGATTCTCGGCGCCGGGGGCAAGATGGGACCGAGTCTCGCGAAGATGGCGAAGCGGGCGCTCGTCGCCTCGGGTTCGCGCCATGGCGTGATCGCGGTATCGCGTTTCTCCGATCCGGCGCAACGCGCCGCGCTCGAGGCGGCCGGTGTTTCGACCTCGAGTGTTGATCTGCTGGACGTCGGCGCGGGAGCGCGCCTTCCTACCGCCGGCGCGGTCGTGTTCATGGCGGCGACGAAGTTCGGGACCCAAGGGGCCGAGTCGCATACGTGGGCCGTCAACGCGCACCTTCCGGGAATGGTCGCGCAGCACTACCGCGGCGTGCCGATCGTCGCGTTCTCCAGCGGAAACGTCTATCCGTTCGTTCCCGTCGCGCAGGGCGGGGCGACGGAGGCAACGCCGCCACGTCCCGTCGGTTCCTATGCGTGGTCGGTTCTCGCTCGCGAGCGCATCTTCGAGCACTTCTCGCGAGAGCACGGGACTCCCGTGGTCCTGATCCGCCTGAACTACGCGGTCGGGCTCCGCTACGGCGTCCCGGTCGACGTTGCGGTGAAGGTGCGGGATGGCGTCCCGATCGACCTCGCGATGGGATACGCCAACATCATCTGGCAGGGTGATGCCAACGCCATGGCACTTCGCTCGTTCGAGGTCGCTGCATCACCCCCCCGTCCGTTGAACGTGACCGGCCCGGAGACCGTCTCCATCCGCGAGATGGCGATGCGATTCGGTGACCGGCTGGGGCGCGAGGCCGTGTTCTCCGGCGCCGAGGAAGAGACCGCGCTCCTCAACGACGCGTCGGCTGCATTTCACTGCTTCGGCCCACCGCTGGTGAGCCTCGATCGCCTGATCGGCTGGGTCGCGCACTGGGTCGGCAACGGCCGTCCTCTTTCGGACCGGCCGACGCATTACGAGACCCGGGACGGGGTGTTCTGACCCATGGGTGTTCCGCTTCGAGCCGCCGCTCAAAAAGCCCTGGTCAATGGGCTGGTCATCCCAGCCCATCCTCTTGCGCTGACCAGCGAGCGGAAGCTGGACGAACGCGCGCAGCGCGCGCTGACGCGCTACTACGCGGCGGCCGGCGCGGGAGGGATCGCCGTCGGCGTTCACACGACCCAGTTCGAGATTCGGGAGCCGCGCCACGGACTGCTGCGTCCGGTCCTCGAGCTGGCGGCCCAGAGCGTCAGGGAGCACGAGGAGAAGTCGGGCGTGGGATTGGTTCTCGTCGCGGGTGTTTGTGGGCGCACGCAGCAGGCGGTGGCCGAGGCGAGCTTCGCCCGTGAGGCGGGCTACGACGTCGGCCTCGTCAGCCTTGCGGCGCTGGCGGACGAGAGCGACGAGGCGCTGATCTCCCATTGCGAGGCGGTCGCGAGCGAGATCCCGGTCCTCGGGTTCTACCTGCAGTCGGCCGTCGGCGGCCGCAGGCTCGGCTACGGCTTCTGGCGCCGGTTCGTCGACATCCCGCGAGTTGTCGGCATCAAGGTCGCTCCATTCGATCGCTACCGAACTCTCGACGTCTTGCGCGCCGTCGGGCAGTCGGGCCGCGCGGACGATCTCGCCCTGTACACCGGCAACGACGACAACATCGTCGTCGACTTGCTCACCGAGTATCGCCTCGAGTGCGACGGGGAGCCCGTGCGTCTACGCATGTCCGGCGGGTTGCTCGGCCACTGGGCCGTGTGGACGAAGCGGGCGGTAGCGCTCCTGGACGAGATCAGGCAAGCCGTCGTCACCGGGGCGCCGGTGCCGCCACAACTCCTGAGCCGCGCCGTTGAGATCACCGACTGCAACGCCGCGATCTTCGACGCCGCTCACGGCTTCGCCGGATGCATCGCCGGGATTCACGAGGTGCTACGCCGTCAGGGACTCATGCAGGGGACCTGGTGTCTGGATGAGTCCGTTGGCCTGTCACCGGGGCAGGTCGAAGAGATCGATCGCGTCTGCGCCGCCTATCCCCACCTGATCGATGACGACTTCGTCGCGCAGCATCGCGACGACTGGCTGAGCTAGGAGCCTGCGCCGTGAAGAGGCAGGGAATGCAAGGAGAACCCAGGAGGCCAGGAGGTCAGAACAGACGTGATCTGGTTCTTGGATTCTCCGTGCCTCCTCTGATCTGCTCCCGCGCAGTTGGCCCGGGCAGGACGTCCACCTAGAAGAAGACGCGGACCGCCGTGCGCCAGGCGAGGACGATCACCACGCCGAGGCCAATCGTCGCCAGGATCCGCATCCAGAGGGGGGCGGCGCGCCGACCGAACTCGTCGCGGCTCATCGCCAGGCCCAGGAGGACGATGGCCAGGACCGGGTTGCCGAGTACGGTCAGCCCCTGCGCGAACACTACGAGATGCACCGGTGAGTGTCCCGTGCGCTGGACGATGAGCGCGACGACCATCCCGGTCAGGAGGGCGACGATGGTCAAGCGCCGCGGCCAGCGCCCGTCCATGTCCGCTCCGAGTCCGAGGCAGTCGGAGAGGACGGTCCCGCCGATCATGACGTTGACGAGGAACGAGCTGAACGCTCCGGCGAGGAGACCTACGCAAAAGAGCACCTTGGCGACCGGGCCAAAGAGCGGCTCGAGCTCGCGCGAGACGTCTTCCGCGCCGGACAGCTGGACCCCCTCGACCTTGCCGTGCAGGACGCTGGCGGCGGTGATCATGACGACCATCGTCAAGAAGCCGAGGATAGATATCCCCATAAGCGAGTCGAGCGATCCCCGGTCGCTGTCTTTCCGGGTCCAGCCTTTCTGGCGCACGAGGTAGCACTGGTAGAAGGCTCCCGCGACCGAGAACGTCGTCCCGATGAGTGCCGTCACCGCCGCGAGGTCGGCGCCAGCGGGAAAGCGCGGACGCAGGCCGCCGAGTATTGCGCCGAGCGAGGGGCCCGCGAAGACCATGTTTCCGAGGAAGCCGATGAGCATGAGGCCCACGAGCACCTTCGCCGTCCGCTCGACCGGGCGGTAGAGGCGTCGCAGCCCGAACTGGGCGCCGATGACCCCCGCATTGAGGACCATGATCAGGACGATCGGCCAGACCGGGGACTCCTCCACGAGGGGTTTGACCGCGGCGATGACACCGATGTTGTTGCTGAACTGGAAACACGCGACCACGAGGAACAGGACCACGCCGACGAACGCGGTGAGGGGGCGGCCGATGCGACGCGCGAGCTCGTCTCCGATCGTCGCCGGGAGCGCTGTCCCGAGCCGCGCCGAGAGGGCGGTCATACCGATCATGAGTGCGGTCGAGCCGACGACGACCCACAGCAGACCGTAGCCAACGTCGCATCCGACGCGCGACGCGGCGAGGATGCTCCCAGGGCCGAGCACGACCGAGCCGACGATGATCGCCGGCCCGATCGACTTGAGTCGGCCCTGTCGAAGGGCGCTGCGATCGCCGGATCCGGTCACTCCTCGTCCTCGGCTGAAGGACCCGGCTCCGGAAGTTCGAAGGCCTCGAGCGCTTCGGGGTCGGGCGGCGTGCAGGTGCCGTAGCCATGCCGGTTGATCTCGCTGACGTCGATCCTACCGTTCTCGATGTGCAGTCGGGACAACCCGTCCGGACCGCGACGGTAGAGCGACGGGAACTCGGCGAGCGCCGTCTCCCGTTCGCCCGCGGCGAGGAACTCCAGGCCACGCACGTAGTGGTGTCCGTTGCGCTCGACGTGGGGGAGGCCGAGGGCAGCGACGAGGCAGGTGTCCTGGTGAAGTGCGAACACCGGGACGTTGGTGAGGTCCTCGGCCGTGACGAACGCCGTTGTGGCGCCCCGCGAATTCCGCTCCTGGATGACGCCGTGGTTGTGGAGGGTTCGAAAGACACCTTTGCCGTTCTTCGCCGAGACGCCGGCGTAGCCCAGGGCGAGGGCCCGTTCCAGGGTGTCGTCGGTGCCGTCGGATTCGTCGATCACCACGGGCTTGGCCTCGGCGACGCGGGCGAGGGGGGCGGCGACGCCCTCCGCCAACGCCGCGTCGCGCTCGAGCGGCTGCTCGATGAAGAGCGTTCGCCGCCACAGGGATCGCAGCTGCGTGGAGGCTGCCGTTTCGCGAACGAAGCGCTCGAGCACGTCGCCGGTAACGAAGTGCTCGTTCCCGTCGAGGGTGATGCGGTAGTCCAGGGCATGCTCCTCGAGCAGCTCGCCGATGCGGGCCAGGCGCTCGTGAGTCTGCTCGAGATCGCTGGTGATCTTGATCTTGAACCACGAGACCCCGTAGCTCTCGATGACCTCTTCCAGCGTCTCCGGCAGGCCGTCGTTCAGGGGAGCCGCGACGTCGGAACGTCGCAGGGGGTCGGCGAGCCCGACCGTGTGGCGGACATGCAGGTGCGATAGAGGCTGCTTCGGGACGAAGCGAGCGAAGTCACGACCGAGACCGAACAGGTCCTCGCGCAGACCGGTGTGAAACGTGCATCCGGTCAGCCGGCAGAGCGCGTCGATGACGGCGGCGTCGAGCACCGCGACTCCGAAGCTCGCGGTCAGGGGGTTTATCCCGAGCGCCCGTGCGCGCGCTGCCGCTGCGTCGGACGCGCTCCGATGAAGCGGCCGGGCCGCCTGCGGAGCCGCGACGGTGTAGGCGTCGGCAGCCAGGCGGACCGACAGCATGAGGTTGCGCATCTTGTCGGCTGCCGAACGCTCCGGGTCTTTGTCAAACCACAGCGGGGACGCGATCGATGAGCCGATGCCCCAAGCGCTGCGGCCCTCCGGGGTCTCGATTCGGGTGCGAACGTAGAGGACCGTGACGTCGGTCAGCGTGATGCGACCGAAGCAAAAGGGCATTCGCAGGGGTGCACTCCGCCGGAAGACGCGGATGTCGCGCACGCGCAATCGAGGGGCGTCGGAGTCTTCGTGACCGTCGCTCAGGGTGCTGTTCCTTTTCTCGTAACTGCGGGCGCGGAGGAGAGGTCTTCTCTTGCGGTCGTCGTATCCTCGCGATCGTCGGGTGAGTGTAGGCTGGCGCCGATGAGATTCGCCTTTTGCAACGAGGCCTACGGCGACTGGTCCTTCGAACGGATCTGCGCCGATCTCGCCGAATGCGGCTACGCGGGCATCGAGATCGCACCGTACACCCTGGCGGATGATCCTCGCGAACTCCACGAGCCGCAGGCGGCCCGCTTCGGCGAGGTGGCGCGCCGTGCCGGCCTCGAGATCGTCGGCTTTCACTGGCTACTCGTCAAACCGGACGGTCTTCACCTGACGACTCCCGATGTTGCGACGCGTCGGCGAACGGTCGAATTCCTGGTGCATCTCACCCGGTCGTGTGCGGCCATGGGCGGCGGGGTCATGGTGCTCGGCAGTCCCAAGCAGCGCGATATCCTCGAGGGGGTGACGCGGGAGGCCGCGTTCCGGCGCGCGGCAGATGCCTGCCGGGAAGTCTGCGAAGTCGCCGGACCGCTCGGCGTGACGTTGGCCATCGAGCCCCTCTCGGCGGTCCATACCAATTTCGTGACCGGTGTCGCCGAGGCCGTGACGCTGATCGAGGCCGTGGATCATCCAGCGTGCCGACTCAACCTCGACGTCATCGCGATGAGTTCGGAGGACCGGCCCATCGCGGAGACCATAGCCGCCGGCGCGCTCCACCTGGTCCACTTCCAGGCCAACGACCCGAGCCTGGGAGGACCGGGGTCGGGCGCCGTGGACTTCGTCCCGGTAGCGACCGCG
>NZBC01000165.1 GCA_002687715.1 Planctomycetota bacterium | reverse complement strand
CCCCGAAGACGAAGAAGGGCATCACATCCGGCCAGAGGCCGGTGCCCGGCCGCTTCGGGAACTGGCGATCCAACCGGTCGCGCGGCCCTCGGACGACCCTGCACATCGAGTCGCGCGACCTCGAGCCGCTCGTCATCTCCCGATCGAAAAGTGATCCATCGCGCGGCAGTCTCTACGCCGTGAAGAGCACTCGCACGAACACGTACGGTGGTTCGTTCACCGCAACCCTCACGGACCTGCCGATCGGACGGTATCGTGTGAAGGCATCCCAAGCCGGATTGCCGGACATCGAGCACAACATCCACCTCGGCCACGGCGCGAATCCAGTGCTGCTCATCGACTTTGCCGCCCTCAAGAAAGCACTGGCTCCTGAAGAGACCCCCGCCGCCTCGCCCATGCCCGTAAAGCACCGAGACAAATGAGCAAGGCCATCATCATCGCCGTCGTCTTCGCCGGCGGTTTCGTCGGACTCCTCATCTGGATCATGTCCGGCGCCGCGGAGCAACTCCAGACCCGCGACGAACTGGTCGAGGATGACGGCAGGTCGCTGAAGCACAGCACCAGGCCGAGCCGCGATCAGGACATCAACATCCCCAACCGTCCGCGCAAGGCTGCGCACGTTCTCGTCGAGATGCGGTGCAACGGCCGCATGAAGACGACGCTGCGGAACGGCGGACCGATCGTGCTCTCGATCCGCGGCAACGGAGTCACCTACCGGCGCCGCGCGCTCGACTCCGCGATCTGGGACCGGCACCGCGTCAAGACCGCGGCCGTGGACAAGGTCATCGCTACGGTCGCCGGCCTCCCCGTGGCCATGACGGGTGGCGGAGGCCTCGCCGTCGACCTGGATGTCGGCAAGGGAATCGTCCGTCACTACGCGACCCCCCAGGAGGCCCAGGAGATCCTCGAAGCCGCGTCCGGCCGAGCCGACCCCTTCACTCCGGCGGCCATCATCCTGCATACCGTCGCCAGCCCGAGCGTCCCTCGTCTGGAGGATCCCGACTGGCCCAAGCTCGGCGGCCTGAACCCCCCGAGCGCCTACGTCGCCCAGGGCGCCGAGTTCCGCGCCCCGAAGAGCGAGATGACCAAGCTCCTTGCGATTCTGCAGAAGAGCCGCCTGCTCAACGCCGAGGACAAAGCCTGGCTCCTCGCGAGTTGGCACGTCGTCCTGCCCTGACCGGGAGCGGGGCCCCCCCAGAGCGGGTGAGGCAATCTACTCTGGATGGGAGCGCGGACCTCCAGGTCCGCTCTGACGGCGCCGCCGGATCCGGACCCGGAGGTCCGCGATTCCAGGGTATCTCCGGACGACCTCAGACCCGCAGCATCCAGCAGCCGAACAGACCCGCCACGACAGCGGGGAGTAGCCAGCGGCCCAGGCGGCCGGCGACGAATCGGAACGGGTCCTTCCCGGTCCACAGGGCATGTCCGAACCACGGGGGCATGGTGCAAGTGAGCAGGAACAGGACGAGGCCCATCGGGTTCGCGTTCCACGCGCCGACGACGTTGAGCCGGATCATGTTCGAGAACGACGTCGTCATGCCGCAGGTCACGCAGGGGCTGCCGGTCAGCTCCAAATAATGGCAAGGGGGCAGGTCGAGTTGCTCGTGGGTCCCGAAACCACGAGGGTCAGGGTCGAGCCAGACGGCGACGCCGAGGACGAGACACGACCCGACCACGCAAACGGTGTTGAGCACCTTCCAGAAGATCACGAGGTCGCGTCCTCCTCGTCCTCCATGCCGAAGATGATGCGGAGATAGCTCTCGTAGCGTCGCGGGTCGATGTGACCTTCGGCGACGGCGTCCTTGACCGCGCATTCAGGCTCGTGGTCGTGTGTGCACTCGTTGTACTTGCAGTCATCCACGAACGGCGAGAGGTCCTTGAAGAAGATCGCTACGTCGGAGGGCTCGAGGCCGGCGATGCCCCACGACCGCACACCGGGCGTATCCGCGACGTACCCGCCGATCTCGAGCGGGATGAACGATGTCGATGACGTCGTGTGCTTGCCTTTGCCCCACTTGGGGCTGACCGTCTGAGCACGGAGCTCGAGCCCGGGTTGCAGTACGTTGAGGATGGAGGACTTGCCCACCCCCGACTGCCCTGTCAACACGGTCGTCTTGCCCCGCAGCACCTCCCCGAGCTCATCGATGCCCTCGCCCGACACCGCGGAGATGAACAGCGTCGGATAACCCAGCTCGCGATACAGCGTCGCGTAGTCCTCGTAGAAACCGCGATCCTGCACGAGGTCCGTCTTGGTGAATGCGATCACCGCTCCGAATCCGCCGCGCTCCGAGGCGACGAGGATGCGATCAATGATGCGCGGGCGGAACGCCGGCTCCTCGAGCGCAACGGTGATGAGCACCTGGTCGACGTTCGCGACGATGATCTGCTCGAGCCCCGTCTCGGCCTGACGTCGCGCGAGCCAGCCGTGTCGCGGCATGACTGATTCGACGACGGCGTCACGAGGCCCGAACACCGTCACCGTCACCCGGTCGCCGACGGCCACCGGCTTGGTGAACTGGCCGAGGTCGCGGAACAGGGTCTTGCGAAGCGTGCACCGGATACGCTGGCCGTCCGAGAGATCCACGACGGCGTGACGCGACTGGAGTCGGATGACGTCGCCGGTCATCTCCTCCCCCAGCCCGCGGTCGCCGCCTCGGCGGCTCGGTTTCCGATTGCGTTTCCTCATGTCCAGAGTCAGTGCTCCGCCGGCGATCGCGGAGGAGGTGGTTGTCGGGAGACACCCCGGGTCCGGCCCGGCAGCTTCTCGGCCCATTTCACCATTGATAGCATGGCCCCATGAGCAGTTCCTCCGCCCCTGGCTTGAGCACGATCCCCGAGCTCATCGACGAGCTACGGGAGGGCCGCATGATCATCCTCGTGGATGATGAGGACCGGGAGAACGAGGGCGACCTCGTCTTCCCCGCCGCGGCCGTCACTCCCGAGAAGATCAACTTCCTGCTGAAGGAGGCGCGCGGCGAGCTGTGCCTCTCGCTCTCGGCGGAGATCTGCGAGCAGCTCGGACTCGAGCTCCAGGCCAAGGAAGCGGGCAACCGCACCGGCAGCATGTGCGCGTTCACGGTGACCATCGAGGCCGCGACCGGTGTCACCACCGGCACGTCGGCGTACGACCGTTCGCGCACGATCGAGGTCGCCTCACGTGAGGACGCCACTCCCGCCGACATCACCAAACCCGGCCACGTGCACCCGCTCCGTGCTCGACGCGGCGGGTCGCTGGTCCGTCCCGGACACACCGAGGGCAGCGTCGACCTCTGCCGGCTCGCCGGTCATCGGGAGGCGGCCGTGATCATGGAGATCCTCGACGAGGACGGCACCATGGCGCGCCTGCCGAGCCTTCGCGGATTCGCTGAGAAGCACGGTCTCAAGATCGGGACGATCGCCGACCTCATCGCCTACCGCCGCCGGACGGAGCGGCTGGTGACCCGCGGCCCGACGATCGGCCTGCCGACCCCGTTCGGGTCCTATCAGCTCACGGTCTACACCTCGCCACACGATGACCGCGAGCACATCGCCCTCACCCGCGGACTCGAGATCCCGGACTCCGACGACCCGGCCCCCGCCATCCCGGACGCCGTGATCGGTCGGGTCCATTCCGAGTGCCTCACCGGTGACGTCTTCCACTCCGAGCGCTGCGACTGCGGCCCCCAGCTCGACACCGCCCTGCGGATGGTCGGGCATGAGCCCCGCGGCTTCGTCCTCTACATGCGCCAGGAGGGCCGCGGAATCGGGCTGATCAACAAGCTCCGGGCCTACGCCCTGCAGGACGGTGGGCTGGACACGGTCGAGGCCAACCAGGCCCTCGGCTTTCAGTCCGACCAGCGCAACTACGGGACAGGCGCATCCATCCTCTTCGACCTCGGCATTCGCAGCATCCGCCTCCTCACGAACAACCCGACCAAGCGCAACGCGTTGACCGGCTACGGGTTGCAGATCGTCGAGCGCATCCCGCTGGTGATCGATCCCAACGAGCACAACCGACGGTATCTCGAGACCAAGCGGAACAAGATGGGCCACATGTTATAGGCCTTCCAGGGGCGAGCTTCGGGTGTAACCCCTATAATCCCAGTCTCTTGGGGCCGACACCGGTTCGGCCGACGTCCGGGAAGATCGCGGCTCCCCGGTCCGTCAAAGCGGTTGAGGAACCAGGTATGCCAACCCTGACCGCACATCCCCGTAGGACCGTGACGCGACTCCGGAGGAGTTCCGTGACCTCGACGTCCCCAGATCGCGAACTCCTGATCCGCTCCAAGGAGGGGTCCCAGGACGCGTTCCGGCAGCTCGTCGAGATGTACACACCTCGGGTGTACGGGCTGGTCCGCAACCTCGTCTCTTCGACCTCCGAAGCCGAGGACGTGACCCAGGAGGTGTTCTTCAAGGTCTACCGGAAGCTCGACTCGTTCCGGGAGGACTCGGCGTTCTACACCTGGCTCTATCGGGTGGCCGTGAACGCGGCAACGGACTGGCTGAAGAAGCGGCGGCTCGACCGGTCGTTCCAGGTGGACGACGTCGGCAGCCTCCCGCTCCTGGACCCCGCCGACGGTCCTGACGACGACCTCGGCAAGAAGGACCTGCGCGCGGAAGTGCGCCGGGCCATGGCGACGCTCCCCCAGAAGTTCCGGACGATCCTCGTCCTTCGGGAACTCGAGGGCCTCGCCTACGAGGAGATCAGCGCTGTGCTGTCTATCTCCAAGGGCACCGTGGAGAGCCGCCTCTTCCGGGCCCGCGCACGACTGAAGACCGAACTCGAGCGCCACTTCAAGGCCTCCTAGCTGACGGAGCGTGACATGGATCGCAAGACATTCGAAACCCTCGTGAACCGGGAAATCGACGGACTCCTCTCTCCTGAGGAAGCCGCCCGGCTGAACGACTGGACCACGCGCAACCCGGAGGCTCTGGCCGTGCAGGAAGCGCTCCACCGGGTCCACCGGGCATTCCAGGACATGGAGCCGGCCGAGTGCCCGCCCGAGCTGGCCGGCCAGATCGCGGACCGCGTGCTGGCCGGACCGGCGCCCGTGGTGCGTTTCTGGTCGCCCATGCTGATCCAGCGGGTCGCCGCAGCGGTGCTGGTCGTGGTGTGCGCTGGATTCGCCGGATTCTATCTGTCGAATCAGGAAACCACCGCGACGCCCAGCCAGGTGACGGAGGAGCGGGTCCAGATCTGGGTGGACGCCTACGAGCTCGACCGGGCGGTGGCGAGGGAGATCGTCCTCATTCGTGCCGGCGCCCCGGACGCCCAGGGCGAGAAAGCCGAGATCGCAAAGGGCAGGGTCCTCGTGATCCTCGAGAAGGCCGGCAAGCTCGACGCCTACCGCGAGAAGAACTCGATGAGCCTCGAGGAGGCCCGCCGGCTCATCCAGCTGGCTGATGGCTGATCTCAGGCACCACTCGGGGCCGCCCGCCAACCCCAAGGGTGGCGTGATGGTCTCGGATTTGCGATAACTCCGGCAGCCGTACGGCCCTGCAACCCTCCACGCATGGCGGCGGCTACCCCGGTACGAGAGGGACGGTATGGCGCGCGTAACCGGAATCGAGATCACCGAGACCGAGGTCCGGATCGCAGAGATCGACGGATCGGCCAAGAAGTTCAAGATCCATGGTGCGGCCCGCATCCCGATCGACCTCGACGACATCGGCGAACGTTCCCCCGAGATGATCGGCGCCGCCGCGCGAGCCGCCTTCAAGGCGATCCGCGCCAAGAAGGAGCAGATCGTCCTCGGCCTGCCGGCGAAGGACGTGATCATCCGCGAGATCGTGATCCCGTTCACGGACGAGGACCAGATCAAGAAGGTCATCAAGTTCGAGTCGGAGAGCCACCTCCCGTCCGCGAACATCGACGACGTCGTCGTCGGCTTCTACAAGATCTCCGAGCAGGGACCCCGGTCCCGGGTGCTGATCTTCGCCGTCGAGAAGAACACGCTGAAGCGCTACCTCGAGATCCTCGGCTCCGTCGGCATCGAGCCAACCCAGGTCGACCTCAGCTCGACCGCGCTCTACTCCCTCACCCACCTCCTCCCCGATATCGGCGTCGAGGAGATGGACGAGGACAACGCCGACATCAACGTCATCCTCGACATCGGTGACGTCAGCACGACCGTCATGGTGACCCAGGGCCCCATGCTGCGCATGATTCGCTCGATGCGACTCGGCGCCGAGTCGCTGACTCGCACCCTGTCCGCCGACCTGGGGATAGACCGCGCCGAGGCGCGAACGGTCACTCAGTCGTTGATGCAGGCCGACGTCCTCTTCTCCATCGCCGGCGACACCCAATCGTCCGAGCCGTCGACCGCGCTGACCGCCGTCGACCTCAAGCAGGACATCATCAAGGACAAGCAGAACGAGTTCGCCCGTCGCATCACCAACGAGATGCGGCGCACGCTCTCCTCGGTGCACGTCGACGGCCGGGTGCAGGGCGTGTGGACCACGGGTACCGCGTCAACCGCTCAGGGCCTCGAGCAGGCGTTGCGCGAGGCATTCGGCGTTACCGTCCGGCCGCTGGACGTTCTCGCGACGGCAGATCACCGGCTCGATGTCTCCGACGCCCTCTTCGTCGGTCCCTCGCTCGGCCTCGGCCTGAAGGCGCTCGAGCACGACCCTGTCGGCCTCGAGTTCCGGCAGGAAGAGTTCTCGTTCGCCCGCAAGTTCGACCGGGTCCGCAATCCTCTCCTCTTCGCCTCCGCGCTCGTTCTCGTCCTCTTCTCGTTCCTCGCGATCCTCGAGTGGAACAAGGTCCAGGACATGAGCAAGGACATGAAGTTCCTCGCCAAACGCGGTGCAATCGAGTTCAACAACCTCGTCGTCGCCACCGCGCAGCGCAACTCGCGCTACGTGTACTACAAGAACGGCCAGGAAGCCGAGACCAAGCTGAACGGAATGGCCAGAGTCGACGACCCACTGGACCAGATCCGGGCCATGGTTCGCGAGCTGAGCCTCGTTCAGGAGAAGATGACCGAGGAGTTCGGTGTCGTGTTCGACAAGGGCGGCTCCGAGCCTCCCGAGCTGACGGCCCCGCGCGCCCTTCAACGTCTGGACAAGTGGTGCCAGATCATGAACGGCATGCGCGCCAAGAAGATCGCCTTCTGGGTCGACAAGCTCGATGTGACCGACATGAAGGTCATCTGGACGTGGCGGGTCCCCGTCGCCGACCTCACCGCGGCGTCGGCCTACCTCCAGGAAGAGTTCGAGAAGCTCGAGAACTTCGGCTCATACCGATCCGGCAAGCAGGCCATCAAAGGCGCTGAAGCCCAGATCACCAACGTAACCCTCGAGTGGAAGAAGCGGTAATGGGACGTCTACGCATTGGCCGCAAAGGCGCTGAGGAAGAGTCTCCCGAATCGGGCGGCGGCAGCGGCATGAAGTCGCTCGTCATCATGCTCATCGTCCTCGACCTCCTCGCCGGCGGGTTCTATGGCTACCTGGTCCTGGTCAAGGGCAAGGACGTCCAGGGCAAACGCTCGAGCGCCGAGAGGAGCCTCGTTCGCATGAAGGAGATGGGCGAAGCCGTCTCCCTCCATGCCCGGCGCCTCAAGAAGGAGAACACGGCCAGCGTGAAGGAGCCCAGGAACCCCATCACCAAGGCTGCGATCGACCTCCACGTCGAGGCCAACATCATCATCAACAACCCGGTCCGACGGACCTGGACCGATGACCCCCGCTACGACGCGTGGATGGTCACAGTGACGTTCCGCGAGAAGGCTGGCTACCGCTTCAAGGAGCTCGTCCGCTTCCTCAAGCACATCGAGCTCCAGAGCCCGAAGGTCCAGATCAGCAAGATCAACTTCGGGAAGCGGGACCCCGCCGAGGACTGGTGGCGCCCGACAAACATGGAAGTCCGGATCTTCAAGCCTCGCAAGCGCGGGGAGAGGTGATCCGCCGGGCGCGCGAGAGCCCGCCCGCGAAGACGCGCGCGTGACTACTCGTGGTACGACTGCAGCGCGTGGACCTCGATGCCGCCGCGGGCCGCTGCCTCGATCGAGGCGATCGTCGTCGCCGCCCCGGCCAAGGTCGTGATGCAGGGGATGCCCTGCGCGACCGCCAGTCCACGAATGCGAGCCTCGTCGGTGCGCGGTCCCTTGCCGGACGGCGTGTTGATGACGAGGCGGATCTCGCGGTTCTTCATGTAGTCCGTGATGTTCGGGCGACCTTCCGCGATCTTCTTGACCCGGACGGCGGGGATGCCGTTGCGCTCGAGGATCTTCCAGGTGCCCGACGTCGCGACGATCCCGAGTCCGAGCATGTCGATGCGTTGGGCCAGAGGCACGATGTGGCGCTTGTCTGCGTCCTTCACGGACACGAACACCATCCCTTCCTGCGGAAGGTCGTTGCCGGCGGCGACGTGGGCCTTCCAGAACGCGGCGCCGATGCTCTTGTCGAGCCCCATGGACTCGCCGGTGGAGCGCATCTCGGGGCCGAGGATGATGTCGCAGCCGGGGAACTTGTGGAACGGAAACACCGGGTGCTTCACCGCAAAGTGAGTCGGAATGATCTCGGACGTGAAACCGAGGTCCTTCAGGGTCTCCTCGGCCATGACGCGCGCCGCGATCTTCGCGAGCGGCCGGCCAATCGCCTTGGAGACGAAGGGCACGGTCCGGGACGCGCGAGGATTCACCTCGATGATGTAGATCTCGGCGCCCTTGACCGCGAACTGGACGTTCATGAGCCCGCGGACATCGAGAGCCTTGGCGAGCGAGTGCGACGCCTCGCGGATGCGGTCCTGGATCGCATCCGACAGCGTATGGGGCGGCAGGACGCAGCAGCTGTCGCCGCTGTGGATACCCGCTTCCTCGATGTGCTCCATGATGCCGCCCACGACCGAATCGGTCCCGTCGGCCACGACGTCCACGTCGACCTCGATCGCGTACTCGAGGTAGCGATCGACCAACACCGGCCTCGCCGGTGACGCCTCGACCGCGTGGGTCATGTAGTGGTGCAGGCTCGCGTCGTCGTACACGACCTCCATGGCACGCCCACCGAGCACGTAGGACGGGCGAACCAGCACCGGGTAGCCGATGCGATGCGCGATCTCCCGGGCGTGATCCGGCTCGAACGCGATACCGTTCTCCGGCTGCCGCAGATCCAGCGACTCGACGATCTTCGTGAATCGCTCCCGGTCCTCGGCGAGGTCGATCGACTCGGGGCTCGTCCCGATGATCCGCACGCCGTCGTCCTCCAGGCTCTTGGCGAGGTTCAGCGGCGTCTGCCCACCGAACTGCACGATGCACCCGAACGGCTGCTCCTTCTCCCAGATGTTCAGCACGTCCTCGTGCGTGAGCGGCTCGAAATAGAGGCGATCGGACGTGTCGTAGTCGGTGGAGACGGTCTCGGGGTTCGAGTTGACCATGATGGTCTCGAACCCGGCTTCCTTGAGCGCGTACGATGCGTGCACGCAGCAGTAGTCGAACTCGATGCCCTGGCCGATGCGGTTCGGTCCGGACCCGAGAATCATGATCTTCTTGCGGTCGGTCGGCTGGACCTCGTCCTCCTCCTCGTAGGTCGAGTAGAAGTACGGGGTGTAGGCCTCGAACTCCGCGGCGCAGGTGTCGACGAGCTTGTAGGTCGGCAGGACCCGCAGGTCGCGACGGCGTGATCGGACGGCGGACTCCTCGACACCGCAGACCCGGGAGATCTGACCGTCCGAGTATCCGTAGCGCTTCAGTTCGCGCAGGAACGGCTCATCGATCGCGTCCAAGGACCCCGCCTTGATCAGCTCCAGGTCCATCTCGACCAGCTGCTCGAAGTTCGCCAGGAACCACGGATCGATGCCCGTGATCTGGTTGATCTCCTCGACCGGCATGCCCTGATGGAGCGCGACCCGGAGGTCGAAGAGCCGGTTCTCGTTGGGAGTGGACAGGCTCTGCCGCAAGGTCGCGGCGTCCACCCTCTCGCCCAGCAGCACCGGGTCCGCGGCGTGGAGCCCGAACCCGTCGCGTCCGACCTCGAGCCCCCGGAACGCCTTCTGGAGCGACTCCTTGAACGTCCGCCCGATGGCCATGACCTCGCCCACGGACTTCATCTGCGTGGTGAGGGTGGAGTCCGCGTCGGGGAACTTCTGGAACGCCCACTTGGGCACTTTCACGACGCAGTAGTCGATGGACGGCTCGAAGCACGCGGTGGTCTTGCGCGTGATGTCGTTGCTGAGTTCGTCGAGCGTGTAGCCGATGGCGAGCTTCGCGGCGATCTTCGCGATGGGGAAGCCAGTCGCCTTGGACGCCAACGCCGACGACCGCGACACGCGCGGGTTCATCTCGATCACCACCAGGCGGCCCGTGCCCGGGTCGACCGCGAACTGGATGTTGCTGCCGCCCGTCTCGACGCCGATGGCCCGGATGACCGTGATCGACGCGTCGCGGATCGCCTGGTACTCGCGATCCGTCAGGGTCTGCGCCGGGGCGACGGTGATGCTGTCCCCGGTGTGAACGCCCATCGGGTCCACATTCTCGATGCTGCAGATGATGACGACGTTGTCATTCCGGTCGCGCATCACCTCGAGCTCGAACTCCTTCCACCCGATCACCGACTCCTCGATGAGGATCTCGGACACGGGCGAGAGGTCGATGCCTCGGGCGGCGATCTGCTCGAACTCCTCCTGGTTGTACGCGATACCGCCACCCGACCCGCCGAGGGTGAATGCCGGCCGGATCACGCACGGGAGCCCGATCTTCTCGCGGATCAACCGCGCTTCTTCGATGGTGTACGCGAGCCCGGACCGGGGTACCTCGAGGCCGCAGTCGATCATCGTCTGCTTGAACCGGCTGCGGTCCTCGGCCCGCTTGATGACCTCGGCCGTCGCCCCGATCATCTGCACGCCGTGCTTCTCGAGAACGCCCGACTCCGAGAGCTCGATCGCAACGTTGAGGGCCGTCTGCCCTCCGAGGGTGGGGAGGAGTGCGTCCGGCCTCTCCTTGACGATCACTTTCTCGACGATTTCCGCCGTGATGGGCTCCACGTAGGTGGCGTGGGCCATCTCCGGGTCGGTCATGATCGTCGCCGGGTTCGAGTTGACGAGGATGACCCGGTACCCCTCCTCCTTGAGCGCCTTGACGCCCTGGGTCCCGGAATAGTCGAACTCGCAGGCTTGACCGATGACGATCGGCCCGCTTCCCAGAACGAGTATGGAGGAGAGATCTTCGCGCTTCGGCATCGCGGAAAACGCGCCGCCGTGCGGCAACGTCCCGACGATTATGCCCGGGTCTTCGGTCCGGACAAGGGCCAGACGCGCCGGACGGCTCAGAGGGGTCGCAGAGCGCGGACCTCCGCGTCGATTTCTTCGAGGAGCGCCGCGTCCGTCGTCGGGTCGAGAACGTCCTGGAGAGTTCGGAGCCCGATCAGGCGCCAGGTCGGCACGTCCATCCGTCCGTTGGGGCCGCCTCCCCGCTCCAGGAGCGTCTTGGGAGCGATCTTGCGCATCTCGAGGAGCAGTGGCCGAGCCTTGTCATCGTCCCCGACCAGGTGGTGGAGGCGCCCCCGGAAGGCGAGAGCGGGCACGCGGCGGATGCCGAACACGAGTGACGGGTCGATCGCGCGCTCGAGATCACGACGGGCCTGGCTCTCCAGGCCCCGGTCGTGCTTGCGAACCAACTCGTACCGCATCATCAACAGGTCCACTAGCATCCAGTAGTCGCGAGAGTCCGGCTGGGCATGCTGCGCCAGCAGATTCCCGCCCCGACTGTCGCGGGAAAGCTGCGACCACGCCCGATTGACGTCCTTCAGGGCCTGACCCGGATCGCCCTTGAGCAGCCGGCACCGGGCGCGGGCGGCCCGGGCTACAGCCCCGAGCACCGAGTTCGCGGGCAGGTGCGGGATGGCCTCGTCCAGCTCTCTCGTCGCCGTGACGATGTCCAGACGAGCGATCCGGTCCAGGGCGAGGATCGCCAGCGCCCGGGCGTGGTTCTTCACGTGGCCCTCGGTCACCGTCGCCAGGAACTCGCGCAACGGGATGCTGAATTGGAGCTCGCCCACCTCCGTCGCCCAGAGCGCGCAGCGGCGGGCGAGGTTCGCGAAGGAGTAGCGCCAGCGGCGCACTCGTGGGTGCTGCTCGTCGGCGAACCAGATGTCGTAGGCGCTCGGCAGCAGGTCCTGCATGGCCCGCTGCACGGTGGGGTACCAGGCATCCGGCT
>NZBC01000164.1 GCA_002687715.1 Planctomycetota bacterium | reverse complement strand
TGGCGGGCGAAGGAATCCAGGGGTTTGTAGCGCTCTTTGTGCTGCACCGGGAGCCGGCGGATGGCTTCGACGTCGAGGCTCTTGTCGACGGCGGGGTGCGGGACCGAGAACGACTTCGAATCACCTCGTTCCCCGACCCCTGCGTCGTCTGTGCAGCCGACGAGGACGAGCGAGGCGAGCGTGAGTGCGAGGAGGAGGCGCGTCATGAGCTGGCTCCTGTCGGTGGCATCTTCGACGATGGCGCAGCGCTCTGCTTCAGCCGCCGGGTGAGGGCCACGTTGACCCAGGCGGTCTCCAGGACCAGGCCGCCGATGATGAGAAAGACCCCGAGGCCCTGCAGCGGGCCCTCGGGGAATATCAGGATCACGGCGATGCCGGGGATGGTTGCGCCCAACGACATTCCGATCTTGCCGAGGGCGGCCAGGAAGTGGATGTGGGCCGGGACGTCCCGTTGCTCCAGCCATCGCTTCCACGCCCTCAGAAACGGTTTCTGGAAGAACACGATCAGGAGCCCGAGCACGAGCACGGCGCACGCCGGATAGATGAGCACCAACCCGGGGTCGCGATTGACCTGGAGGTGGGTGAACACACCGCCGCCCATCGAGAACCGCGACTGGTAGAGCCGCCAGCCGTCCAGGCGCAGCGGGTGGTTCATGTCGATCTTGATCCCGGCGCGCTCCCGGTGCTTCGTCGGGTGGGTCAGCCAGAGGTAGGACTCGAACGTGCTCGCCTGGTCGGAGCCGGGGTAGAAGTCGCGGCGGAAGTCACGCAGATGGAGGTTGAAGCCGAGCTTCCTTCGCGTCTGCTCCCACCGGATGCGGTACCACTTGCCGTCCCTCTGGAAGCGTCGGGAGGCGTGGCCGAGTGCGACCCAGCATTCTGGTCGACCGTCCGGCGACCCATCCCGCACGTCGAAGCGCAGGAACTGGGTTCCGGGCTCGTACGCCGAGAAGAGGACCTCCTCCTCCTCGCGCAACCGGGCGTAGACCTCCTCGATCTCGATCTGGAGCGGGATGCCCAGATCCAGAGGCCCGCCGGGCGTGACCGGGCCGGTGCGGCGCTGGCCGTCGGCGAAGTCCATCGCCCAGAACGGAGCTTCGTCCTCGTGGACGATGAACCACAACCCGCCGCCGATCGGGAATCGCGGGATATAGTCGAGGAACACGCGCACATCCGCGTACTTCTTGAGCGCGTGCTCGTCGGTCGAGAGCTCCGGCATGAACGCGAATGCGGTGCGCCGCTCGTCACCGTCCGGTCCGGTGAGCTTGACCGTCGCCGCCGGGTTGCCGGACACCCCCGGGGCCCGGTCGACCGGGGGCTGATCCCGGCGCACGAGCGCGAAACTCGAGTACCAGGAGACGCCCTGGAGGCGCACCTCGGTCCCCGGGATGGGTATGTCCAGCGCCGAGAGATCGGCCGGCGCCGTCGGTTCACCGTCCGGTCGCGGCCCGGGGTTGACCGCGACCGTCAGCAGGTCGTCGCCGTTGGCATCGCGGACTACGAGCTGGCCGTGGCCCTCGAGGTCACGGCCACCCTTGAGCGATTCCACCACAAGGGGGGAGGGGACGCGCACCAGTCTCATGCCCAACATGCCGCCGAGGGTCGTGGATTCCCGGCGACGGTCACCGCCTTCCACCAGCTGGATCCTCCCGGCACGCATGCCGGGGACCTTGGCGAAGATCGCGGCGCGGCGCTTCGGGCCGTCGTCGAAGCGGTGGACGTCGATGTCGACATCGGCGTAGTACCGATCGCACACGAAGTCGAAGAGCTTCTTGCCGTCGCGCTCGACGGTGTACGGTCGTGAGAACTCCTTCGTCGAGGGGTCCAGGTCGACGTCGGAGATGGTCTCCCAGATCGGCTCCCAGGTGCTGGAGCCGGTCGCGCCCCTGGTCAAGGCATCGACCTTGATGCGGGTCTGCGTGGTGACGCGGAACCAGTCGGCGCTCTCACCCTCCTTCAGCGACATCTCGCCATCGACCTTCCCCCAGAAGGTGAAGAAGGAGCCGACGATGATCGTCACGAGGGCCAGGTGGATGACGAGCCAGCCGGTCTGGTCGAGCCGGAATGGGTACTTGCGCAGGGTGGCGGCGATGAGCGATGCCGAGAAACCGAGGAAGATCAGGCCGAACCACCAGCTCGTGTAGATGACGTGCTGTGCGGACTTCGCGCCGTAGTCGTTCTCCCAAAACGGTCCGTAGGCCACCGCCGATGTCAGCAGCACGAGCAGTCCGATGCCGAACCAGATGTTCCCGCACGCGTGCCAGAAACGGCTGGTCGCGCGCGTCGGCGCCGACCATTCGCGGGGGTGCTCCCGCGCGAACGCCTGGACGATGGTCATGCACAGGACCGTGCCGACCAGCGAGCTGAGCATGACCACCAGTCGCGGGGCGAATCCCTGGTCCCAATCGGCGAGGGCGAGCAAGGGTGCGAGGAACGTCCCTACCTGGCCGGCGAGGAACCACCACGCGGTGTGGTTCCGGCGTTCGGCGATCACGGACGCGAGCAGGCCGAACACCAGTCCCGTGGCGACAGCCTGGCCGAGGAAGGCGAGCCTCGGGCCGAACTGCCACGGGCTGTCGGTGCCCGTGGTCAACAGGAACGGCACGACCAGCAACGCCACGACGTCGATGTAGAGCACCGTCATGAAGACGGTGAGCACGGGCGTCATGTGGAGCTTCGGGGCGACGAGGAGGCCGCCCTTGCGGACGCCCGCACCCTTCATCGCGGTCGCACCGGTGTCGGCCGCGTCGGGGGTCTCGAGGTCGCTCGTCATGGATTCAGACATTGCACCTTTCGTGCCGGAAGCGAGGGAGGAGCCGTTGCGTCTCGCGCCAGTTCCCTGAGAGCGCAGACCTCCAGGCCCGCTCTGGGTTCGGAGCCGGCTTCGCCGTCGGCGCGATCCACCCGGTTCGCGCCCCCGGCAGGCCGGAGGACTTGAGACGCCGCGGAGCCGATCAGCCCTGAGCCGCAGCTTCAGCCTGCTGCAACTCCTCTCTCCGCTTGCGGTTGTACTCATCTACGGTCTGCGAGATCTTCATCGAGCAGAACTTCGGGCCGCACATCGAGCAGAACTCGGCGGACTTGAAGTACTCCTCGGGGAGGGTCTCGTCGTGCATACGCCGCGCCGTCTCGGGGTCCAGCGACAGCTCGAACTGGCGGTTCCAGTCGAAGGCGAAACGGGCTTTCGACAACTCGTCGTCACGATCCCGGGCGCCCGGACGGTGCCGCGCGATGTCCGCAGCGTGTGCGGCGATCTTGTACGCGACCACGCCCTGGCGGACGTCGTCGACGTCGGGCAGGCCGAGGTGCTCCTTCGGGGTGACGTAGCAGAGCATCGACGCTCCCGACCACCCGGCCATGGCAGCGCCGATGGCCGAGGTGATGTGGTCGTAGCCGGGGGCGATGTCGGTGACCAGCGGGCCGAGCACGTAGAACGGCGCCTCGTGGCAGACCTGCTGCTGACGCTCGACGTTCATCGCGATCTTGTCGAGTGGAACGTGGCCCGGACCTTCGACCATCACCTGGACGTCCTTCTCCCACGCGCGCGTCGTGAGCTCGCCGAGCGTGTCGAGCTCCGCGAACTGCGCGTCGTCGCAGGCGTCGTGCAGACATCCGGGGCGCAGCGAGTCGCCGAGCGACAGGGTGACGTCGTGCTTGCGGCAGATCTCGAGCAGCTGGTCGTACACCGTGTAGAACGGGTTCTCGCGTCGGTGGTGCATCATCCACTGCGCCATGAGCGAGCCGCCGCGCGACACGATGCCGGTGATGCGTCCGTTGACGAGCGGCAGGTGCGCGAGCTTGATGCCGCAGTGGATCGTCATGTAGTCGACGCCCTGCAGCGCTTGCTGCTCCACGACGCGTACCAGGTGATCTTCCGTGATCTCCTCGACGTCGTCGACTTCCTGGATCACCTGGTAGATCGGCACCGTGCCGATCGGCACGGGGGATTGGCGCAGCACGGCCTCGCGAATGACGTTGATGTTGCCGCCGGTGGACAGGTCCATGACCGTGTCCGATCCGAGGCCGATCGCCATACGCAGCTTCGCGAGCTCGTCGTCGACGTCGGACGTCACCGCCGAGTTGCCGATGTTCGCGTTGATCTTGCAG
The DNA here is from genome assembly GCA_002687715.1 of Planctomycetota bacterium. Classification (GTDB taxonomy): domain Bacteria; phylum Planctomycetota. The sequence continues at coordinate 6,945 of NZBC01000164.1, read as the reverse complement.
GACGCGGCAATGCCGATCGCTATCGGCTCGAGCTCGGGGTGGTTCTGGTTGGCCGGAATGACCATCCGACCGCGCGCCACCTCGTCGACCACGGTTTCCAGGGGGAGCCGCTCGCGCTCGGCGACACAGCCCATCTCTCCCGTCGCGAGCCTCTGGCGCGCGTAGTGCATCTGGGTGACGCAGCCGTCACCGTTACGGCCGGCGATCCACTCTTCCCTCATGCTTGGCCTCGGTCCGTTCTGGGGTCCGTTCAGGGCTCCTGGTCCGTCCTTGCCTCAACCCGCTGGATGTGCGCAAGTTCCTGATGCGGCAAGGAAGTACGCGAGGCTCGAATCTAACTTTCGGCCTCTTGCCGCGCAAGCAATGCGGGGCTGACGACGCTCTTCCGTGACCTCCGGGCGTTCGCGGTGGAGTCAGAGTTTCTTGAAGTCCTTCTGGGTCAGGGATTTCAGGACCTCCTTGCCGCGCTCCACCTCGACGCGCACGCGGGCCCGCCCGAGGTGTGGGTGCCACAGGTGCACCTTGACCGGACGCGGTGATGACACGTCCTTGAACTGCACCACGCCGCTCTTGGGGGTTACGCCGACCCAGTGGTTGCGCGTCCCGATCACCCACGCCTTCATCCACGGGTGTACGTCGCAGACGACCCGATACACCCCGCCGATCGTGACGGGGTAGGTGTTCACCGAGGCTCCACCAGGGACGAGTGCGTTCCAGAACTGCCGGCGCCCACGCGCGCTGATGCGCGCGTTATGGGTGAACTTGTCGCTGTTCTTGACGATGAGCGGACTTCCGATCGGGACCCACGCGACTCGCGGACTGAACCGGCAATGCTCGTTGTCGAGCGTCACCTGCGGCGGCAGTTGATCGCGTGACGATCTCGGGCCGTCGAGGCTGATCGCGACGTCCCGGATGCCCTTGGTCTTGGGGTCGACGACCAGGGTCTCGTCGAGGAGCTTCCCCTTCTTCGCACACGCGTCGCAAAACGCTGCCTCATCGGGGTTCCGCTTCACGAAGTCTGCCGGCAGGACGAGCGCCTTCGGCTTCGGCGCATCACCGTCCCACTTCACGACGATCTTGAGAGTTCCCTGGGCGGGTAGGAGCGCGGCGACCGCGATGAGGGCGAGAGTGATTCGCATGGACCCAGTGTAGCTCCGTTCGAGGCGCCTACCTCACTCCCCGGGAGCGCGGACCTCCAAGGTCCGCGCTCCCGGCAGAGCAGGCCGGACCTGGAGGTTCGAGCTCCGATCAGACCGGGAGGCCGCGGCCTTGGAGGTAGCCCGCGATCAGGCCCGGATCCTCCACCTCGACGATGTGCTGGCAGCCACGGCAGAAGTCGGTCGGGTCCTTCTTCACGAGTCCGACCCGCATGCGCACGAACTCCTCGCCGTTCCAGACGTCCTGGAAGCGTTCCTCGGTGAGGTTGCCGAGGACCGGTGCGCCGGGGACGCAGCAGGGAGTGACGGCACCATCGAGGGCGATATGGGGCCGCTCCCACAGGTAGCGGCAGCCCCAGACCGACGTGGCCGGCGCCGCGGCTGCGACCACCTCCGCGGCCGGAGGCGGGACCCAGCTGCCCTCGGCGCCACGGGTCTGTGCGGCGGCTTCCGTCGGACGGACGACCGGGGGCGGCGGGACCCTGTCCTGGTGGATGCTCCATGCCGGCAGAGCGTTCCCGTCGACGTTCTCAGCCCCCGCGGCCCGGGCCACGTGAGCGTCGAGCGGACCGATGAACAGCGGCATGCAGAGCGCTTCGGCGCGCGCGGCGGCGCGGCCGATCCACTCCGTCGCGAGGTCCTGCGACCACACGAGGCACACCTCCTTCGAGTAGGTGTCGTTCTCGTCGGCGTGGACGTGGGACGCGACCACGCGATCCGCCCTGAGCTCGTGGGCGAGCTCGACCATCGTCGGGAGCTCATGGACGTTGTCGCGCGTGAGAACCGGAGAGAACCCGATTAGCGGACGCTCCTCTCGAGGCAGCTCGGCGACCTCGTCGCGCAGCGCGCGCATGTAGCCCATCACCTTGTCGAACTTCGCGCCGAGTCGCAGCTTCTCGAACGTCTCTCGGGTCGCGCCGTCAATCGACAACCACAGCGCGGACAGCACCGGCAGCACCAGCGCACGGCGGCGTTCATCGAGGAACGTGCCGTTGGTCGTGATGTCGAGGCGGACGCCCCACTGCTTCGCCGTCTCCACCATCTCCACGAAGCCCTTGCTCATGAAGGGCTCGCCCGACACCGTCGGCTGGAACACGTCGACGTGGGGAAAGACCTCGGCTGCGACCTTGCGGAAGAGGTCGATCTTCATGTGTGGCCCGGACACCGTCGTGCCAGCGAGGAACTGCAGGCAGGTCGGGCACTTGAGGTTGCAGTGCCGCGTGGTCTCGATGACGACCACGCGTGGAGGCGGCAGCGTGCCGTCGAACGCGGGCAGGCCGGTGGCGGCGGCGGACTCGGGTGACGAGGGAGGCATGAGTTCGATGAGGCGACGCGTGGGTGGGCCCACGGCAGCCCTTGACCCCACGCTACCCGCGGCCACTGGTCAGCGTCAATCGAGTACCAACACGAGAAGGATGACCCCGTGCACGAAGAGCAGGATCGGCAATCCGATTCGGAACATGCCGTGCTGGGTCTTGTGCCGGAGCGCGCCCATCGCGAGCAATCCGCCCGCCGCGCCGCCGATTGCACCGAGGGTGATCAGGTTCATCTCGGAGACCCGCCGCCCGCCGCCCTTGGCCTTGAGCTTGTCGAGCCCGAAGACCAGGAACGTGACCAACGACACGAATCCGAGGTGGATCAGGAGCAACACCTCGCCATCGATCTGGAACGCCAGGTAGGCGACGAGGGACACCACGAACGCGAGGACGATCGTGTAGATGATGAGGCGTCCGCTCTCGAGGAACGGACGCGCCCGTCTGGGGCGCCGCGTGGTGGGCGCCGCCGGCTTCTTCTCATCGGAGGCCATAGCGCTTCATCTTCCGCTGCAGGGTGCGCCGGTCGATCCCCAGGATCTCGCTGACGCGGGATACGTTGCCACCTTCCCTCTCGAGCATACGGCGGATGTGCTGTTTCTCGCTGTCCTCGAGGGTAAGGGGGTCTTTCGGCTCCTCCGGCGAGGCGGGCCGGAACCGCGGGCGGAGGACGGCGTCGAGATCGCGAGCGGAGAGGTTCTTCTCTTCGCAGAGCAGGATTGCCCGCTCCAGGACGTGGAACAGCTCGCGCACGTTCCCGGGCCAGCGGTAGTGGCGGAGCAGGTGGAGCGCGTCGGGTGAGAGCGCGATGCCCTTCTCCTTCGCGTCGCGCGACGTCTCCAGGTAGTGCTGCACCATCAGCGGGATGTCGTCCTGACGATCGCGGAGCGGCGGGACAAGCACGTGAACGACCTCCAGCCGATACAGGAGGTCCTGCCGGAACTTCCCGTCGAGGACGGCCTGGTGCAGGTCGCGGTTCGCTGCGGCAACGATGCGGACCCTGACCTCCTTCTCGCGCGTCGATCCCAGCGGACGGAACACGCCCGACTCGACGACGCGGAGCAGACTCGCCTGCACCGTCAGGTCCATGTCGGCGACCTCGTCGATGAACAACGTGCCCTGGTCGGCGACCTCGAAGAGTCCGCTCTTGGACCGCAGGGCGCCGGTGAACGCACCCTCGATGTGCCCGAAGAGCTCGTTCTCCAGCAGCTCGGGTTTGAGGCCGGCGCAGTTGACGGTGACGAACGGGCGGCTCGCCCGCGACGATCTCGAATGGAGCGCCCGGGCGACGAGCTCCTTACCCGTCCCGCTCTCACCCTGAATGAGGACCGGGCTCCATGAGTCCTTCGTCTTCTCGATGAGTTCGACGACGTCGCGAATCGGTTGCGACTCGCCGACGATGCCCTCGTAGGGCGTGCCGAGCCGGATCGCCTCCCGGAGCTGACGGTTCTCCGTCATCAGCTGCCGTTGTCGAACGGCGTTCTTCAGCGTGATCTCGACCTCGGCGACCTCGCAGGGCTTCTGGAGGTAGTCGTACGCGCCGGCCTGGATCGCCTCGATGGCGGACGGGATCGTCCCGTGGCCGGTGAGGATCACCACGGGAAGGTCGGCGTGGCGGGATCGCAGCTCGTGCATGAGCTCGATGCCGTCCATCCCCGGCATCTTGAGGTCGAGGATCGCGGCGTCGAAGTCCTCGTGGTCCGCGAGGGTCAACGCTTCGGAGCCCGCGCCGGCCGCCTCCACACGGTGATCACGCCGGTCCAGCGCTCTGGAGAGCGCCTTGCGGAACGTGGCGTCGTCATCGACGAGGAGAACGTGGAACGAGTCGGGTATCGTCATGAGCCGGTGGGCTCCACCTGGATCACCGAGGTGTGCGGCAATGTCAGGCGGACCCGGGTTCCCTTGCCCTTGGTGCTTTCGATGCTGATGTCACCGCCGAGATTCTTCATGATCTCGTAGGAGACATAAAGCCCGAGTCCGGTTCCCTCGCCAACATCCTTGGTCGTGAAGAAGGGGTCGAAGACCCGCTCCAGGTCGTCCTCGGTGATCCCCTCGCCCTCGTCGATGATGTCGATCCGGGTCGCGTCGTCGTCCGCCCGGGTCCGGACCGTCACGGGGTTCCCGGTGGTTCGAGTCGCGTCGAGAGCGTTGTCCAGGAGGTTCAGGAGGATCTGGCGGAGGCGATCCGGGACCGTCCGGACCTCATCGAGGTCCGCCCCGTAATCCGTGCGGATGCGGGCCCGAGATCGGGGCGATCGGACCGAGATGAGCTGGACGGCGTCCTCGCAGATGGAGTTGGGATCGATCTCGAAGACGTTCTCGTTCCCGGGGTGGGAGAGCTCCAGCAGCTGGCGGACGAGGCCGGCGACCCGGTCGGTCTCCTGGCGGATATCCCCGAGCTGCTCCATGAGCTCCTCCCGGACCGCGGGGGCCGCGCCGGTGAGCCCATCGAGCCCGGCGATGGCCTCAGACGTCAGGATGCTGACCGATCCGAGCGGGGGGTTGATCTCGTGCGCGACACCCGCAGCGAGGCGGCCGAGGGCGGCGAGCTTTTCCGTTCGCTGGAGCTGACGCTCCGCCGCACGGCGATCGGTGATGTCGGTGAAGACGAGGATTACCTGCTCGAGCGAGGCGTCCTGGCCGAGGACGGGGGAGGCCGTCATGTGATGGACCCGGCGGCGGCCGTCCGTGTCCATGCCCGTCCACTCTCCTTCGATCGTGCGGCCGGTCTCGATCTCATCGCGCGGCGGCCACGGGTCACCCCCTCCTGGCAGCCGGAACGACTTGCCGCGGGTCAGGCGTCCGAGGACCGACTCGGCACGGATGTTCTGCCACTCTGTGTGCAGGTCCCGGTCGAGGAGAACCATGGCCGCGCCGACGTGTCGGATGACGTCGAAGAGCTTCTGACGCTCGCGGTCCGCCTGCTGGTGGTAGCCATGGGCCTCACGCGCCCGCTCGCGCAGGTCGTCCATCACCATGGCCGTGAGGTGGAGGGCGACGGCCAGCGTCATCAGGAGCGCGATCCCGACTCCCCATACGGGCAGCTCCCACGAACCGGTGTCCTGGTCCGGCAGGCGATTCGCGAACTCCAACGTGCCGAGCAAGACGGTGATCCCCGCGCCGACGAGTCCGACGTTCAACGCGGTCTTCCGAGGCAGCAGGATCGCCGCGAGGATGACCTGCACCGCGATGAAGATCGCAAACGGGTTGCGAAGACCACGGGAGAAGAAGAGCAGCAGGCCGAGCACCAGGAGATCGATGACGACCTGGCCACCGGCGTTCTGAACCCGGCGTCCGCCGCGGACGCGGATGGTGAGCGCTAGATTCCACCCGGCGAGCGCTCCGACGAGCAGGAATAGCGGGCCGGTGTTGTCGACGAGGCGCAGGAGCGGGCCCGCGGCGACGATGGCCGAGAGCACCCCTGCGACGGCGGCCCACCGCAGTCGGATGAGCCAGTCGATGCGCGCCTGCTCTCCCTCGCGCTCGGCCGACAGGAACTCCATTCAGGGGAGCTCCAGGACGCGGCTCCACGTCTCGCCGGTATCGTAGGTGACCCGGGCGATCAGCGGCCCTGCGTAGTCGAATGGCAGGCGGAAGTCGAGAGCAGCCGGGCCGTCGTTCGCTACGGTGTGCGCCGCGACGAGCCGTTCACCAATGGCCCGGACCTCGAGCGTCTTCGCCTGCACCCCCTGCGGCGGAACGGCCCGGACGTGGCCGTGCCAGTCGTCGGACCCCCGCGTGAGGAACAGATCGGGAACGAGCGCCTCGGCCTCGGTCGCGGTGTAATCGCCCGGCCGGTCCTCGGTGAACGCTCCCGTTGGGTCACCGCCACCGTCGGACGGTCCGTTCTCGGAGTCCGCTTCGTCACCGCACCCGCCAGTCCCGAGGGCGAGGACGAGGAGGGCAACGGACCAGACGAAAAGCCGGCGACTCATGCCGGCATGATAACGATCACTCCGGCGTGACGTCGGCGATCGGCCGTGACTCCGCCACTTTGCGATACCCCAGCGCCTTGATCACCTGGATCACTTCGGTCCACGACGGGAACGGCCGCTCCTTGAGCGCCTTGTACTCCTCGATGGCCTTGATGAACTCGAGCGCCTCTTCATCCACCGCGGTCGAGAACCGCGACTTGCGTTCTGAAGGCTTCGTGGACTTTCCGCCGGCCGTCTTGGTACCCATCGTCTCGTACTCCTGCTCCGCCTTGCGATCGGGCGGTCGCCGTTCGTTGACTATCGACCGGCCGGTCGCGCCCGATAAACGCCGGGCGCGGACGGGAAATCCGCCGGGCGCGGACGGGGAATCCGCCGGACGCGGGCGGCAGTCAATCTGCTTCGCTCTGGGCCGAGCGCAGCCCGGATTGCGATTGATTCACAGCCTCTCCTGTACCGTTTCAGCGTCTCTTCGAGGGTGGGATTATCCTTCGCGGGAGACCCGGCTGATCCACCGAGAGGACCTGGACTCTCCTGCGCCCC
>NZBC01000163.1 GCA_002687715.1 Planctomycetota bacterium | reverse complement strand
TTTCTCGCCGGTCTTCTTCACTGGCGGTTTCTCGCCGGTCTTCTTCACTGGCGGTTTCTCGCCGGTCTTCTTCACTGGCGGCTTCTCGCCGGTCTTCTTCACTGGCGGCGTGACGTCGGACGGCACCTCGTCCTTGTTGGGGGCCGTGCCATCGGGCGTCACGGGGTTGGGCTTGGGGGTCTTGCCATCGGGCGTCACGGGGTTGGGCTTGGGGTTCATGCGGGCCTCGCGCTCGCGTTGGGCACGCTGCCGGTCGAGGCGACGCTTCTCCGCGCGCTCGCGGCTTTCCACCGCGCGACGCTCGGACTCGGCGATCGAGTCGTCGGTCGATTTGGACTTGAGCGAGAGGAACTCCGGGAGCTTGAACTGGCTGTAGCTCCAGGTGCGGTCACCCCGCTCCTGGCGGGTGCGGTAGATCGACTCGATCCGCTTCGGGTAGCCCAGCATCTCGGCGGGGGCCGGCTCGGTCTTCTTGTCGCACACCATCATGAGCATGTAGTCGCCGCCGCCGACCTGGCTCGGATGCTGGGTGATCGCGCCCTCGTCGAGGGACCCGAGGCCCGCGATGACCACGTTGCTGCGCAGGATGCGGTTCATCTTCTCCTGGTCGGAGATGCCCTCGGGGAACTTCGGATTCTGGACGGCGTTGTTCCTGGCGATCGGCCCGATCTTGCCGATCTCGAGCTTCTGCTCTTTCGCCACCGCTTCGAACGCCTTCGCGTGGTGCGGCTTCATCTTCGGCGCGAGCTCGCCCTTCAGCATGAAGTCGTGGCGTTGCTCGATGCCCTCGATACGGACCTTGTGCTCTTCCTTCGCGCGATCGAGTTCCTGCGTCTTGATGTCCGCCTCGATGTTCTCCTTCTTCTTCTTCTCCGCAGCGGCGACGTCTTCCTTGAGCTCTGGGAGCTTCAAGATCCAGGCGTCGATCGCCTCCTTGAGGTCGGTGCCGCGCTTGGTGAGCTCGGTCTGGGCCTCGCGCGTCTGCCACGCTTCCTTGACCTTGACGATGATCTCGTCGAACTCGGGGTCGCGCGCCTCGACGCTCGCGGTCATCCGGCAGAGGACGAGGCTGCGGGCCGGGTCGTCGAGGACGTTGGCCTGAAGACCGCCGGCCTTCTGGTTCGGATCGGCGATGAGACCACCGAGCTTGTAGTCCCCATCCTTCGGCTCCGCGCCGCCCTTCGGGAGCTTGCTGACGGCCTCGGACCAGACGACGTTGGCGAGGCGGAAGCTGCCGAAGTCCGGCTGCTCGCCCAGCTTGTTGCGCTCGATCTTCTCGAGTTTCGCCGTCTTGAAGCCGTACTTCTTGGCGATCTCCTCCAGCTTCTCGCCACCGGCCTTCTGGGTTTCGTCGTGGACCTTGGCCAGAAGACGCGCGACCTTGATCTCGCGCTCGAGATGGCCGGACTTCTGAAGCCACTCGAGGTTGGTCAGCTCCTGCTTGGGATCGTCCTCCTTGGGATCGTCCTGCTTGGGATCGTCCTCCTTGGGATCGTCCTGCTTGGGATCGTCCTCCTTGGGATCGTCCTTCTTGGGATCGTCCTCCTTGGGATCGTCCTTCTTGGGATCGTCCTTCTTGGGATCGTCCTTCTTGGGATCGTCCTTCTTGGCGTTGGCGCGTTCCTTGGTCGCGAGCGCGTCGTAGGCGACGCGACCAGCGTTGTAGCGGGCCGCCATCTCCGCCTCGGTCACCTTGATGTCCGCGCAATGCGCGGCCCAGTTCTTCTTGAAGTCCTTTTCGAAATCCGCGATCGGCTCAGGCATCCGGACGTAGGCGACGTCGAGGTCCACGGTCGCCTGGATCTTGTTCTGGACCTTGAGGTAGCCGTTCTTGGCGAAGAACTCCTCGAGCTTTTTCTTGTCGTCTTCCTTCGTGATGTCGAGCACGAACTCCTCAGGCTTCTTCTTCGGGAAGGCGACGTAGCGCCCCTCGACCGTGAGGTAGTCCCTCTTGTAGTTCTCGAACACCTCCTCGTAGGTCGGCCCGGCCGGATCGAACATGTAGTAGCCACGCGACACGTTGATCGCGACGTAGTCGGAGAAGAACTCCCGCACGCCATCCGACACGACGACCGGGCTGTCCTCTGCCATTCCGTAGGTCCCGCGGATGGCGTTTTCGACGACCTCCCTGGGCGGCGCCAGGCCGGCCGCCTTCGCCACCTCGGCGAGACACACGAAGTCCCAGATCAGGAGCTCCGCGTTGTTGCTGTCGGAGCCGTTCTGCTTCTCGTTGAGGCCCCATCGCATGGCCATGATCTCGAGGCCCATGCTTCCGCGCATGACTTCGAGCATGCGACGGCGAATGTTGTCCAGACGCTCCGAGTAGATCTCGACGACCTCGCCGTTCGGGAGCTTCAGCGTGCCGACGACCTTGTTCTCGTTCGAACTCTCGCTCAGCTTGCTCTGGATCATCCCCCAGATGCCGAATCCCATCATCGAGACGAGAATCGAGACGAGGATGACCACGCGGTACTTGTGCATGAACTCGAACATGTCGGGCTCCCCAGCGCAGTGCGCCAGCGTTCGTTCTGAGGCCTCGGATCGGGCGTAAAGCCAGAAATCACGGGATTATAGGTCGTGACAGAGGCCGATCAAGCGGCCCCCTCACTCTAGATCATACGGCGGAATCGGTGGAGCGCCCCGCTCGCCCGTCCCTGGTGAACCTCCCCGTCGGGCCGGATGGCCGTCAGGAGCCGTTGGCGTTCTCGGCGAGCAGACGCCCCAACTCCTTGGGGTCGGGCAAGTCGCGCACGGACTTGAGGCCGAAGTGCTCGAGGAACTGCTTGGTGGTCCCGTACAGGAACGGCGACCCGGGCAGCTCGGCGCGCCCGACAACGCGGACCAGGCCCCGATCCATCAGCGACCGGACCAGCGGCCCGGAGGCGACCCCGCGGACGGCATCGATCTCGGCGCGGGTCACGGGCTGCTTGTAGGCAATCACGGACAGCGTCTCGATCGCGGCGGGAGTGATTCTCTCCTCGGCGCGGGTCTTGGCGATCCGGCGGACCCAGGCGAAATACTCCTCGCGGGTCAGGAACTGCCAGCCGCCGGCGACCTCGACGAGCAGGACCCCACGTCCCGGCTCGGCCGTCCGCTCCCGCAGCAGCTCGAGCGACGCCTGGAGGGACTCCTTGGCGACGTCCTCGCCAAAGACCTTGCGGAGCGCAGCCATGCCCAGGGGCTCAGGCGACGCGAAGAACAGCGCCTCGAGGATCGGGACCAGGGCCTCGGGTTCGGACGACGGGGACTGCGGCGGCGCGTCGTCGGACGACGGTTTCTCGACAGACATCGGTCAGAGGTTACCGGCCACCTGGACCTTGTAAAGCCTCTCGAGCCGCAGGTACCACGCGGTCCACTCGGCAGCGTCCACGGGGGCCTCTCGCAGCCCGGCCTCGATCTCGCCCCGCGCCTGGTCCCACGTCACCGATCGCCCGGGAAGACGCTTGCGGAGCTGGATGATCTCGAATTGGCGGTGACCCCGTCCGTCGTCGACTTCGAGGATGCCGGTGCGCTCCCCTTCGCTGAGCTCCGACGCCCGGCGACCGACCGCGGGGCTCAGCGCCTCCTTCGGAAGTGCGGGGAGCCGACCGCCGTGCTTCTTGCTCTCATGAGTCGAGTAGCGCTCGGCCACGCGCCCGAAGTCGGCGCCCTGATCGAGCCGCGACTTGACCTCGTCCGCCGTCGCACGATCCGACACGACGATCATGGAGAGCTCCAAACGGTCGGTCTGGAGCGCATGCAACCGGATGACGCGGCTGAACAACCAGCGCTGGCGTTCCGACTCGAGCAGAGTGCGAACGTGCGTCTCCACGCTCTGCTGGTAGCGCAACGCAACGTAGCGTTCGACCGTCGTGCCGATCCCGTACACGACAGCCGCATCGCGCCCGAGGCGATCGAGGACCTCCTTGCGCTTGCCGGTGAGATGCTCCTCGGAACACTGCAGTCCGATGCGATCGGCCTCGCGCTGCACGATCTCCAGCCCGATGAGCTTGGACAGCGCCGCCAGCGCCTCACGCCGGTAGGTCTTGAGAAACCACTGCCCGAGTTCGGACGCGCGGATCTCGCGGCCTTCGTAGGTCGCGAGCACGGGGTCGCCACTCGATGCGGACCCGGGAACAGGAGTGGGCCCTGGCCCGACCGTCTCGCCACCGGTGGTGGTGCCGCCGTTGCCACCGGCGCGCGCCTGCGCACCCCCGACGGGGGCGGCGGCGTGAGGGGGCCGGTGACGCGAAGCCTGGCAAGCGGTCAGAACGAGGAGAAGCGAGATCGCGAGGAGGCGCATGATGGAAGCTCCTCCTCCGTTCTAACCGCGATGCACCGGCAGCGTGAGGAGGCTTACTTGTACTGCACTCCCTTGTCGTGCTTGTGGCCCTGGCAGCGGGGGCAGGTGACCGGGATGGCCTCGCCCTGCCCGCCGGAGAACTTGATCGACCCGGTACCGCCGCAGCGCTGGCAGTTGTACTTGCGCTCGCCGACGACCTCGAGCTTCTTGCCGTTCTCCGCGAAATAGGCCTTCATCCACGAGCCCTTCATGCCGGAGTCGGCCAGCTTGTTCCACCAGTCGTCCTTCGACGGCGGCTTGGGCATCTTCATCTGCCCGTTGTTGGAGTTGTTGTTGTTCCGTCCGCCACGACCACGGTTGCGGCCCCGCTGCTGCTGCTGCTGACGCTGCATCTGGCGCTGGAGCTGCTGCTGGCGTCGCTGGGCACCCGGCGCCTTGCCGAGAACGATGAAGGTGCCCGAACCGTAGGACGCCGTGCGGCGCCCGTGCACCTCACGCTCCTCCCACATCTTCTCGACCTCCTTCTTCTGGTCGAGACCGTACTTGTCGGCCAGCGCTGCCACGATCTTCTTGTGCAGCTCACGACGAAGCTCCTTCTGAGCCTCCTTGAGCTTCAGCTTGGAGTCGCGGGCCATCTTCCCGATGAGGTTGTCCATCATCGCGAAGTAACCCCGGCGAACCTGGACCATGTAGTAGTCCCAACGCCGCTTCTCGACCCCCTCCTTCGCGAGAATCGTGTCCGCCTTGATGTTCGGATCGAGATCCTCGATGGCGATGATCTGGTCGAGCTGCTCGAGGGCACGAGAGAAGCGCTTGAACCGCGCCTCGCGCTTCGCGGCCTTGACGGCGTCGACGACCCGCCGGTTCTTGGCCAGCACCTCGAGACGATCCACCTGGTTCTGAACGAACTCCGCCCGATAGGCGGGGTCGATCTCGCGGACCTTCAGGTAGTGCTCGACCGCCTTCTCGTAGAGGCCGATCTGGTTGGCATACGCGCCGAGGTCCCAGTGGCCCTCGAGGTCTTCGTCGTCCAGGGACGTCTGCGCGAGCTTCTGCTCGTAGAGCTGAGTCGGCGTGTACACCTCTTGAGCGGGGACGTCGATCCACTCGATCTTGCGGACGACGTCCTTCTTGAAGGGCCACACGGTGCCGCGGTGCATGATCTCGACCGGGTCGGGGATGTTCTGCTTGTCCCAGTCCCCCTTCGGCACTCCGAAGAACTCGTCGCCGGTCTTGGTCACGAGCCGCACGCCGGGCACAGTGAGCTCCACCTGCTCCTCCTGCTTGTACCCGTACTTGATCATGAGACGGGTGCGGTCCTTCTCGCGGATCAGTGTCCACGGAATCCAGATCTCACCGCCCGTATCGAGCACCTTGACGTGGAGCGCTTTTTCGGAAGCGCCGAGCAGCTTGACCTGCAGATAACGACCGTCCGCGAGGACGAGGTCATCCGCGAGCACCTGCGCCGGCCAGAGCGCGAAAGCCAAGAGCGCCAGGACCTTGATGTTCATCATTGCCTCCTCGTGACGGGTCACTGCCCCAGCAGCTTGCGGATCCGGGCGTCGTTGTCCGGTTCCGGAATGATGGGGCGGTAGCCCATATCGTATACACGTTCGTCACCGCGCGATTTCGCGATGATCTCGATGCGGCAGAACCACCCGCGCCCGGACGGATCGTCCGGAATGGGCTCCAGCCACACCCGATAGCTGTAATTCGGATTGTCAGGCACCGGAAACCGCTGTCCCGAGAGACGCGTGGCGTCGCCTGCCGACTTGCCGTCGAGGGAGGCCGCGAGGTCCCCCTGCACCTGGGCCATCACGGCGCTCAGCTGCATCGAGACGTCGAACCGTTCCGTCGCCTCCTTCTGCAGCGCGAGGGAGGCCGCGAACACCGCGAAGATGCCCGTCATGCCCATGAGCAGGATGCCCATCGCGACGAGGATCTCGATGAGCGTGAAACCCGCCTGTCTGACGGCAGCGTTCATCGCTCCTCCTCCCGCCAGTAGCTGCGCCACGCGGGCAGACGCAACGTCTTCTTGAAGACGCGCCCGATGTAGACTCCATCGCCGACCCGGTGGGGGGCCTTCACGGCGTCGGTGCCGCGACGACGGCGCCCGATCGTGATCTCGGATCCGTCGTAGTCGAGGACCTTCATCCACTCGTCGCCCACCTTGATATAGGCCGGCTCATCGAGCGCCGAGAAGCCTGCGGTGGAGTTGACCGACATCCGCGTGTTGTCCGCGAGGACGTTGCGACGCAGCTTCGCATCTGGGCGTGCACCGCGCGCCACGTGGATCACGATGCGCACGCGACGCGGATAGACGTCGTCACGGGAGTCCGCGACCGAACCCGGCCCGACCGAAAGCGGGAAGCGGTCCTTGTCCAAAAGGCCACGCGTACTGTCCCACTCGAGAGTCGCGCCCGAGCCGTCGCGACGGCCCTCCAGAATGTCCAGCTCCCCCCAGTCCTCGGTCTGCTGGCTTTCGCACATCATCCACAGGCCGAGGATGCCGGTGGCCATCGGCTTGAGCGATTTCCGGACCCACGCGACGTCTTCGGTGACCCCGTCGGCGAAGAACGAGCCGCCCGCAAACACGGGCGCACGGGTGCCGCGGTAGAGGCTCAGCACGCCAGCCGGATCCCGTGGGTCCTGGACCAGCGCCCAGCACACCTCCATGAGCCCGCTCGGCGGAGCGATGGTCTTTCGATCCGCGGGGCCCGGATCTTCACCCGCGTAGACGCCTTCGGGACTCGCCGAGCTGCCCGCCTTCCGCAGCACACCGTGCTGCTGTTCACCGCCGGGCATGGTGCGGATGAGCCGCAGGAAGAACCCGTCGCCGCGACCCTTCGAGCCACCGAACGCATCAGTGACCAGGAGCAGCCGGCCGTCCGGTCCGGAATCGACCGCGAGCAGGTCGTCCTCGAGCATCTCGATGACGGGGACGGCGGTCGCGTAGAGATCACCCCGCGCGTCGCCCTGCTCGTAGAGGTCGAACGACCCGGCCACGAGCTTCATCAACAGCGCCCCCAGCGCCGACAACAGCGCCATCGCCGCGATCAGCTCGATGAGGGTGAAACCCCCGGCGCACCGTGACCTGGGGAGCGGTGATTCGTGTCGGAGGCACCTCATCAGCGAATGGCCTCCCGGGAGAGCACCCGCGTCTGGTCGAGGTACTGCAGATTCAGCGACCGCAGCTCCGGCGTCGACTTCCAGGCGTGCTCCAGCATGTTCGTCGAGTTGAACGCACCTTGCAGGAACTTGAACTGCACCCTCACCGAGACGCCGTCGCCAGCCGCGTTGATCAGGTTCGGCTCGTCCTCCTCGGTGTCGGTGAAGAGGAAGAGCCCGCGCACCTTCTTCGGGTCGTCCGCCCACGACACGTTCGGGTCGGTCCGGACCAGGACGTCGATGTCCACGTACTCGTTGGGTTTGTACTCGTCGAACTCGATCTGGTGGATGAACGCTCCCGGCAGATCGAGCCCGAACCCGTACCAGGACAGATCAGCCGAGTCCTGCATCTCCACGTACCGGTCCCAGTAGCGGAATGGCATCTCGAAGACGATGGACTCGGTATCCCAGCTCTGCGGCTGGGTGCCGAAGCGTCCGCGCAGCAGCCCGCCCTCCTGCTCACCGTTCTCGTTCATCTTCCACGGCATGATCAACGACCGTTGATCGACCTGGGTGTAGTGGATCATCTCCGTCCCGATGAGCACCGTCCCTCCGCCCGAGGCGAAGAAACCGCGAATGTCGGCGACGTCGAGCCGCGGGCCGTTCGCTTCGAGTGCGCCCGACAGCATCGTGGCCTGCACGAAGTCGAGGAACAGGACGTTCGATCCCCAGCCGTGTCGCGCCGGGATGGTGTTCATGAGACCGCGCTCGCAGTCGAGCAGGGCGGGTCCGCCGCCCCCACCGGTACCGATACGCCGGAACGCGATGATCTCCTCGTCGATGCGAATCAGCCCCGCGTCGTTGTTGGGGAGTCCCTGCAGCTCGCGCTCGAAGTAGATCCGCCGGCCATCCGGGAGGATGTAGAAACGCGGGTTTGGACCGAAGTTGGTCGGGTTCGAGATCATCCACTCGATGTTCGCGATCGGAATCTCGTCCGTGGTCTCGTCGATGCCCCCGGCACCGGCGCTGGACACCGGCGGCGGTGCCGGCTGCCCGGGTTGGGCCGCCGCCGGTTGGGCGCCGAGATCCATCTCCTCGTGGTCCCACAGGACGTAGCGTTGGGCCTGGAACGGCGTCACGCGCAGCTCGTCGATGTACGCGTCGTTGTCCGCGACTTCGCCGTCAGCCGTCCCGCCGGCGAACACCCGGCTGCCGCGGGCGATGTCCGGCATCTCACCGCTCGGGAACTTGAGCATGCGGACGTACCGGTCTCGCTGCTGAGTCAGCCCGTTGCGCGGGAGCGACCGCTGGCGATACGCGACACCGATGCTCTCCGTGAACGCGATCCAGCCGTGGCCGTCGTAGTTCGGGCGATGAGAGATGTTGGGGAGCGGTGTCGCCCCCGGCAAAAGCGTCGGGTCCTCGGGGTCCTTCTCGTCGAGGCCGGCCCACGACACCGTCGCGTGGCGGCGGTTGGCGCTGCGCTGGCCTTCGATGGTGACCCGATCGCGCCACCCGGCGGCCGACCAACGTTGCCCGTTCACGGGCGCGGCGGGGACGGCGTTGTAGTTGTCGACGTTGATGGCAGCGCGCCGGCTGTGAGACACGGTGCGGAAGCACGGCACCGCTTCGCTGCCGCCGGAGTGGTTGCCGTCGGTGAAGAGATACGTGCCGCACTGGCGACGCATCGGCAGCGTGGCACGCAGGGTTTCGCTGGCGCCCAGGAGGTTCCCGTTCGCAAGGTGTCGACTGCGAACCGAGAGCGCCGACGCGATGATGAACCGCGCCTCGTCACAGAGCAGGTGCCCCGCCTTGTCGATGTGGTGATAGCGAATCCACTCGATGTCGTGCTGCTCGAGCGACTGGGTACTCGGCTGGCCGATCTGGATGAACTCGGGCGCGGTGTCCCAGGTGGAGAGCGGGACGTTGTTGACCTGCTCCCCGGCGCCCTGGTTCCCCTGCGGGCGTTGCGGCGTGAGATAGCCCGACACGGTCGAGATCGCGACGCTGACCGGGTACACGGCGGACAGGGTCTGGATCGGCGGGACCGGTCCCGTGCCGACGAGCTCGACCGGGTGGATCACGCGGTCGAGATAGAACGCCAGGTTCGGATCGTTGGCGAGCTGGGCCAGCGCGGGGTTGGGCGGGTTCGGCACGCCCTGCATCGCGTACAGGGTGTCGTTGTTCCGGTGGCCGTACCGCGCGAACTCGATCGAGCCCTGCGGCGCACCCGCGAGTCCCGGTCCGCGGGACACGATGACGACGTACCCGCCCGACTGGGGGAAGCAATCGTAGTTCCCACCGCCGATGGAGTCCCCAATGAGCTTCAAGCGGTCGCCTTCCGGCTCCTTGGGGTCGTGCACCTTGATCTGCACGGGGATCGTGAGACCGCCCCCGGCGGGGACCTGAACCGTGATCGTCGCGTTGGATTCGAACTTGGCCGCGACCATCGGTCCGAGACCGTCGTTGATCGAGCCGCCACCGGCCGGGATGGCCTCGCCGGACCGGGTGTCGACACCGCGAGGCGCAGTCGAGTACCCGAACAAGGTCACGACGGTCCCCTCGGCGTGGGGGCGCACCTTCGTGCCGCGACGACCTCGGCCCCAGGGGAGACTGTCGAACTGAATGACGTCGAAGCTCGTGCCCGAACGCTCGAATGCGATGACCTCGGTGCCGACGAGCGCCACGCCTTGCTGCGGCCACCCCTCGCCCTCCTCCACCTCGAAGCTCGTGGCCTCGGCGGTGATCGCCCCGGTGAGCGTCGTCTGGTAGCGCGGCTTGCCCACCGCAAACCCGTCGACGAAGAGCATCAGGTCGTCCGGCTTCGTGCCGCGATAGACCAACCCCAGGTGATACCACGTCTGCGGCTTCCAGAAGCTGGCGCCGTCCTCCGGCAGCCACCGCACCTCAGCCGTCTCCTCGAACGCGTCTGCCTTGTCTTCCAGCGTACGCCCGGCAACCCGGCCGAGAAGCGACCCGTCGGACTCGAGCGCCAGGGTGATCTCGTCCTCTTCCGACGAAGCCTTGGCGTAGTGGAACAGCACTTGGCGACTGGCTCCACCGCCACCCGTGCGATACCAGAGATCGAAGCGGACCGCGTTGAGGCTGGTTCGGCCCTGCAGCGCACCGGCGTTCGTTTGCTGCTGACCGCCCCTGCGACTACCGCGCCGGCTTCCGCCGACGCGCACGCCGACCTGCACGACCCGCCCGGCACCGGGCGTCTGCGGCCCGCGCTGATCGCGGGGGTTGAACTCGTAGGGCTGACGAGTGAGGCGATAGCCTTCGGGGTCGATGTCGCGCAGCTTCACGGATGGATCGGGCGCGAAGTAGGCCGGACCGTCGAAGTGCTGGTTGTACCCCGAGCTGTTCATGCGAGCGGGCAGGAGGCGGACGTCGCCCTCCTCCTTGTCCGCGAAGACGCCGTTCTCGAAGTCGGTGTCGTCTTCCTCATCCTCGTCGTTGCGTCCGCTCCGAGCCGTCATCTCGCCCAGCGAACCGAAGCGGTAGAGCATGCGCGGAATGCGATCGTACGGCTGGCCAGTGACGCTCATGAACCGCGCCGTCGGGATCGGGTGCGTCGTCGTCCACGGCCCCGAACGCGCGCGATAGAACGGACGGTCGAGGTCGTCCTGCGTGTCCAGGCGCAACGCGATCACCCCCAGCGGCGCGACGTGCACCCGCTCGCGGATCCCGGCACGTGCCAGCTCGCGGCCGCTCTGGTCGTTGACGACGGCGCGCGACTCGATGGTGTAGTAGTCGAAGGACTGGAAGCAGAACGGGACGGTTCCCGACGGCAGGTTCCGGTCACCGGGGTCGACGGCGTTGCGGAACACCGCGACCGCTTGGATCTGCGTGAACACCAGGGCCAGCCCGGACGACAGCTCGTCGAGCATCTCGCGAAACTGCTTGAGGTCCTTGACCGGGCGGTTGTCGAGGATGCCTTCGACGACGATCTTCGCCGCGCCCTCCTCGATGCGACCGTTGGTGCCGTTCGCGATTCCGTTCTGACCCTGCTGCAACCCGAACACGACCCGAGTCAGCGCGTCGCGGGACGCGCTGTTGATGTTGATCGGATGCCGCAGCAGCGGCTGGATCGACGTGCGGTCGCGGTTGTACATGCGCTCCGGAGGATCGTGGAGCCAGATGCGGCCGAAGCTCTGCCCGCGGAAGCGCGCGACCATGCCGTACTCTGAGCTCTCACCGTCCGAGATCTTCACGACCGTCCCGGGGACCAAGCCCGTGATGGACCGCATCTGAACGACGAACCCGTTGCCGTCGTACGCCGCGGGATCGATGTCGGCGGCGATGGGGATCTTGGGACCGAACAGGCCCGCGTCATAGCGCCGGCCGAAGACGGTGAAGTCGCGGAGCAGCCGGTCGACCTCGTTCGGTGACAGCGCGTCGCGGCCGAGCAGCGCGATCTCCTTGATGTAGGTGGGGTGGATCGGCTCGCGATAGCCGTTCTTCGCTCGCGGCGACTTCCACGGCAACATCGCGATCTCGCGCGCCCGATCGTCGATGACCCAGGCGTCTGCGCGATGCTTGCGCGGCTTGAGCCCGCCTTCGAGTCCGCGCTGGCACTCCATGAACATGCCGCCCTCGCGTTTTCCGTACGCGATGAGCTCGCCGTCGATGAGGATGTGGCCGTCCTTCTTCGGGAAGCCCGAGGCGTCCTCCACCGAGATCTCGACGTCCTCGCCAGTGATGTCGCTCGACAACGTGGAGCGGCCGAGGCTCGCGGCGATGAGGAACGGCGGCGACGTGAGCAGGTTCGGCAACGAGCTCTCGTCGCGCACCACGAGGTCTCCCGTGACGCCGCGTGAGTTGAGCGGGTGCAGGTACGGGACGTTGTCCTGATCGGTCGCGGGCTTGCCCTTCTCGTTCACGATGTCGATCGGGACGTTGGCCTCGTCCGCAATGTCCCAACCCGGCGTGGCGCGCAGTTGGCTCGCGTCCCCGGACCCGAAGAGCAGCAGCTCCGATTCCTCGTGACCCTGGACGAGCACGTACCGGGCGTACGCCTGCAGCGACGCCGCGAGGTCGTTCGCGCGCGCCCGCGCCAGGGGCGCCACACTCGCAGCGTTCTCGTGCGCGGCGATGCTGATGAACGGGACCGCGAGCACCATCAGTGCGGCGAGAATCGTCAGCACCATGAGGAACGCGACGCCGGCCTCCGGCCCACCGACGTGCTTCGAGATGCGCTCGCACTGCCTTGAAGTCATCGGATCACTCCCGTCATGTCGATGCGGATCTGCCGGGATTCGCCTTCCTGGGTCACGACGCGAATGACCACCTCGCCCTCGTGGACCCGCCGATCCAGTCGTCCCTCGGAATCGAACCGCACTCGCATCGGGGATTGCAAGGCAAGGCGCACGGTCTCGTTCCCCTCCGCGAGGTCGAGGATCTCCTCGGCCTCGACGGTGCGGTACATGACCTCGTCGATCATGCCGACGAATCCCCTGCCGCCGAACGTGAGGAGGGCCTGCCGGGACGGGTTGATCAGGAGCCGCGGCGTCTGGTCCTCGTCGCCCTCCTTGAACGCCCGCTCGCGGCCTTCGAGCACGCCGTGCGCCCACACCATCAACTCGATGCCGTCCCACGCCATCCGAACGCGCGCCCAGGTCCCGGGCGCGATCACGCCCTTCTCGCTCGTCGCGACGATCGGTTTCGATCCCAGGAGGATCTGCACGGCCGCCGACAGGGCGCCGTCCTCGTCGACTTCGAGACTGAACGCCTCGCCGAACGAGCAGAGCGGGCCACCTTCGGACTCGGCGTCGAGCTGGACGTCGAACGAGAGGTCGAAGCCCACCGTCGGGTCGTAGCCGGGGACCCGGCCGCAGGTGACCTTGCCCGACCCCTTGAATTGCGCGGCGGACCGCACGGTCCCGCCGTCGACGATCGAGGCGCCCTGCAGCCTCGCGAAGTTGTTGCGTCCCCCGAGCTGGCGCCCGCCCTCGTCGTCGAAGTGCCAGGACCCGGCGTCGCGGGTCGTCTGCACGCGAACCCTCGAGTCTCCGAGCCCCTCACCGGGGAGCAACACCACCTCGCCGAGCGCCGATCGTTCACGCGATGCCGACCGCACCCGCGCGAGGGTGGCGCGTACCTGACGCTCGGCGACGTCGAGTGCCTGTCCGTCGCCAGCTCGCATCAACGCAGCCGCGGAGAGCCCGAGGAGAATGGAGATGATTGCCATCACCGCGAGGATCTCGATGATCGTGAAGCCGGCTTTGGAGAGACTGTTCATCGCTGGAAGTTGGTGATGTCGTCGTCCGTGTTGAACTTCAGGTCCGGTCCCGCTGAGATCAGCTGGAACCCGTCACGCCGGTACCACCCTTTGGTCTTGGCGTTCTTCCACGGCTTGCAACGCACCGTTTTCTGCTCCTCTGTCGTGGCGCGCCCGAGCCCGAGCCCGTCGACCGCCGCGTAGTCACGGTGGTGAAAGTAGACGATCGCCGTGCCCCAGGGGTCGTAGATCTCCCACAGATCGCGGGTCTCGCCGATGCTCGACAACGCGAGCTGGGTCTTGTCGTTGTCGAGGTTGTCCAAGGCGTCCGGCCACGGGATGTCCTCGTGCTCGAAGCGGGACTTGGTCCCCCTTCGGGTCAGGCAGAGGACCACCGACTCGATCCCCAGGTTCTCGTCGTTGCGACGCTGCCCGACGCCCGGGAACGAATCTCCGTCGAGCTTCGTCGGCGGAAAGTCCCCGTTCCGTGGGCTCGTGGCGTAGGAGTCGATCGCGGTGTGGAGCTGGAGAAGGAAGTTCTCCACGGCGCCCTTCTCCCCTCTCCCGATCATCTTGGGGATGCCCCAGATCCCGAGACCGACCAGCGTCGTGATGATCGCCATCACGACGAGGAGCTCAATGAGTGTGAAACCACTGTCACGTCGGGTGTTCATTATGGCTACCTCTGGGTGGCCTTCTTCTTGGTGACGATCACCGCGTTGTCGGCGCTCAGGGTGCATGGCCGTTCGAGCAGCGCGTGACAGAACACCTGCAGCTCGATCTGGCGACCCCAGCTGCGGCCGAGACCGGGCAGACGCACCGGGGTCACGAGTGGCGTCCCATCGACGAGGATGCGGAAGACGCTCTTGTTGTAGTCGGCGAGTTCGAACCCGAGGGTCACGGGACCGCCGCTGTAGGTCACGCCCGGGAGGCTCTCCCAGTCGCTCATCTTCCCCTTGTCGAGGTACCGGAACTGGAGCTTGCCGTCTGGCGAGAGCGCGATCTGCCCGCCGTAGTACGGATGGCGGCCCCCGTCGCGCTTCTGCATCCCGTCGTACATCTCGGGCAGACGTGACATGCGGTTGAACGCGAGGATACCGATTCCCTTCCAGCAACCGACCTCCGGCTTCATGTCGAGGTCGATGACGAACGAGTGGAAGAGACGGCCCGACCGCTCCTGGTAGAGCACTGTCGGAGCGCCAGATTTCGTCCTCTGCGTCCCGGAGAACACCACGGTGTCGTTCACGGCGTCGTTCTTGACGCGGATCTGGATGCCCTCGCCTCTCTCGAGCTTCCACCCGCGGAGCAACTTGGAGCTGCCACGCTTGAAGTCGTCGCGCCACCGGACCTTGTTGAGGTTGTCGGCGACTCGGCTGACCACGCTCGTGGCATAGGCGATCAGCTCGGGCGACCCGGCCTTCTTCTCCACGATGCGGCGCATGTTCTGCAGGGTCTCCTGCGGCTTACCACGATCGTAGTGGTAGTACGCCATCGCGGCCTGCACGTACGGATCCCGTGACTTCGCAGCGTCGATGACCTTCATGTGATCGTCGGCCTGATCACGCCCGCGCCGCCGGACTTCGGTAATGAGGCGGCGCCCGTGCAGGTCTGGAAAGCCCGGCTCGACGAGCGAAGCCCGATCGTAGTAACGGACCGCATCGGTGTTGTTTCCGGCGAGGAACGCCGCGTCACCGAGCGCCACGAGAACGTCCGCACGGTTGGGGTGGCCCGCAAGCACGCGGAGATACTCCTTCTTCGCGCCGGCGTAGTCACCGACGTTCAGGAGACAGCGCGCCTTCTGCAACCGGGCGTCGAGATTGACTGGATCCGCGATGAGCGCCTGGTCGGCCTCGCCCAGCGCGGCCTCGTCCTGTCCGGCCTTCTCCATGAGGTAGGAGAGCGCAGTGCGCGCGTACGCGGTGATCAGAGGATCGAGCTCCATGCAGACCGTGAGCGCGTCCTTCGCCTTGACGAACTCACCCATCCGAAGCAGGCACACGCCGTCGAGATAAGCAAGTATCCCGTGCAGAGGATGCGCTTCCCGCGCCCGCTTGACGACGGCCTGCGCCGCCAGCGGACCGCTTTCGGCGAACGTCACCACGATGGTGCCGATGGCAGCGCCGATGTGGGTCGGCACCGTGTCCGAGACGAGCTTGTAGTTGCGGCGCGCATTCGGGAGCTTGCCGATCGCGAGATACGCATCCCCCAGCCTGGTGAGGACCCCGAGCTTCTGCGCGTCGTCCATGTCGCTGCCGGTCACGGCCTGGCGCAGATGCGCGATCGCCCGCACGGGCTCACCACGGCGGAGCAGCGCCTGCCCGTATCCGTAGCGAGCGAGCGCGTTGCCGGGTTGCGCTTCGAGCGCCTTGTCGAAGGCCTCGACGGCCTTCGTCTCGAGCCGCAACGTCAGGCAGACCTGGCCCAGCCGTCCGAGCAGCGGCACTGACGCCTTGAGCTCTTCGCGAGCGAGGGCGTCCTGGAGCACGCGCAGCTCCTCGTCGTAGCTGTAGGAGCGGCGGTAGCAGTCGGACAGCCGCATGTAGACCTTCTCGCTGACGAGGCCCCGTTTCAGTATCTCCTCGAGATGCTCGGCGCAGACCTCCAGCTGATCGGACTCCCACACGATGGTCGACAGCAGCCACTGGGCCTTGAGGTCGTCCGGGGCGGCCTGGAGCTTCTTGACGTGATAGGCAGCGAGCTTGTCGTTCGGCGCGAACTCCATGCGCTCGACGTTGGTGCCATCCAGCCTCTGGCGAGACGGGCTGGCGTCACGCCCCTTGTCCTTGAAGAACACGAACCGGATCTTCTCCAGCGCCTTCCGTTTCTGGTCCTCGGAGAGGCTCGCGTCGGCTCGGATGTTGCGGACCTGCAAGGCGAGGACGTAGCGGTTGTCATCCTTCGACAGGACCGACATCTTCCCGTAGTAGACGTCGCCGTTGGGCCAGTGCAAACGGTCGAGCGTCCGCTTGCGCTGCTCTTCGGCGATGTTCGCCGCACGCTTCGCCTTTTCCATCGCGAGCCGCTCGGTCGCCCGCAGGCGCAGCTTCTCGCCGAGGGACATTCCCAGCGAAGACCCGGGATCGACCGTATCCAGCGGATCGGTCCCGCCCCCGGCGGGATCGATCCCGCCCCCGCCGGGATCGGTCGCCGGATCCGCCTGGAACGTCGTCTCGCTGCGGTCCGCGACGAGCTTGACCGACGTGTCCGGCGTCAGCTGGTGCCGTAGTGCGGATTGGGCATCGCCGCCCACCGCGAGCACCAGCGGCAACCCCGGCGTGTACAGACGTGGCGGCGGTGGCGCGAGAAGCGGCAGCAACGGCAGCGCGTGAGTCTCGCGCGGCGCGAGGAAGTAGTTCACACTCTGCGCGTTCCACACGAGTTGATCGTCGGCGATCTTGCCGGTGTCGGGGTCGACCTTCAGGAAGTGACCCGCGAGCGCTTTCGCGGCCTGCGCCTCGACGTCCCGCGGAGCTTCGCGGCGTCGCCGGCCTCGGCGGCTCTCCCCGTCTCCCCCGCCGAAGTACATCAACCCCATCAGCAGGACGGCCAGGCCAAACGCGATCTGTTCCTTGTTCATCGTGCACTTGCCTTCCTGAGCGCGCCCTTCTCATCCAGGAGCACGGTGTGCAGTTCGATGCGCGCTTCGACTCGACCCTGGTCCAGCGGGTCGGATCGGGCGCGACCGCGGCGTCCGAGGCCGGGAGGAACGTCCAAGCTGCGCAGGTGCGCCTTCTTCACGATCTGAGCCTGCCCCTCCCTGCGAAGCGTCAGCTCCTCGATGATGTAGGCGACCGACGACGGGTGGCCCACGATCTGGATCTCCACGGGCACGAACGAGAGGAACTCCCTGCGGTTGCGTCGTTTCCTTCCGGGCGCCTTGATGTTGATGCGCTCGATGCGCGCGACGCCCTCGGGCAGGACGTCCTCGTGCGCCTTCACGACCAGATCCAGCACCTGACGCACCATCTCGAGCCCGCGCAGATACCACGCGAACTCATGGGGCAGCTTCGGGAACTTCGTCGGACGTCCGAGCTCCTCGGCCGCTTCCAGGAACTCGACGTTCCGGATCATGCACTCCTCCACGACCTCGTCGCGGATCTTCTGCGTGATCGCGTTGTAGTGCAGGTCGGGATCGGAGACACCGGCCAGCGTGTATTCGCTGGCCGGTGAGCGCTCGACCGCGGCGCGCAGACGCTTGATCGCGTCGTCCTGACGCGTCTTCGCTTCTCGCAGCTCGCGGATGCTCACGCCCTTCGGCACGGACTGCGCTGCCTTGAGCTTGGAGGTGCGTTCTTTCCGCTTGTTGCGAGCGATGTCGCTGTTGAACATCGCACCGACGATCAGCCACAGAATCAGGAAGACCAGGAGACCCGCGACGTGGGTCACCAGGAACTTCTTGTGCTCTTGAAACATGTCGTTCATCGATCCGCTCTCAGTTGCCTGCCTCGTCCTCGGCGGACTTGGCGGCGGCTTTCGCCTCCGCTTCGCGCTCGCCGCTGAACGGGTCGATTTCGACGGTGAAACGTAGCTGTTTCGCGCCCGCCCCTTCGGTCTTGCCCTGAGCGACGACCTGCGCGCTCACACCCGGATTCGTCTTCTCGATCGCCTGGCACATGTCGGTCAAGGACTGCACTCCCTGACTCTTAACGCTGAGCATGACCCCTACGACGTCCACGACGAGTCGTGACCGCTTGCCCTTCTTGCCGTTCGGGAGAGGGACACTCTCGACGCGATCCACCAGTTGGATGTCTTCGATCCACGTGTCGCCCGGGACATGCTGCTGTATGAGCCGAATGGCCCGCGCGACCGCCCAGCTGCGCTTCGACAGCGCATCGAGCGCCACGAGCTGTTCGTTCTGCCGGTTGATCTCGTACTGGATGCTCTCGTAGTCCTTGCGGTCTCGAACTGCCGCGCTGGCCTTGCTTCGCGCCACGCGCGCCTTCTTTCGCGAGACGTCCTCCTGCTTGGACAGGTCCATGTAGTGAAGGACGAGGAAGACGACCGCGACCGCCGCAGCGGCCCAGGAGAACACGGTCCGCGTCTGGAAGTGACGCTTCTTCTTCACCGGCGCCGGGACGAGGTCGACGATGAATGCGTCCTCCTTCGACCCCGACACTGCGAGACCGAGTGCCGATGCGAAACGACCCGGGTCCTTGTTGAACTCACCCAGCTCAGCGGCAGGCAGGTTCGAAAGGTCGAGCCCGCCCTCCGGTTGGAAACGCTCGACCGGACAGTGGAACATGCTCTGCAGGTACTCGGGCAAGCCGCGCAGGTTCGCGCCACCCCCCGAGACCAGGATACGCCCCACCTGCAGGTTGGGCAGCCCGGTCTGCGATCGCGCGAACGCGAGGCTCGATTGGATCATCGAGGACAGCTGGCCGACCGGACCGATGAGCGCGTTCGCAACCTTCTCCTCCTTGCCAGAGGTGTAGCTCGCGAGGCCCTTCGGCGTCACGTTCCCGAAGTCCTCCTTGATCTGCTCGGCGTGCTCGAGGTCGACTCCGAAGGTCTGCCCGACCGACTCGGTGAGAAGACGTCCGCCCGCGGCAATGTTGCGCGCGAAGAGCAGCTCGCCGTCCTTCTCCAGCACGATCTCGACGTTGCGGTCGCCGAGGTCGACCAGAAACACGTACTGCTCCTCGTGCAGCGCACCGGCTTGCAGCCATGCGTTGAACAAGGCGAGCGAGTTCGGCATGGCGGCCTTCGGCTCGCCGCACGATTCGGTAATCGCCAGATGGCGCGCCGCGAGGAACGGCTCCTTGACCACGGCCACCAGCACCGTCTCGTCGTCGGCCTCCGACCCAGGGACGGTGACGATGTTGTAGTCGCAGGCCAGTTCGTCGCCGGCCTGCTCTGCCATCTCACGGACTTCGAAGTCCATGAGGAGCTTCAATCGCCACAGCGGCACCGGAGGCACCTTGGTGTAACGAATGATGAGCTCCTTGCCGGACACGCCGAAGCGCGCGCCCGGCGCCTTGCCCAGCTCGGCTTTCAACGCGCCGAGCGCGTCGAGGATGCCGGCTTCGACTTCGCCATCCATCGCGACGGGTACCGTAAACGCGCGATGGAGCTCGAAGATGGGACCCTTGGCCCGTCCCGCGATGACCTTGAGGGCGCGCGAGCCGAGGTCGATTCCGACTTGCAGTGCCATTACTTGTCCTCGCTCCCGGACGACGTCTTGCCGAGGCGCGTGATGTACGCCTTGGCCTGGTCGGCCTCGTCCGAATCAGGGAACCGCTGGACGACCGACTGGAAGAAGAGGAGCGCGAGCCGCCGCTTGTCGCCTTGCATGTAGTCCTTCCCGCGAAGGAACGTGCGCTCCGCTTCGCGCTCGCGCCGCGGGAGATCCCACACTTCCTGCTGTTTCGAGTGCTTGGCCTGGAGGTCCTTCAGCCCCTTCTCGAGGCTGGTGCCACCGTAGCGCTCCAGCTCCGCATCGATATCCGAAGCGAGCTTCGGCCGCGTCATGAGGTCGCGGAAGAACACCGCGTCTTCGAGGCGAGTGGCAAGCGACTGGAGCTTCTCGCGGCCGCCACCCAAAAGCCCCTCCCGCAACGTACTCGCTTCGCGTTCGAGGCTCTCCTCGAACGGGTAGCGTGCGATGACCTGCTCACAGAGCTGAATGGCGCGACCCAGCTCCT
This sequence comes from Planctomycetota bacterium, assembly GCA_002687715.1. Classification (GTDB taxonomy): domain Bacteria; phylum Planctomycetota. Next base: position 4,419 of record NZBC01000163.1, on the reverse strand, counting down.
GCTTGCGCTCGGCGTTACGAGCGCCGTTGACCAGGGCCCGCGCTGATTGCTCTTCCGCGGCGAAGCTGAGCTTGAAGTCGCAGGTGATCGATTCCATCCCCGCGACGGCGACGACGACCTCGGCTGCGGCGCCGTCGCTCTTGACGGTGAACGCAGCCTTGACGCGGGCCTTCGCGTCACCCGTACGGAAGTCGATCCGCACGCGGTCGGTTCCAGTGCCGATGATGAGCGCGTCAGCTTCCGTCTGGTCGAACGGCTGAACATGACGACGCCCACCTTCGCCGTCGATGACCGTGACCTGCACCGCCGACCCTTCGCGCCCTGCCACCGGGAGCCGCAGCGACACGGCCCCGGGGACGGCGCTGCCTCGGAGCGTGACCGAGAGCTTCCCGTCGGTCTTTGTCTGCTGGACGAGCAGCTCGCCGATGCCGCCGCGAAGGCTCCCGGACACGGCACCGGCCGGACCGTTGGAATCGACGATCATGAGGGACTCCTGGTCCGCGCGATCGTCTCCCGTCCCCACCGCCAGGCCCATGCCGTCGATGATGATGCGCCCGTAGCGCGACAACTTCACGCTGCCCTGCGGGCTGAGCATGCAACGGAATCCGTCGTGCTCGATAACGCGACCAGCTGGCGCATCCCCCAGCTCGAACGTGACGTCGTCGAAGTAGACGCTGCCAGTGTTTGCGATGCCGACCGCGACCTGTGCACGATGGGCTCCTTCCGGCGCGATGACCACGCCACCCAGCTCGGTCCAGTCGTCGCCGCCTCCGCCGCCCCAGACGATGTCGCGAGCGATCTCCTCGCCCCCCCCGCCGTCCGAAACCTCACCGAGCCAGACCACGCCCACGACGGGGATCGCGGTCGTCGCATCGAAGTGATACGCCGAGATCCGGTACGCCGATCCCGACGATACCGAAAGCGACTTGGCGAGGGTGAACAACGTAGGCGGCCCCTTGGGGTCCTGCCGCTCGAGCTGGCACGCGAACGCACCGCCGAGCACCGTATCGCTGACGAGATCGATGCTGCCCGGATCGCCGGTGTCGTACTTGTCCCAGGAGTATTCGGCGAGTGCTTCCGCGTCGGCTTCGTCGTCCTCGGGCAGTTCGAAAGACCAGCCTTCCTCGGGGATGATGTTGCTGGTGTTGTAGGCGTTGCCTCCGCCGCTGCCACCGCCGGAGCCCTCCCACGTCATGACGAAGAAGGCGCTCGCGCCCAGGATGAGGATCATCACCACGGCGACGAGATTCCAGAGCCCCTCCTTCTGCTTCGGTCGGTCGTGCAGCTCAAAGCTCGTGTCACCCTCGCCCATCTCGGCCACCTGCATGACGCGGGTGAACGCACCGCTCTGGTCCTCGGTGAGGACGCTCTCGGTCGGGGCGGAAAAGTCCGCGGGGTCCCCTAACCCGTACGTGCACGGAATGGCGCCGAACCGGACGACGTCTCCAGACCGAAGCTCCATCTCCGTCACCTTGCGTCCATCGACGTAGATGCCGTTGCTGGAGCCCAGGTCCTTGACCGTCACCGTGGCGCCATCGCGCACAATCTCAGCGTGGTCGCCCGACACCGACTTGTCCTTGAGGACGATCGGGTGCTTGGCGTTGCGACCGATGGTGATCCGGCCGTCGGGCAGCTTGACCACCTCGCCCTCGCGTTTGGCTCCGCCAAGGACGAGAAAGTGCTCGTCATCCAGCGAGATCTCGTCCTCGCCCCATTCCACATCGGGTTCGCTGCTCTCCACTTCCATGTCGAGGAAGCGGAGCGACACGTTGCCGATCTGGATGACGTCGCCGTCTTGGAGTTCGAACTTGGATACCTTGCGGCCGTTCACCTGGGTTCCGTTGCTGGACCCCAGATCCTCGACGTGCCAGGAACCCTTCTCTTCGATGAACTTGCAGTGATGGCGCGACGCTTCGGCGACCTTCAACGCGATGTCGTTATGGGACGTGCGTCCCAGAGTGCAACCATCGGTCAGGCCGAACTCCCGCGTCCCGCCGTCCTCGGTAATGACGAGCTTGGGCATGGATTACAGATCCTGTGTTGCCGGGGAGTCTGGGAAAAAAGGTGGCTCAGGCTCGTGGACGGGAAAGGGGACCCCGGCGGTCTCGCGGTGCTTGACTCGCAAGCATCATACCGAGACGCCGCCTGGCTCACCAGAGTCGCAAATTGCTGTGAAACCGGAGCTTATGACTCCGCCTCTCGGAATCGTCTCGTCGCGAGCGTAAAGCCGGGCCGTCCCATCGGCAACTTCGTTACCACCTCGGTGACCGGGAGCGGGAGAATGAGACTTCATCTCCCATACGGAGAGTCGAGAAATCGGCAGGTTTCCCGCTCGTCCAGGGTTTCGAGGGAAGACATGAAGTCGATCAGCATCGTTGTGCTCCTCCTGGTCGTGGCCGTGGCGCCGGCGCAACGCCGGTCCCCGCGGGAGCCGATGACCCATCACGAGCGGAAGAAGCTGGAGGGGTTCGAAGACCGGCACGATCCGTACCGACCCGCGTGGCTGGGACGGACGCGGTTCAACGCGGTCGAGTCGCTCCGCGACAAGTACCCGTTCAAGGAGCTGCGGCTCGAGCGCAAGGAGGCCGAGTTCGAGACCTTCTTCAAGCGGTACGAGGTCGTGCAGGCGTCCGACCAGGCCACGCTCTTCGTCTACGACCGGCCGACCCGCCGACTCGCGTTCGTCGTCGAGTACCGCCGCCGCGGCCGAACCGTCTCGCTGAAGCGCTGGGTCCGCTACCACCCGTCCTTCACCGCATACACGATCACCGATCTCAAGCCCGGCGACCTGGGCGACCCGACGCACACGTTGAGCACCCGATTCGTCCGCAGCGTCTGGAACGCAACCTCCAAGGGCGAGATGGTCACCGGCTCGGGTCCATTCCTCCGAGAAGCGACGCACAAGAAGGCGTCGTGGCTGCGCGACGGAGACCTCTACGCCGTTCTCAGGCTGCTCAACGTGCCGCCGGGGCCGACCCACGACGGCAACGACACCGACGCGTTCGGCGACAAACCGTACCGGCCACTCTGGGCCGCCGACGTTCCATTCGCGAAACTCCGCCGCCTGGGCAGCGCGCTCCCGTTCAGAACGAACCGGCTTCAACGCACCCCGCTCGAGCGCACGCACGAGGTGAAGAGCGTCGAAGGCCGCAGCGCGCTGTTGGTGTACGACAAGAAGACGAAGCTCCTCGCCTACCTGGTGGAGATTCGCGCGACGACGGACGGCACGTCGAGGCGACGCGTGGTCGCCTACCATCCGTCTTTCTCGTCGTACACGGTCTACGACGTCCGCATCAACGCCATCAAGCGCCCGATCCACCGGGTCACGACCCGCTACGCTCGGAAGGGCTGGAAGGTCTCGCCCAAGAACAAGCGCAAGATCGAAGGCGATGGCCCGTTCGTTCGCACGGCGATGATGGGCGGAGGAACGGCGGACTTCGGTGGCGTCGTGTGGCAGCTGATGGTGATGAACCCCTAGCCCGCACAGTCACGGCGGTGGCTTCCCATGGGGACCGGGGAATCCACCGAGCCGGTTGGTCGGGCCCTATCCCCTCAGCAGCGCGAGCAAGTCCTCACACTCCTTCTCGACCGCGGCTGGCGCCCCCGGGTTGTGGTAGGCGACCTCTTCCCGCAGCGCACGTTTGAACTCCTCGCGTGCCCTGCGGTACTCGCCGTGAAGCTGGGTCGAGTCGATGGCCCATTGATCGGCGATGTCACGAATGGGCAGGCCTTCGCGAAACCGCAGCTTCAGCAGCTCGATCCGGCGGCGGCCGGGTTCGCCGTCACGCTCGGCCCACTCCCTCTGGCGAGCAGCCGCGCGGGCGATGAGAGCCCGCGCCCAGGCCTTGTCCCACACCCGCGAGAGGGGGTCCACCTCGGCCGGGACGGCGTCCGTGCTGAAGCTGGAGGGCGGGGCTTCGCGGCGTTTCACCGCTCGCTCCTCGTGTCGCAGCGCGACGTTGCGTACGACGCCGTAGAGGAAGGTCCGGAAGCCGGCTCGGTGGTCCCGATCCACTCGGCCCAGGGCGCCCTGGGCGCGAAAACAGTCCATGAAGACGTCCTGCACCGCGTCGTCGAGGCGATCGGCCAGGAGGCTCCCCCGCCACCGCACGCGGAGATAGGCCTTCACGACGTCGAGATAAGTCCGCGCGAAGACGCTGCGGGCGCCACGATCGCCACCGGCGGCGTCCTGGACCATCGTCCAGCAGGTCTCGTCTCCGCGTGCCATGGGCAGATTGTGTCAAACTGAGTCGTTTTATGGGATTCGACCCTCCGAAACCGACCTGGCGCCGGGATTCAGGGTAAGAGGCCGATTGCACACATCAACGATCGGCAGAAGACGATCATCTTTCCCATCTGGACGAACCAACGTGTTCGCCTGAGGAGACCCTCCGAAATGAGGACTTTCGCCTGGATCGC
>NZBC01000162.1 GCA_002687715.1 Planctomycetota bacterium | reverse complement strand
GGCCCAGAGCGACGCTGGACTGCGTCAGGCTCAGCTCACGGGGACTGCCCCGCTCGCTTCGCCTTCCTTGCCAGCGCCGCTGTGGGCGCTTCGCTCGCCTCGGAGCCGATTGATTCACAGCCTCTGGAGGTCCGCGCTCCCACCGACCCGGAGCGGACCTGGAGGTCCGCGCTCCCACCGACCCGGAGCGGACCTGGAGGTCCGCGCTCCCGAGAAGCGCATGGGTCGCCGACTCGGGTGATACGATGGGCGCGGCGGGCGCGTGCGTCCGCGAAGAGGGCATGGTTGAACCGCGTCGCGACCCACGGTTGCGACGCCACGAAATGACTGGGGAGGGCCGCGCCGTGACACGTACCGGCGAGGGCGGTCGCTTTGTCGTCGAAGGCGGGATTCCCGTCTCGGGGACTGTCGAGGTGGCCGGGAACAAGAATGAGGCGCTACCGACGCTGGCGGCGTCGCTACTGGTCCCGGGCGAGATCGTGCTGGAGCGTCTTCCGCGCATCCAGGACGTGTCGACCATGATCGAGCTGTGCTCGCGGCTCGGAGTCCGCGTGGGATACGAGGACGAGCACACGGTGTCCCTCGACGCATCGGATCTCTCCGATCGCGACCCGGACGCGGCGTTGTCGGAGCAGATCCGAGGGTCGTTTCTCGTCGCGCCGGCGCTGCTTCACCGCACCGGGAAGGCCGTGTTGCCGCGTCCCGGCGGCGATCGCATCGGCCGCCGCCGGGTCGATACTCACTTGCTCGCGCTGAAGGCGCTCGGCGCCAACGTGGAGACGACGTCCAACGCGTACCGCCTCACGCTCGACGGCCGATTCAGGGGAACGGACGTGTTTCTCGACGAGGCCAGCGTCATGGCCACCGAGAATGCCGTCATGGCGGCAGCGGTCGCGGAGGGGTCGACGCGCATCATGAACGCGGCGAGTGAGCCGCACGTCCAGGGGCTGTGCCGCCTGCTCGAGGGCATGGGTGCCGCGATCGCCGGTATCGGCACCAACTGCCTCGAGGTGGAGGGCACCGACGATCTACGCCCCGTCCGGCATGCGATCTCTCCCGACCACATCGAGATCGGGTCGTTCATCGCACTCGCCGCGATGACCGGGGGCGAGCTGCGTATCCCGGGTGCCGTGCCGGATCACCTGCGGATGATCCGCATGGTGTTCGCGCGTCTCGGGGTCGAGACCAACCTCGATGGCGAAGACCTCATCGTTCCTGGCGAACAGGATCTGGTGATCCAGGAGGATCTCCACGGCGCCGTGCCCAAGGTGGACGATGCGCCGTGGCCCGGTTTCCCGGCGGACCTCACGTCGATCGCGCTCGTCCTCGCGACGCAGTCACGCGGCACGGTCCTGATCCACGAGAAGATGTTCGAGAGCCGCCTGTTCTTCGTCGACCGGGTGATCTCGATGGGGGGGCGCGTCGTCCTGTGCGATCCGCATCGCGCGCTGGTCGTCGGGCCATCCGAGCTGCACGGCGCAACGATCGCGTCGCCGGACATTCGGGCCGGCATGGCGCTCGTCGGGGCCGCGCTCGCGGCGGACGGGCGGTCCGAGATCATGAACGCGCACCAGGTCGACCGGGGCTACGAGCGCATCGACGAACGGCTGCGGGCGCTCGGCGCTCGCATCGAACGCCGGTCCTGACGGAGCTGCGCGCCATGGCATCAGATCCTCGCACCTCGCCTACCCAGGCCCAGGCGCTGGAAACGAAGCTGACCAACTGGTCGGTGACCTTCCTCATCATCCTCGGTTTCTGGCTGATCTTCGCGCCGCTCGTTCCGGAGTTCACCGGCTACGCGTGGTTGTCGCGGCTGCTCGGCGGGGCCGGTGGTGTGGCGCGTTTCTTCGTCGGGTTCCTCTTCCTCTATTTCGCGGGCATCGTCCGGGACAAGAACGAGGTGCGCGGGCTGCTCCGGCGCCTCATCGATGGTGCGCGCAACCGAAGCGGGGGTCCCGCGCCGGAGCAGCCGGAGCAGATCCGGACGGCCGTCGACCTCCTCATTCGCGGCCTCGATTCCGAGCGTGAGTCGACCCGTGCCAGCGCGCTGGAGAACCTGAAGCGGCTCACCGGCCAGGACCACGGCGATGACAAGGCGGCCTGGGAGCGGTGGTGGACGGCGCACCGTGACACATTCAAGGCCGGGGGGTGAGTTCCCCTGAGGACGGTATCTCGGGCTCTTGGCCTCGACGGGGAAGCCGCGGCGCCCTTTGATACACTGAGGGCTCCAGAAAGGACCCGCTTTGCCGATGACCACGCCCACATATCTCGCCTTCTTCCTGCCCGGTGGGATGGAGATCTGGGTCATCCTGCTGGTCGTTCTCATCCTCTTCGGCGCCAAGCTCCCCGGAGTCGCCCGAAACATGGGCCGGTCGTTCACCGAGTTCAAGAAGGGCGTCAAGGGTTCCGACGAGGAGGCCCCGCCGGGGTTGGAGAACGACAAGCGCGATCAGATCGAGAACAACAAGCGCGAACAGGACGAGAACGACGACGCCGAAAAGGCATCGAGTTCCTCTACGGGGAAGCGGGGGTCTTGAGCGCGGCGCCGGCCGGGCATGAGGCCGGCGACCGCCCGCGCGCGGGAGGCGGCCAGGTGACGGACCGTGGTGTGCGCCACGCGGTCGAGGTGTCCGTCGACGGTACACCCCTTCCGTTGAAGGAGTTCCTCCACGACATCTTGGGCGGCACCGTCGTGGGGTTGGTGTCCGCTCTTCGAGGTGGCTCACCGGCGCGAGAGATCGTCGTGACGGTGCGTCTGCTGGACGCGTCCACGCCCGGTTCCACCGACTCCGGCGACGCCACTGGAGCGCCGTGAGCACGCGCGTCGCGCCCGCTTGGACGCTGGGGGTCCTGGCCGGGGGCCGCAGCCGGCGCATGGGTCGGGACAAGGCGTCGTTGGAGCTGGACGAACACTCGCTACTGGAGCACCAGATTCGCCGTCTCGCACCGCCGGGAGTCCCGGTTCTCGTCGGGACGCGACCGGACGGGCCGGGCCGGGACATGGGCCATCCCTGGGTACCCGATTGTGTCGCTGATGCTGGGCCGCTCGCGTCCCTCGCGGCGTTGCTCGCGGCATGCGAGACCCCCTGGCTCCTCGTCGTCCCGTGCGACGCGCCTTTGCTTCCGGCCGACCTCGGGGACGCTCTGCTCGCTCACGGCAAGGGGGTCGAGGCCGTCCTGTTGGAAGTCGACGACCGGGTGGAACCCCTTCCGGCCCTGGTCGCATCGGATCTCGCACCCGTCGTCCGGGATGCCCTGGATGCCGGGGCCCGGCGCATGGACTCCTGGCGCGACGGCGTCGCGTGCAGCCACGTTCCATTCGATCGCATCTACCCGGACCTGGTTCCCGGGGACGTCCTCCTGAACGTCAACGCTCCGGAGGATCTCCAACGTGCCCGCGTCCTCCTGCGCCGCGGCACAGGGTCTCGTTGACCCTCATATCCGGCCCTGATATCGTTCCTCAGCCCTTTCGGGATCAGGGTTTCCGACGCTTTTTCCCCGCCGGAAAACCGGGGGGTGACACCAAGCCATGAGCCAGTCTCCCACCCTCCAGGATCTCTACCGCGCGATCACCCCCGACCTCGCCGGGGTCGAGTCGGAGATCGTCGGCGCTCTCCACTCGGAGACGCCCGAGATCGCCGAGATGGCAGCGTGCGCTTCAGGCCACGGTGGGAAGCGCATGCGGCCGGCCATGGTCCTTCTGGTGGCCCGGGCTGCCGGCGCCGCGGTCCCGGCCCACACCCGCCTCGCGGCGGTCGTGGAGATGATCCACCTCGCGACCCTGGTCCATGACGACGTCATCGACGACGCGGATCTCCGGCGCAAGCGGCGCACGGTGAAGGCACGCTGGAATCGCCACGATGCGGTCCTGCTTGGCGACATCATCTTCGCGCGGGCCATCCGGCTCCTCGCCTCGATGAGCGACGAGCGGTCGATGGTGACGCTGACGTCCGCGCTCAGCACCGTGTGCGAGGGCGAGATCCTCCAGAACCGACGTTCGCACGATCCCACGCTCTCCGAGGCGACGTACTACCGGATCATCGACGCCAAGACGGCCGAGCTCTACGCCCGTGGCTGCGAGCTCGCGGCCTGGCTTGCAAACTGCGATCAGGGCAAGGTCGGCGCTTTCGGCGTCTTCGGTCGCGAGCTCGGGCTCGCCTTCCAGATTACCGACGATGTCCTCGACCTCGTCGGGGACGAATCCGAAGTCGGCAAGTCGCTCGGCACCGACCTCGTCGGCGGCAAGATGACGCTCCCGCTGATCCTCCTGCGCCAGCGCCTCGAAGACCAACCGCGCGGTACGTTCGATCGCGTGATCACCGAAGGCGTCGTGAACGAGGACGACGTGTTCGCCATCGGCGATCTTCTGCGCCGCCACCAGGTCCTCGACGACGCCCTCACCCGCGCTCGCGACCACGTGAACGCGGGCCTGAGCGCGGTTCGCGCCGCAGTCGACGACGATGCCTACGCTCCGCTCGATGCCCTGGGCGGTTTCGTACTGTCGCGAACGCTCTGAACGGGAGCGCTGATCTCAGGATCCGGCGGGAGCGCGGACCTCCAGAGGCTGTGAATCAATCCGCTCTGCCGGGAGCGCGGACCTCCAGGTCCGCTCCGGGGCGGGATCCGGCTTCGCCGCCAGAGCGGACCTGGAGGTCCGCGCTCCCGAAAGAAGCCAGAGCGGACCTGGAGGTCCGCGCTCCCAAGAAAGACCAGAGCGGGACCGGGAGGTTCGCGCTCCCTCTCAGCCCGCCAGCGGACCCTGGCGCGCCAGCGCGCGCGCCGTGTTGCGTAGCAGCATGGCGACCGTCACCGGACCCACGCCACCGGGGACGGGGGTGAGCCACCCCGCGACGTTCACCACGTTCGGCGCCACGTCACCGACGACCAGGGTCTCGCCGTCGCGCTCGATCTCGTTGATGCCGATGTCGATCACGACGGCGCCGTCCTTGATCATGTCCGCGGTGATGAGTCCTGGTCTTCCAACCGCGACGACGACGAGGTCGGCGCACCGGGTGTGGCTTGCGACGTCACGTGTGCCGTGGTGGCAAGTCGTGACGGTGGCCAGGCGCTCCATGAGCAGGATCGCGATCGGTTTGCCAACGGTCTCACTATGTCCGACGACCACCGCGTCGGCGCCTCGGAGGTCGAGACCGGTGGACTCGATGCAGGCCAGGGCAGCGGCCGCGGTGCAGGGAACGAGGCTCGGGTGTCCGGACAGGAGCGAACCGAGGTTCTGGGGATTGACGCCCTCGACGTCCTTCTCGGGCGCGAGGTCGCGGCGGACCACGCGCGGGTTGATCTGCGAAGGCAACGGAACCTGGAGGATGACGCCGGTGACGTCCTCGCGGCGGTTGAGGTGTCCGATCTCCCGCCGCAGCGCGACCTCGGTGGTGTCGGCGGGAAGGCGGAGCCGTTGGTACGCGATCTCGAGCCGCTGGCAGCTCCGCTCCTGGCGCCGCAGGTAGAGCTCGGACGCTGCGTCGTGGCCGACCTCGACGGCGACCAGTGACGGGACGACTCCCAGGTTTCTGAGCGCCTGCACTTCACGCTCTGCCTCGCGCCGGATCCCCGCCGCGATCGCCTTTCCGTCGATGAGCTGGGCCACCGCGGGCATCCTGCCAGTGTCGGGGCCGGGTCGCAACGTGCCGCCGGCGACGGTCCCATCGCAGGATCTTGGTTACGATGGGCACCCGTCCCGGAGCCCTCCCATGCACAGCGATATCAAGCAGGTCCTCTACCCGGAGGAGCAGATCCGGAAGCGCGTCCGGGAGCTCGGCCAGACCATTACCCAGGACATGGCCGGAGAGGACGTCGTCCTCCTCGCGTTGCTCAAGGGCAGCGTGATTTTCTTCGCAGACCTGATCCGCAACGTCGCGAGCCACATTCGCGTCGATTTCGCGTGGGTCTCGTCCTACGGCGACGGGACGACATCGCGGGGCGTCGAGTTGAAGGTGTTTCCGGACGAGGATCTCAGCGGAAAAACCGTCGTGGTGGTCGATGATATCCTGGACACCGGGCGGACTTTGGCCGCGGTCGTGCACAAGCTGCGGTCCGAGCAGAGCGTAAAGGACGTCAAGACCTGCGTTCTCCTCGACAAGAAGGCGCGCCGGGTCGTGGAGCTGGAGGCGGACTGGGTCGGATTCCACGTCGAGGACTTCTTCGTCGTCGGATATGGCCTGGATTATGCTGACCGCTATCGCAACCTGCCGTATATCGGAGTGTTGAACGAGCACTGCTACCAGACGGAGGATGCTCCCGGAGAGGCCGGGATCTGCAAAGACCATGGCGTGGAGTGACCGCCGCTATGACTTCGAAGAGGGACCGTTCAAGAGACCGGGCCAGGGGGCCAACTTCTTGTTCTGGCTCCTGGGCATCGTCGCCGGGTGCTGGGTCCTCGAAGTCCTGCTGGTGGCCGTCAAGCTCGTGGACCCCGGGTGGTTCGGACGCTGGTTCGGCGTGTCGTCCGAGAACCTCAGTCGCGGCTACCTCTGGGAAATCGTCACCTATCAGTTCGTCCACGCGGGGGCGACGCACCTCCTCCTGAACCTGCTCGGCCTGTTCCTGGTCGGTCGCATCCTCGCGCCGTCGCTGGGGGGCAAGCGTCTGGCGGCGGTCTGCATCGGTTGTGGCGCGGTCGGGGCGCTCGGTGTCTTTCTACCCGGCATCGAAGGCCGCTACGTCGTCGGGATCTCGGGTGGCGTCAACGGTGTGTGGATCGTGGCGTGGTGCCTGTTTCCCAACCTCGAGCTGAACCTCTTCTTCTTCGTCGCGCGACTGAAGTTCGTCGCCGGCGCCTTCCTGGCCCTCGACATCCTGACGGCGCTCGGCGGTGGTGTCGCGCCCGCAGGTTCGGCGACGTGCGTGGCGTGGCAGGCCCACCTGATGGGCGCGCTCGGTGGCTTCATCTATGCGTTCGGCTGGCCGCGACTGGTGCAGCCCCGTTTGATGCGGATGCAAGAGAACACGCGCCGGAGGAAGGATGTCGCGCGGATCGAGAAGGAAGTGTCCGACGAGCGCGAGCTGGACCGCATCCTCGCGAAGATCAATCAGGAAGGGATGCCGAGCCTCACCGACGGGGAACGGCGTTTCCTGAAGCGCAGCGCCACGCGCTACCACGACTCTCAAAAGCCGTAGACTCTCCGACATGCCCATCCGGGTATCGGAGCTACGCGTGGCCGTGGGGACGCCGGCCGACGAGATCCGCGCCAAGGCGCTCGCGCGGGCCGGGGTCGCGGATGCCGACGTCGCGTCCATCGAGATCATCCGCCGGTCGCTCGACCGTCGTCGGCGGACCCCCGTGTTCGCCTTCACGATCGACGTTCACCTCGAGGGCGAGCCGGTGCCTGCGACGGAAGGCGAGACCCCCTCGGGGGAGACTCCACTCGAGCATCCTCCCGTCGTCATCGGATCGGGGCCGGGGGGGTTGTTCGCTGCGTTGTGGCTGGCGCGTGCGGGTTACCGGCCGATCGTCCTCGAGCGCGGCGACAAGATGAACCGGCGGGTCCAACGCATCCGGGACCTCAACCGCGACGGCATCCTCGACCCGGAGAGCAACTACCTTTACGGCGAGGGTGGAGCCGGGACGTTCAGCGATGGCAAGCTCACGTCGCGATCGAAGGACGCGCGGGCCCGCCGAGTGGTCCTGGAGTTTCGGGAGATGAGCGGCATCGCCTCGGTCGGTTGGGACTACCGCCCCCATCTCGGTTCGGATCGCGTCCGCACCGTGGTGGGTCGGATCCGTCAGGAGATCCTCGCGCGGGGCGGGACACTGCGGTTCCGGTGTCGTGCCTTGGGACTGCGGATCCGCGACCGCCGACTCCGAGCCGTTCGGACCTCCGACGGGGAGGTGCCGGCAACGGTTTGTGTGCTCGCGCCCGGACACAGCGCGCGCGACTTCTACGCTGCTCTCCTGGCTGACGGGGTTCAGCTGGAGCGGAAGCCGTTTCAGCTGGGGTTCCGGGTCGAGCATCCGCAGGACTTCATCGACGGAGCGGTCTGGGGGGCGTTGGCCGGGCATCCCCAGGTGGGTCCGGCGGACTATCGCCTCTCGGTGCGGGCCGGGGACACGAACGTGTTCTCGTTCTGCATGTGTCCGGGGGGTGAGATCATCCCGGCCGTGTCCGACCTCGAGCACATGAACACCAACGGCATGTCCTGGTCGGGAAAGGCGACGGGGTTCGCCAACTCCGGTCTCGTCACGACCCTGGAGCCCTCGACGTTTCCGGGCGAGGGTCCGTTGGCCGGGCTCGAGTGGCAGGCGGCTTGCGAGGCCCGGAGCGCGGAGCTGGGTGGCTACGGCCTCGGTGTCCCGGGGCAACGGTTGCTCGACTGGCTCGAAGACCGCCCATCCGCGTCGCTGCCGGAGACCTCATGCCGAACGGGGATCGTGCCGGCGCCCGTGCGGGAGACGGTGCCCCCCGCGGTCGATCGCCTGATGCGCGAGGCGGTTCACGGGATGGAGCACCAGATGCGGGGGTTCCTGCATCCGGACGCCCTTCTGGTGGGTCCGGAATCGCGGTCCAGCTCCCCCGTCCGGATCGTGCGTGACCCGGTGTCGCTCGAAAGCCTGACCGTGCACGGGCTGTATCCGGTCGGTGAGGGCGCGGGTTACGCCGGGGGGATCGTCTCGGCGGCCGTGGACGGGGTACGTGCGGCCGAGGCGGTGGCGGCGTGTTTTCGGTCTCCAATTCCGTCCTGAACCATCTCCGGGTTGCTCCGGCGCCCCAACGTCCGTATAGACTGATGGGGGGATTCCCCCACGCCATCTTCGAGGAAGAGGACGCGCCCCGGACCTCAAGACCCAGGAAACCGACCTATGCGCAGGTTCACTTTCGCCGTCGTGATCACGGCGTTTGCGGCTGCCGCCGTGCCAGCCCAGATGGCCGACTGGCCCTCCTTCATGACTGCCTTCGCGAACGCGGTCAAGGCCGACGACTTCGCGAAGCAAAAGACCCTGGTCGAGAACAACCGTAAGCACATCGACTACGCGTTCACCAACTGGGAGCGCTACTGGTGCCAGGCTGCGCTCAAGGGCGAGGAAGCCAAGGCGAACAGCGATTACTACATGCAGGTCCTCGAGACGCTGGCGATCATCAACAAGTCCTACGGGACTCGCCAGAAGTGGCTCGTCGATCGGGTGCCGTGGCTCAGAGGGCTCAAGAAGGAGCAGCTGCAGGCAAAGCTCGACCTCATCACCATCCGGGCGGCGGCGTGGGATCCGTACCAGGCCGCGCTGAAGAACCCATCGGAGGCGGCAATCCGTGAGAACTCGAAGTCGTGGGTGACCATCGCCGAGAAGGCGAAGATTGCAGACGACGCGTACTGGGCCGCGGACGCGTACACGATCCTCGCCAACATGGCGAAGAAGATCCCCGACTGGTACGACGTGCTCTACTACTACAAGCTCGGTCAATCGCTCACGTCGTCCGGCCACGCGGCCGACAAGATCGCCGAGTGGAACATGGCCAACGGCATCAAGGGGGCCGCGCGCGACGGACGCATCCGCGAGGAGTTCGTCGACATCAACGTCCCACTCGTCGAGTCGAAGAAGAAGTATGACGAGTCCGTTGCCGAGGCGACCGCCAAGGCGGCGAAGGTCGGTGGCGGCGGCGCGACCGGCGAAGGCATGGACCCTGGCGTCAAGATGCCTCCGATGCCCAACCAGCACCCGGGTGCCGAGATGGCGTGGGCTGAGGTGACGGGGCTCAAGGTCGGCAAGGCCAGGCGGCCCGTACCGGTCGACACCTCGTACTTCCGTGCCAACGCCCACTGGTTTGACTGGAATTTCGTCCAGATCCAGAAGGGCCAGACCCAGCCGGTGCCTCTGCTCCCCGGCGACACGGTCATCGCGAATGACAACGGCAAGCTCTTCCTCCACCCCGGTGGTAAGGGCAAGGGCAAGCCGATCCGGCTCAAGGCCGGCGTGAAGGCCAAGATCCGGGAGTTCAAGAAGATCAGGTACCTCGACGGGTCCACCGGCTCCGTCTGGCACTGGATGATGGAGAAACCCACTACCTACACGTTCAACGGCTTCAGACTGCGGAGCACCGGTGGCTTGAAGACGCTGCTGTTCCGTGGCGCCACCGTTGCCAGCGGCAAGGTGCGCGGCGAGAAGATCGAAATCCACGACGCGAACGGCAACGGTTCGTTCAACGACTTTGGCGTCGACTTCATCACCACCGGCAAGGGCAAGAAGACCAAGTGCCAGCCGATGTCGAAGTACATCACGCTGAAGGGCCTCTTCTACGAATTCAAGATCGACGCCAACGGTCGTGCGCTGCGGACCCGTCCGTACGACGGTCCGATCGCGCCGTTGAAGTTCGACTACAAGGCCAACTCGAAGCCGTCCGCGATGATCGCTCACGGCAGCGCCGCCGATGACAGCTACTACTACGACCTCATGCAGGCGGTCGATTCACCGATGTGGGTCGTGGCCGGCGTCCACAATTTCCATGAGGGGTACATCGCCCGCGGCAAGGGCATGAAGCGACAGACGCTGTGGATTCGCAAGGGCCGCGCCCGCGCGAAGGAAATCCTGGTCGGTCAGCTCAACACCTGGAAGATGGGCGGCGCTGGTGACGGTGGTTTCGTCTTCCACTTCAAGAGTGAGACGCGCAAGGAGAAGGGCAAGAGCCTGATCGTGATCACCGGCAAGGACGTCAAGCTCTTCGGTTCGGGTGGGGAGGAGTACGCCCGCAGCATGCTCGGGGTCTATCTGCCGGACGTCCAGATTCGCAAGGGCAAGGACGGCCCGGTCGTCGTGCGCGACAAGATGCGCTCGCCGGAGACCGCGGATCTCAACGAGACCACCGACAACATGTGGTTCCCGAAGACGATGTCGGCGAAGAAGAACTTCTCTGGTGAATTCAGCGTGAAGATGGTCTGCAACTACAAGCCGCTCGGGAAGGTCGAGTCCGAGTGGATCGTCGGTAACTAGGACTCTCGTGGACGATCCGCGCGAAGACCCCGGGACGCTGCGTCTCGGGGTCGTTTCCTACCTCAACGCCTTGCCGCTCGTTCGCGGTCTGGGCGCGGCTCCCGAAGTCACGCTGATCTCGGACCCGCCGGCGATCGCGGCCCGGAAACTCGCGGCCGGCGAGGTCGACGTGGGGCTCGTGCCCGTCGTCGAGCTCCTGCGGCACCCGGAGCTCGTGACCGTGTCCGACGCCTGCGTCGGGGCCCTGGGGCCGGTCGACAGCGTCCTGCTCCTGCTGCGGAAGCCCCCCGAGGAGGTCAGCTCACTCGTCCTCGATCCTCATTCCGGGACGAGTCAGGTCCTGGCTCAGCTCGTGTTCCGCGATCTCTTCGGACGCCACCCCCAGGTGCGCATCGCCGACCCGGCGACCGCCTGGGCAGACGGAGCCGACGACGCCGTGCTCATGATCGGCGACCCGGCGCTGCGGGTGTTTCACGAAGGCGCCCCGACGCTGGACCTCGCGGAGGCCTGGCGGCGGATGACCGACCTCCCGTTCGTCTTCGCGGTCTGGGCGGGGCGCCGGGACCTGGTGGTCCGCCACCCGGCCCTGGCCGGCCTCCTGGAGCGCGCGCGCGACCGGGGTTGCCAGGAACTCCAGGCGATCGCGGAGGAGGAAGCGGCCGGCGCCGGCCTCTCCGCCGGGGTGGTGCGGGTTTATCTCGAGGACCGCATCCGCTACCGTCTCGCCGCGTCCGATCGGGCTGGGCTGGATCGTTTCCTCGAGCTGGCGAGGCCCTTCGTCCACGGCGCGGAGAACGACGACCCATGCTCGACATCAAGTTCGTCCGCGAGCACCCAGACGCGGTAAGGGAAGCCTGCCGCCGCAAGAAGATCGAGGCCGACGTCGACGGCCTCCTTCAGCTCGATCAGCGGGTTCGCGAGCTCAAGACCGTTTTCGACGAGAAGAAGGCGGAGCAGAACCGCGCGAGCAAGTCCATCGGGAAGCTCTCGCCTGAAGAGCGGCCGGCCGCGCTTCAGGGAGTGAAGACGCTCTCCGAGGCGGTCAAGGATCTCGAGGCGCAGAAGAAGGAGGCCGAGGCCGCGCTTCGACCGCTCCTGCTCCAGGTCCCCAACATCCCGGCGGACGACGTCCCCGACGGTGACACCGACGAGGACAACGTCGAGCTTCGAAAGGTCGGCGAGCCGCCCACGTTCGACTTCGAGATCAAGGACCACGTGGAACTCGGCCGCTCGCTCGACATCATCGACATCGAGCGCGCGACCCGCATTGCGGGCAGCCGCACCTATTTCCTCAAGAACGAGGGGGCGCTGCTCGAGCTCGCGGTGCTCCGGTTCGCGCTAGACCACATGGTGGCCAAGGGCTTTTCACCCATGCTCGTGCCCAACCTCGTCCGCAGAGTGGCGATGGAGGGAACGGCGTACCTGCCCGGCGGCGAGGAGCAGGCCTACCGCACGGTGAAGGACGAGGACTGGCTCATCGGCACCGCCGAGGTCCCCCTCACGTCGTACCGCATGGGCGACATCCTCGAGGCGAGCGAGCTTCCCGTGAAGATGGTCGGGTGGTCGAATTGCTACCGCCGCGAGGCCGGCACCTACGGCAAGGACACGCGCGGCCTTTATCGCATCCACCAGTTCCAGAAGGTGGAGCAGGTGGTCCTCTGTCGCGCCGACGCCGACGAGTCCCTACGCTGGCACCAGGAGATCCTCGCCAACTCCGAGGAGGTCCTCCAGGCGCTCGGCCAGCCCTACCGGGTCGTCAACGTCTGCACCGGCGACCTCGGCCGCCCGCAGATCCAGAAGTTCGACATCGAGACCTGGATGCCGGGCCGCCGCGGGTATGGCGAGACCCCCTCGGCCAGCCGCTTCCACGATTTCCAGTCCCGCCGCCTCGACCTCCGGTACCGCTCCGAAACCGATAATCGTCCGCAGTTCTGCCACACCCTGAACAACACGGTCATCGCCAGCCCCCGCGTGCTCATCCCCATCCTCGAGAACGGCCAGCAGAAGGACGGCTCGGTCGTGATCCCGGAGGCGCTGAGGCCCTACATGCGTGGGCAGGAAGTCATCGAGCCCAAGCAGTAGCGCGGGGATCTGCCTACTTCGAGTCGAGGGGCACGTCGTCCCCGCCGCCAGGCAGTTTGTCCGGTCCGTAGGACAGGATCGAGTAGTCGACGCCGCTCAGCCGCTGGTACACGTACGGCGATCCCCACGGGTCCTTCACTAAGCCGCCCTGGTGCAGGTGCTCGTCCACGTACGGGTGCGCGTGCCCGTCGGACCCCTCGAAGAGGAACCGGGGCCACTCGCCTTCAGACGGCAGCCGATGCTCCTTCATCTGGAACATCTCCACCGCGGTCCGCAGGTTGTCGATGTCGAGCTTCGCCCGGTCCACCTGACTCTCCAGCAGGTGCGGGAACAACCTGAACGCCACGATGCCGCCCATCAGCGCGATGATCGCGACCGCGATCAGGACCTCGATGAGCGAAAAGCCGGACTCGGGGCGCCGGCGGGACGCGGACGGTCGCATGGAACGTCTCCGGGGTTGGTACCGGCGACGTCGGATTGGACGGCTGTGCGGCCGGGCGGATTCCCGCCTTTCGCGGATCAGGTCCTAGTCAGGTCGGCGCCAGCGGCGAACGGTACGGAACCCGAGGTCCATACCGCTCTGTCTCGGCAGCAGGTGGCGGCGGGTCGAGCAGCGAGCGTCCTGTGCCAGGGTCATGTAGCTGCCTCCCCGATACGCCCGGTACTCGCTCCACGGGGCCTCACGCAGCCCGTCTTCCGGGCGTGGAGGGATCTCCAAGTACGCCTTGGGGTGGTATCTGTCCCGGCACCACTCCTTGACGTTGCCGTGCAAATGGAAGAGGCCCCACGCATTCGGGCGCAGCGAGTTCGCGGGCGCGTGGCCGCCCCACTGCTCGCCGAGCTTCTCGTACCGTCCGAACTTCCCGAGGACGGCGTCTGCGAATCTGTCGCGGAGGTTCACGCGCCCGCTCAGGCTCTGCTTGTCATCACCGTCGTGGAAGTCTGTCCTCGTGCCCGCGCGAACGGCACACTCCCACTGCATCTCGGTCGGAAGCTCGAGGCCCCAGCGCCGGACGGCTTCTTCGCATCGGAACCAGGTCACCGTTTCGACCGGGTGGATTGCATTCACCTTGCGGCCGGGACTCGTGGAGAATCCGAGCCCCATGACACTCGGCCAATCGCCCATGGTCCGGAACCACTGGCCCTGCGTGACCTCGTACTTGGAGATCAGGAACGGGGGGAGTCTCTCCTTGCCGCGCGGGCCCTCGCTGAACTTGACGGCCGTGGACAACGAGAACCCGGTGCCTCGACGAAACTCGCCCGCCGGCACGAGGACGAGAACGATGGAGGTCTCGGGGGTCAGGATCAGATTCCCGTCCGCGCCGCGGACGGGGCGTTCCCCGCTCGCGACGTGCCAGAACTCCTGGAGCTTTGAGATCGGGTCGGCGCCCAGGGGGACGAGACCGGTCTGCGGCACGCGCGCGATCGTCGTGAAGCGCGCGTCGACTTCGAGCTCGGTAAAGCACGCGTCCCAGGCCTTCCGGTGCTTCTCGACCAGCGCTTCCCCTGCGAGGCGGGCTTCTCGGAGACGGCGCTCGACGTCCGGAACCAGCGTTTCGAGCTTCTCCAGGTCGTAGATGAGAGACTGCAGAACGATGGCCAGGTTCTTCTCGCGCTGCCCATAGCCCCAGAACAGGTGTGCCTCGAATGCGCGATGCCGCTGCAGTTCCTCCAGTCGTCGTTGCGCCACCTCGACCGCCCGTTCACGTTCTTCACGCTCTTCCGGCTCCGCCCGCTGCAACCGGATCTCGAGCGTCTCGATCTTGCGTTGGGCCTGCGCTCGCTCCTGAAACACATCCGCATAGCGCTCTTCGCGTCGCCGTTGTTCCAGGGATCTCTCACGGTCTGACATCGGCGTCGATGCCGGGTCCAACTCGCCGAATCGGGCGTGGTGCAGGGCGCGCCGAGAGAGCAGCTGCCGGGCGTCGACGAGCCAGCCCGACATCGGTTCGACCATGGCCGTGGAAACGGGCCACAGGCGCTGCTCGCGCCCCAACAGCTCACGCGCCTCGTGGGCGTCGAGCATCTGTTGCGCACTCTGGTTGCTGCGAATGGCCCGCTCCGATTCCGAGACGGCGTCGAAGTAGAAGAGGAGAGACACGACGAGCCCGACGACCAGCGCCGCGACCGCCAGCCCCAGGCTCGCCGCGACTGCCGGGCGCCGCCGCGCCCACAGGGCGAGCCGTCCCCAGGAGCGGAGCGGGCGCGCCGAGACCGGCTGCCGGTCGAGCACCCGCTGCAAGTCGTCGGCAAGGTTCGCCGCCGACTCGTACCGCCGGTCGAGCTCCTTCGCGCAGGCCGTCTGGACCACCACCGCGAGGTCGCGCGAGATCGCCGGGTTCACGCGATCCAGGTCGGGGAGCTCGTCTTCGAGAATCGCCCTTCGGAGGGCGGCGTGAGTAGGGGGCGAGCCGTAGGGCGGACGCAGCGTCAGGCCTTCATGGAGCGTGATGCCGAGGGAGTACACGTCGGTGCGCCCGTCGATCTGCTCGAGGTCGGCCCGAACCTGTTCGGGGCTCATGTAGCGCGGAGTACCGAGTACGTCACCGGACTGCGTGAGGGCGGCATCGTCGTCGTCATCGAGGCGGCGCGCCAGTCCGAAGTCGAGGACGACCGGCTTCCCGTCGGGTCGCACCATGATGTTGCCCGGCTTCACGTCGCGATGGATGATGCCGTTCTCGTGTGCGTGATGGAGAGCGCGGGCCGCGGCCACCATCATCCAGACGAACGCGACGACGTCGGCTGAGCCGGGCAGAGCCCGCTCGGCGCGGGTAATGGTGTCGATCGCGGGTTCGCTGCGGGTCGGCTCGCCGTCGGAGGTCAGCGTCAGGATGACGGTGGTGGCGCTGCCCGCCGTCGCGGCCAGATGCTCTTTCAGCGTCCGGCCCGGGACGAGCTCCATTGCGATGTAGGGGACGGGGCCGTCGAGGTCGGTCTGGTAGACGCGACAGATGCCGGGGTGCTCGAGCTGGGATGCGATGCGCGCTTCGCGGGCGAAGCGTCGCTGAGCGTTGAGCGACGCGTCGCGACGGCGTTCGACCAGCTTGACGGCGACCCGCCGGCTGCCAGGGCCTTCCGCCTCGAACACGACGCCCATACCGCCACGGCCGATCTGCCTCACCAATCGGTAGGGGCCGACGTGCCCACCTGCCCCGAGGTCCGACTCCGCGACGTATCCGATCCACGCCGTGGCGATCTCGACGTCGGCGTCGGGAAACGCTTGGAGGTAGGTCGCCAGGGGTGCGATCGTGCCCGCTTCGACGTCGTCGGCGAAGCGGGCGCGGAACCGTTCGATGGGGGACCGTGGATCGATCATGGGCAGCCGGGAGTATAGTGCGGGTGCGAGCCCAGAGAATGACGGTATCCCAGGAGACGACCTTCCACGTCCGCCGCGCAGTCGGCGGCGACCGCGACTCGGTGCAATGGCTGGCGGAGCGTCTGCATGCCCCGCTGATGCAGGTCGCGCGGCAGGTGGTCGATGGCCGGCTCGACTCTCGTATCGATGCCGAGGACCTCGTCCAGATGACGTGGCTGCGAGTCCTGCCGAAGCTCGAGGCGATCCAGCCCCGTGGGGGGCGCTACACCCCGCCGATGATGCGGTACCTGAGTCGTACGGTGCGTTCGCTGCATGGTGAACTCATGGACAAGCACATCGGTCGGCGCTTCCGAGAGCTTCGCGGTCGCGGGTTTGATGAAGCCGAGGAGGATCCGTTCGCGACCGTCATCGACCCGGCGCCGGGACCCCGGCTCGGGGCTCAGACTCGCGAGCGGGAGCACGTGCTGCGTGGCCACGTGGACGCGCTCCCCGAGCAGGACCGGTTGTTGCTCATCCTGAGAGGGTTCGAACAACGGCCCTACGGGGAGCTCGCGGAGCTGTTCTCGATTCCGGAGGCGACGTTGCGGGTGACCCATCATCGACTGCTTCAACAGCTGCGCACAGTCCTCCCCGCCGAGCTCGTCGATGAGCTCGGCGCGGGCGACTGATTCACGTCCTACCAGGTGACGCGCGAGATGTTGGTCTTGCCGATGTAGTTGCCGGCTCCGTCCCACGCGACCATCACCACGTCCCAGGTCTGGCCGATGAACGGGTTCATCGTGCCCAGGCTGATGTTGAACACGGCAGGTGGAGCGCCGAGGGAGTGGAAGAAGAACGTGGGGATCGGGGTCACCGTGAGCGTCACGAAATCGAGGAAGAGCTGATCCGGAACGAGTCCGAAAACCGGGCCCGCGCCGATGGGGAGGAACGTCGTCGACGAGACGAAGATCCAGGTCTGGCCGGCATAGCCCGGCGCCGCCACCTCCGCCGGAACGTTGGCCACGTCGATCCGCCCCCCGCCCGATCCGGTGTACGACGTGGCGATGAGGGAGAACGGGAGGAGCGTGCCGCCGACGACGGAGATGTCGAAGTTGCCGCCAAAGAAGCCGGGGACACTTCCACAGAGCGTCGGCGTGAGGCCGCCTGCGGGGATCGCCGCGACGTTGGGCATCCGGTGGATGACGTGGAACTGCGTCCCGATCACGAAGTCACCGTTCTGGTCCAGATCCGCGGTTTTCATGCCGGTCACCGCACCGACGAAGTAGTTGGTGGTGACGCCGGTCACCCGGTCGATGCGGATGATGCGGTCCCCGAGTACGCAGATCACGTTGACGGGGTTCAGCGGATCGAACAGCACCTTCTCCACCGGGGCGCCGAGCCCGGCCACGACCGGGCTGGTCGCGACACCCCCGTTGGGGACCCGGTAGAGGTTGCCGCTCTGCGTGCCAACAAAGACGTCGCCGGTCAGCGGGTCGATGGCGCCGCTCGTCACGCCGGACCACGGTTGCGTTCCCGTCGTGATGGCCGTGGTTGTGCCGGTGGCGATGGCGACCCGGTACACCTGATCGGTTCCCGCGTCCGCGACGATCACGTCCGTGAGGGACTGGTCCCAGCTGATCTGCACGGGGTTGGAGAACAGGGTCGAGCCGGACGTCGCGACGATGGGCGTCACGGCAGGACCACCCGGGAGCAGGCGAACGCGACTGAGATAGCCACTCGTCGCATTACGTCCCGCGACGATGAAGCTGTCCGGCGCGTTCGGATCCCAGAGGATCGCGTAGATCTCGGCGCCGACCGAGGGGGTCGAGGTCAAAGACGCGGTGCAGGCTCCACCCATCACCTGGATCAAGTTCATGGATCGGCCCACGGTGGCGATGTCGCCCGAGATCGGGACGAACTGACCGGGTGCAGAAGCACCGAGCAGGATGATCCAGGCGACGAGGCAGATCAACGACGAGGGACAGCTGCGGGGCATGGCGTTCTCCGGGGGACTCTCGGGTCCTGATTGAGTGATCTCTTCGCTCCATGGTGACGAAGGTGGATCGGGCTGTCACGTTTCAGGGATTCGCGCACCGGGCCGCCAAAGGCAGATGCAGGACAATGGGCGGGGGGGGGCCGATCTTCCTGCGCAGCTCGCGGATTACGCTCTCTGCACGAGCAACCTAGCGCCGGCCGCCGCCGAACAACCCGGAGAACGGGCTGGCCCCGCTGCTGCTCGCGCCGCCCGACGAGTTGCCGCGACCCTGGAGCGCGTTGAGGAACGGATTCCCGTTGGCCCGTCCGCTCCGGCCCCGTCCGTTCTGCCCGCGGCCTCGCCCGCCGCCGTCGGCACCACCGCGGCCGCGTCCACCGCGTCCGCCGCGCCCCCCGCCTCCGGCGTTTGCGGCCGGGGCGTTGGTGGCGGTGACCGCGGTGGCTTCCTGGTACTCGCCGTCCCAGTTGGCGATCTGCTGCTCGGACTCACGACTCATGTGGACCTGCGGAAGCGTGAGGTACCGCGTGAAGCGATAGATGCGCGGCACCTGGTCGTCGTTGGCGAGCTCTGTCTCGACCTCGTTCTCGCGGTCGCGGGCATAGATCTCGAGGATGACGAGGACGGCGCGAGGTACGCCCTGCTCTTCCACGGAGTTCCAACCGTCCTGGAGCATCTGCTCGGCGTTCTTCTCGGTCGCGCCGCCGACGCCCTCTTCGCCGTCGGTGTTGCGCGAGATGTACTTGAGCTGCAGCGAGTGGATCTTGTCGTAGAGCAGGACGTAGTCGCCGTCGGTGTGCGGACTCTCGTCGACGAAGAAGTCCTCCCGGCGCCACAGTTCGAGGAACCCGCCCCGGGCCTGACGGCATACGAACGAGACCTCATTGGCGAACGCGTAGCGACCGCGGTTCTGGCCGTACTCATCCTCGGCTTCGAGGTCCGTGTGGGGAGCGAATGCCTTCGTGAACGTGACGAACGAGAGCGCGTCGGCTTCGCGGCCGATGAGCGACGCGTCGGCGCCGTAGAACGTGTTGTTGTCCTTGAAGTCGTAGAAGTAGACGTTGGAGAGGTCGCGTGCGATGACGTCGAGGATCGCCGGGCCCACCACGTAGGGCGTCGCCTGGTTCGACATGTCGTTGCGCGCTCGGACGACCTGGTCCAGCGTCATGAACATGCCGGTGAACAGCAGGGCGACGATGGCGAGGGACAGGAGGATCTCGATGAGCGAGAAGCCGTGCTCCGTCGTGCGGGTCATCGCGTTTCTCCTCATGACTACTTGCCCCTTCCGCCGCTGCTGGTGCTGCGTTTCGTGGTCGCTCGGTCGCCGCCGCCGGCCGCGCCTTCTCCGGCCGCGCCGCCTTCTCCGGCCGCGCCACCTTCCCCGCCCGCACCCTCCTCACCCTCGCCGATCTGTTGATCCTCTTCGCCGGGGTACGGGAGGTAGGTCATGACGGTGAAGGTGCGGTCGTCCTCATGGGTCTCGCCATAGCGCTTGATCACGAATACGAGCACGCGCTTGATCTGTCCGGGCGGCTGCTGCGGGTCCGCGCCCATGGCGCCCTCACCCTCTTCGCTGCCGAACTCCGTTGGGTCGTTGGAGACCGGACGTCCGGAGACGTTGCCGTTCTCGTCGCGAACGAAGCCCATCTCGGCCAGCGTATCGTCGTCGGGAGCGCCCACGATCACCTCGTCGCGGAAGACCGGGATCTCCCAGCCAAAGTGCCGGTACTCATTGGCATTGAAGTCGGAGGCGTACTCGTCGAAATCGTCGGCCATCCCTTCCTCGTAGTACTCCTCGACGTCTTCCTCGGAGTCAGGGAGGAACTTGCCTTTCTCGATGTCGCCGAGGATGTTCTGCACGAGGTAGCGCATCTTGCGCTGCTCGACCGTGTCGATGACGTCTTCGGTCGCCTGCCCGATGATGCTGAGGCAGGAGACGAGCGAGAACGCGATGATCCACATCGAGACGAGAACCTCCGTGAGCGTGAAGCCCGATTCGCCATGCAGTGTGTTCTTCATCATCGGTTCGCTCCCGGAAGGCCATCGCCCATGACCGAGTTGAAGTCGGATTCGTCGGCTTGCTTCAACGCGCGCCACCCCTTGAAGACCTCGGACTTCCCCGTGAGGCCGTTCACGGAGATGCTGAATTTCAGCTCCAGGTCACCGCTCTTCGCACCGATCCAGAGCATGTAGGAGGTGATGGTGCCGTCGGGCCGATACTCGACCCACTGCCAGTCCTCCTCCAGCCAGTGCTTGGGGTCGTGGTACAGGCGCTTGAAGTACACGCCGCGGGGGAGGTCCTCCCACTCCATCGACTCACGCCATTGCTGCACCTCGTCCACCGTGAGGAGGTGTTTCGTATCCGGATCGATGAACCGGCCGACTTCGTCGGTCGGTGGCTCCATGCGCCACCGGTACCGCTGGTGGTCGAAGTCGATGTCGAAGTAGCACTTGACCTTCGCGCCCGCGGTCTGGGAGCGGATGAAGTCGCTCATCCCCGCGAGGTTGCGGGCTGCGGCGCGGATACGCTCGCCCGGGGTGAGTCCACCGATGCTCACGGCCACGAACCCCATCGTCATCGCGATCACGGCGAGGGTCAGCAGGATCTCCACGAGAGTGAAGCCATGCTGGCGTCGAAGGACGGATGAGGTGCGCGGCGCGGAGGCCATGGGTCTATTTCTTGCTCTTCTTGGACGAGATGTCCGCGTCGTCGCCTTCGCCGCCGGGCATCATGTCCGCGCCGTACGAGATGATCTCGAACTCACGCGAGCTGATCCTCTTGTACACGTACTCCGTCTTCCACGGATCCTTGACCTCGTTGTCCTCGAACTGGTCGGTATCGAGGTACGGGTCCGGATGCGCGTCCGAGCCGTTGAACAGGAAGTCCGGCCAGTCGCCTTCCGTCGGCAGACGGTGCTCGCGCATCTGGAACATCTTCACCGCTGCTTTGAGGCTTGCGATGTCCATCGCGGCCTTGTCCCGCTGGCTCTGGAAGAGCGCGGGGAACACGTTCCAGGCCACGACCCCGCCCATGAGCACGATGATGGTGACGGAAATGAGCACCTCGATCAGGGAGAAACCACCCTGTCCCCGGCGAGCATGACTTTGGCGTTTGTTCGGCTGCATGATGATTCTCCGCTGAGGATCCGCCGGCTCGCGGATCCATCGACCTCCGACAACATCCTCTAGGACGGTCGCGAAGCCCCCTGAATTCCTTCGACTTGCGGACGAGGATTCCCGTTCACGCACCGCGGGTCAGGCTCCCCATCTGCATGAGCGGGATGATGATCGCGGCCACGACGAACAGCACGACGCCCGCAAGCACAATGATGATAACGGGTTCGAGCACCGAGATCATTTTGGAGATCGAGATGTCGATTTCCTCGTCGTAAGCGTCGGAAACCGTCTCGAGGAGCTCCTCGAGCTGACCGGACTGCTCTCCCGTGGCGATCATGTACCCGACCATGGGCGGGAAGACGCCGCTGGCCTGCAGCGGGGTGGCGATGTCCGAGCCTTCGAGGATGGCGTCATGGACCTCGCCGATCGTCCGCGAGAGGACGGCGTTCTGGACGACGTTCTGGACGATCCGCAGGCTCTCGAGCACCGGAATGCCGGCCTGGAGCAGGGTCGCCATGGTGTTGGCGAACCGAGAGATCGCCGTCTTGCGGACGAGATCGCCGACGATCGGGGCGTTCATCACCAGCCGGTCGTAGCGCATCCGCCCTTCCTCCGAGGCCTTCATCGCTCTCACGAGAAGCCACGCGAGGACACCCATGGCGATGATCGCCCACCAGTAGTCCTTGCAGAAGTTCGAGACGGCGATGAGAGCGCGCGTGATCGCGGGCAGCCCTTCGCCGACCTTCTTGAACAGGGCCGTCAGCTTGGGAACGACGAAGGTCATGAGCACGGCCACGACGAGGAAGCCGACCACGATCATGACCATCGGATAGGTCATCGCAGCAGACATCTTCGAACGCAGTCGGTTCTGGCGTGAGATGTAGGCGGCGAGGCGCTTGAGGATGGCGTCGAGCTGACCGGACGCCTCTCCCGCCTTCACCATGTTGCAGTAGAGGTCGTTGAAGAATCGCGGGTGGTTGCCCATCGCCTCCGCAAGGGTGTCGCCTTGCGTGACCTTCTCGCGGACGTCGCGCATCACGCGCTCCATGTCCCGCGACTCGACCTGGTCGATGATGGCCTTCAGACCGTCGACCGCCGAGATACCCGCCGAGAGCAGGGTCGCGAACTGTCGCGTGACGATGGCGAGCTGCTGCGGGTTCCCCTTGGGGGCGAACAGCCCCGTACGCCCACTGGTCTTGGCGGACTTCTTGTCCTCGATCGCGTGGATCTCGGTGACGTGCACGCCGTCGTGGCGCAGCTTGGTGCGCGCCTCGCGCGGGCTGTCGGCGTCGACGATGCCACCCCGGCTACCGCCTGACGCGTCCAGTGCTTTGTATTCGTAGATCGCCATTCGCGCTTCGCCCGCTTGCTACTCGATGTCCATCTGGGTCACGCGGAGGACTTCTTCGATCGTCGTGACACCTTCGAGAACCTTGCGGATGCCGTCGGCGCGGAGCGTCACGAGGCCTTGCGCCATGCCCGCCCGCTTGATCACGGTCGCGCTGGCGCGGTCGACGACCAGGGTGCGGACGTCCTCGCTGATGTCGAGCATCTCGTAGATCGCCGTCCGGCCCGTGTAGCCGGTGTTGAAGCAGTTGTCGCAGCCCCCGCCGCGGGCCAACTGGCCGTTGGGGAGGTCGGTGGGCGCGAGCTTGAGCTCACGCATGAGCTTGAGGTCCTCCTGGCTCGGCGAAGTCTCCATCCGACACTCCGAGCAGATCACCCGTACGAGACGCTGGGCGATGACCGAGATCAGCGAGGACGCGACGAGGTACGGCTCCACGCCGATGTCGAGCATACGGCTGACGGCGCCGGCGGAGTCGTTGGTGTGCAGCGTGGAGAATACGAGGTGGCCGGTGAGCGCCGCCTGGATGGCGATCCGTGCCGTTTGTTCGTCTCGGACCTCTCCGATCATCATCACGTCCGGGTCCTGACGCAGCAGGGACCGCAGTCCCGCCGCAAACGTCAGCCCCTTCTTGTCCGCGACCTGGATCTGCGAAATGCCCGCCAGGTGGTACTCGATCGGATCTTCGATCGTGATGATGTTCTTGGTCGTCGAGTCGATCTCGGACAGGGTCGCATAGAGGGTCGTCGTCTTGCCCGAACCAGTCGGTCCCGTGACGAAGATGATTCCGTGGGACAGGTGCGCGATGTGGCGCAGGGTCTTCAGGTGGTCTGGTGACAACCCGATCTCGTCGAGCTTGTAGACGTTGGTCGTCTTGTCGAGGAGACGCATCACGATGCGCTCGCCGTGGTTCGTCGGCACCGTCGAGATACGGACGTCCACCTCGGAGTCGCCGATCTTGATGGTCGCGCGGCCGTCCTGCGGGATCCGGCGCTCCGCGATGTCCATCTTGCCCATGACCTTCACGCGGGAGATCACGGCGTCCTGCACCTTCTTGGGCACGCTCTCCATGTCGTAGAGCACACCGTCGATCCGGTACCGGATCTGGACCCGGTCCTCGAACGGCTGGATGTGGACGTCCGATGCCCGCATCTTCAGCGCCTGGAAGAGGACCATGTTGACCAGCTTGATGATCGGCGCCTTGTTGGCGACGTCGAGCAGGTCTTCCGATTCGGAGACGAACGTCGAGAGGTCGTCGAGCGACTCCTCCTCGATGGTCTCGATCGCCTCGTCGACCATGTCCGCCTTGTGGCGGTAGGCCCGGTTGATGTGAATCGTGATCGCCGCGCGCGGGACGAAGACCGGCTCGACCTCCATCCCGAGGATGGCGGCGAGGTCGTCCATCGGGTGAATCTCGAAGGGGCTGCACGTCGCCACCGTCATGACCCCATCGGCCTCCTCGATGCCGATGAGGCTGTAGTTCCGCGAGAACTCGATGGGGACGAGGTCCGAGAAGGACGCCGGCACCTTGATGCCCTCGAGATCGACTCGGAACGGGTAGCCCAGCGCGTCTGCGAACGTCTGCAGGATCTCATCCTCCGGAAGGTACTGCTTCCGGAGAATGATGCGATCCAGCGTCTGCCCGGACTCCGCTTCGATGCGCAGAGCGTCGTCCAGCTTCTCCTGGGGGAGCTTCTCCGCTAGTTTTTCGAGGAGGATGTCCTTCACGGATCTTCTTTCTTCGCGGACTACTTCTTCTTCGGGGTGCCGGTCGATCCCGGCTTGCCCTTCTCGATGGTCACCGAACGACCCTTCTTGAAGGTCTTGGTGCCGGCCTCATCGACCTCCGCCCGCTCCCCGTCATGTTTGCGGGGCTTGATCGGGTTGCCGTCGACCTCGCGCCGGGTCTCCTGGTGTCCCACGGGCGTGACCGGGGAGTAGTGGGGGAGGTCCAGCATGCCCCCGTCCTCGATGGCGTCGATGTCGACTTCCAGGTCTCGGATCCCGACCGCCCGGAAGTTCGGGTCCACCAGGTTGATGTTCCCGTCGAGCTTCAGGATCTCGAGCTTCCGCTCGTAGGAGATCTCCTCGAGCTTCTGGAAGTCCTGGATGATGGTCGGGGTGACGAACAGGTAGAGGGTGGTCTTCTCGACGGACGTCGACGTGCTCCTGAACAGGTTGCCGAGGACCGGGATGTCCATGAGCCACGGGATGCCCGTGACGGTCTCAGCCGTGTTGTCCTGAACGAGGCCGCCGATGATGACGGTCTTGCCGTTGGGGACGGTGACCGAGCCGCTGAACGTTCGCGTGGTGCGCGGTGGGGGAATCCCTGTGCCCCCCACGCCTTGGAAGGCCACCACGGACAGGTCGATGTCCAGGCGCAGGTGGTTGTCGTTCGAGATGTGGGGCGAGATCGACAGGGAGAGGTTGGCCTCGCCCTCGTCGCCCGCCGTCGTCCGGTCGGTTCCCGCCGCCGTGGTCTCCGACCTCAGGATGTTGATCGTGCGCCCGACCTCGATCGTCGACTGCTGGTTGTCGTTGGTGAGCACGCTCGCGTTCGAGAGCAGGTTCACCTTCGTGTACGACTTCAACATCGACACGAGCAGTGGGACGTTCATGTTCTGCTCGAAGATGCCGGCGGCGAGTCCGGTGAACCCGATGCCGGTGTCGGTCGCGAACGGGATGCGGATGAGGTCCTCGAAGAAGTTGCTGGAGCCGGTGGTCGTTCCCGGGTCGCCGGCGCCCCCGCCGGTGCCCGTGCCGCCGACCGCGCCGCCTGCCGCGGCTCCGGCCCCGGCGGTGATCGTCGAGAGGCCGAAACCCGTACCCCCGCCGAAGCGGTAGCGGTCGTCCCCACCTTCGATGGCCGTGAGCTCTACGGCGATGTTCTTCATGTCCGTGTCGGACAGCTCGGCGATGGCCGCGTGCACGAGCACCTGCGGACGGCGCTTGTCGAGCTCGTTGATGATGTGCTCGATCTCCTCGTAGCGCGTCTTCGTGGCCTGGATGAGCAGCGAGTTGGTGTGGTCGTCTGCGACGATGATCACCTCCTGACCGGGAGCAGCGCCCGTGGTCGGGCCGGCCGCGCCGGGCCGGCCGCCGACCGGTCGCGTCGAACGAGTCGTGCTCTGGCCGAGCAGGTCACGCAGCGTCCGCTCCATGTCGGAAGCGTTCGTGTTCTTCAGGAAGTAGATGCGAATGTTGCTGTCGATGTTCGTCACCTCGGTGTCGAGGGCGGCGACGAGGCGCTTGATCTCGTTCATGTGCCGCTCGACGGCGTACACCACGAGCGCGTTGGTCCGCGGGTCCGGGAGGATCTTCGGGTCGGGCACGTCCTGGCCGGGGCGTCCCTCGCCGGCTCCGCGGGGACGCGGGGCGCCCGGCGCGCCGGCGGACTGCGTCTGGGACGTCATGAGGTCGGTGATGATGGGCTGCAGCTCTTCTGCGACCGCGTGCTTGAGCGAGATCATCTCGAACTTCAGGGTCGCCGCCTCGGCGGGCTGGTCCATCGCGATGAGGATCTGGTACAGCGCGTACACCGTCGGTGCGAACCCGACGACGATGAGCGAGTTGGCCGTCTGGACCTCCTGGGCAAACTCCGCCGCCCGGTTGGTCAGCAGCTGGGTCACGGCACCGCGGACGTTGGTGACCTGGATGTGCTTCAACGAGATGGTGGTCATGATGACCTCGCCCACCTTGTTCTGCTGCCCCTTGAGATCCGTCACGTCCACGTACTTGGCGCGCTGCTTCAAGATGCGGGAGCTGTCGATCGGCTCCAGCATGATGAAATCGCCGTCGCCGGGTCCGAGGGGCACCATCGCGAAGCCCTGGGTGACGAAGATCGCCTGCCAGAACTCGTAGATGCGCTCCTTCGGGACGGAGACCTTCCCCGTCATCATGATCCGTCCCTTCCCGCGGAAGTCGTTCTCCTTGAACTGGAAGGGTCGATTGGTGCTGGTGCTGGCCCATTCGATGGCCTGCTCCAGAGTGATCCCCTCCGGACCGAAGAAGACGTCCACGCGCCCCTCGGACTCCGTGGGCTGGGCGTAGATGGGCGCGCCCAGAGCCAGCGCGAGTACGCCGAGGGCCAGAAAGCGAGCCGGTCGAGCCGACATGGATTGAACCTCCGTTGAGTGGGTCCGCAAACGGCGCGGCGACCGTGTCCCGGATGGGGACCCGGCGGGGTACCTTGTCCTTCACAACCCCTTGCGGCGTCGCTTCTTTCCCCGCCCGCCGTGCCATGGCCCAAGCGTGCACCATTGTGCGCATTCTCCTCCCCGCCGTCCATGGGGAGACGAGGTGGAACGGGAGCCTGGGCCCTGAATCGACGAGTCGGTTGCATCGTGGACGAACTCCGGAGCCCGGTTATTCCAAGGACTGGGCTTCCCGGAGGGCCTCTTCTTTCCGAGCTCGTCGCCCAAAACGTCTACTTCCTCTCCGGACGGGGCGGCTTGGAGGTCGGGCGGGCGCCCGGAACCACGGTGCCGGTCTCGACCGATGGAGGCTCCTCCTTTCGTGACCTGGGCCGCAGCGGGTTCCCCTCGATCTCGCGTGGGGGCGTCGACAGCCCCTGCTCGGTGACCGGGGAGTAGCTGGGGAGATCGAGGACGCCCGCGTCCTCGAGGGCGTCCGCGTCCACCTCCAGATCGCCGATTCCGGCGGCGCGGAAGTTCGGGTCGATCAGGTTGAGGTTCCCGTTCAGCTTCTGAATCTCGAGCTTCCGCTGGTAGGAGATCTCCTCCAGCTGCTTGAAGTCGTCGATGATCGTCGGCGTGACGAAGAGGTACAGCGTCGTCTTCTCGACCGACGTGTTCGTGCTCTTGAAGAGCTCCCCGAGGATGGGGATGTCCGAGAGGAACGGGATCCCCGTCACCGTCTCGGCCGTGTTGTCCTGGACCAGCCCGCCGATGATCACGGTCTTGCCGTTGGGGACCGTCACCGATCCGTTGAACGTGCGGGATGTGCGCGGCGGCGGCAGGCCGTTGTTCGGATCACCGAAGCCCTGGAAAGCCACCACAGAGAGGTCGATGTCGAGCCGCAGGTGTCCGTCGTTGGAGATGTGGGGCGAGATCGAGAGCGTCAGGTTGGCGTCGACCTCGTCGCTGGCTGTCGTCCGGTCGAGCCCGGCTGCGGTCGTCTCGGACGAGAGGATGTTGAGCGTCCGCCCGACGGTCAGCGTCGATTGCTGGTTGTCGTTGGTGAGCACGCTGGCGTTGGAGAGCAGATTCACCTTGGTGTAGGACTTCAGCATCGACACCAGGAGGGGGACGTTCATGTTCCGCTCGAAGATGCCCGCGGCCAGGCCGGTGAACCCGATCCCCGTCCCGGTCGCGAACGGGATCCGCACGAGGTCGTCCAGGAACCCGCCGCTCGTGTCCTCGGCGATGGTGGTTTGAGAGAGACCGAAGCCCGTTCCGCCCCCGAACCGGTAGCGGTCGTCGCCACCTTGGATCGCGGTCAGCTCGACGGCGATGTTCTGCATGTCCGTGTCCGAGAGCTCGGCGATCACGGCGTGGACCAGGACCTGGGGCCGCCGTCGGTCGAGCTCGTCGATGATGTGCTCGATCTCCTGGTACCGGGTCTTGGTGCACTGGATGAGCAGTGAGTTGGTGTGATCGTCGGCGACGATGACCACCCCGGAGCCGCGGGCGTTGCCGGACGTCGGGCCGGTCGCGCCGGGACGCCCGACCGGGCTATTGCTCCGCTGGGATGCGGTCTGCCCGAGCAGGTCGCGCAGCGTCCGCTCCA
The DNA here is from genome assembly GCA_002687715.1 of Planctomycetota bacterium. Taxonomy (GTDB): domain Bacteria; phylum Planctomycetota. Next base: position 36,336 of record NZBC01000162.1, on the reverse strand, counting down.
TGTCCGGCGCGTTGGTGTTCTTCAGGAAGTAGATGCGGATGTTGTCCGGCACGCCGTCCGTCGCCGTGTCCAGCGCAGCGACGAGGCGTTTGATCTCGTTCATGTGCCGTTCGACCGCGTAGACCACGAGCGAATTGGTCCGCATGTCCGGCAGGATCTGCGGTGCCGGCACTTCTTCGATGGACGAGCCCCCGGCGCCCCCGACCCGCCCTCTTCCGGCGCCCCCTGAGGTCTGTGCCGTGAGGAGTTCGTTGATCATGGGTTGCAGCTCTTCCGCGACCGCGTGCTCGAGGGAGAGGATCTCGAACTTCAGCGTCGTCGACTCGGCCGGTTGATCCATCGCCATGAGGACCTGGTAGACGGAGTAGACCGTCGGCGCGAACCCGACGAGGATGAGCGAGTTCGCGGACGGGACCGGCGCCGAGAACTCGGCGGCACGATTGGTCATGAGCTGGGTCACCGCGTTGCGCACGCTCTCGACCTTGACGTGCTTCAGGGGCACCGTCGTCATGACGACGGTGCCGACCTTGGTCCGGTACTCGTGCAGCTTCTCCGCCTGGACGTAGGTGGAGCGCTGCTTGAGCTCCCGAGACTGGTCGATGAGGGCGAGCTGGATGAAGTCGCCTTCGCCGGGGCCGAGCGGGATCATCGCGAAGCCCTGGGTGACGAAGATCGCTTGCCACAGCTCGTAGATGCGGCTCTTCGGGACGGAGACCCGGCCCGTCATCATGATGCGGCCCTTGCCGCGGAAGTGGGTCTCGTTGAACTGGAACGGACGTCCCGTGCTGGTGCTCGCCCACTCGATCGCCTGGTCGAGCGTGATGCCCTCCGGGCCGAAGAAGACGTCGACCTGCCCGCCACTCTCAGTTGGCTGCGCGAAGGCCGACATGCTGATTGCGAACAAGACACAGAGCATGGACGCAGTCTGACCAGCATCTCGAACCGCCATGATGGCCTCCTTCCGATTGGAGCCTCTGCGTGACCGCACCCAGATCGCGGCATCGCAACGCCTCTTGGTCCGCCTCCCTCGACCGGCGTTCGAGGTCAGTCCAAACCTCGGACGAGACTCTTCACCGTCGAATTCCCCGGTCGGGCGTCGAGCCAGTAGAGTCAACCGCGATGTCGCTCGACGAACTGCTCCGAGATGCGCACGTGGTGCTCACCCTTCGGGCACCGGACAAGTGGTCGGCCTTGGCGGAGTTGAGCCGGTGCGCGGCCGCGACGGGCCTCTGCGGGCCGGATCAGGCCGACCCCGTGTACGACGCGATCGCCGCCCGTGAGAGGAGCCTCAGCACCGGGATGGAGCAGGGGCTCGCCGTCCCGCACGCGTTCCTCCCGCAGATGGCGTCCACGCGGCTCCTTCTCGCGCTGGCCCCCGACGGGGTTCCCTGGGACGCGCTCGATGGCGAGGACGCGCGGGTGATCGCGCTGCTGCTGGCCCCCGCGACGGCGGAGGCGCGGTCGCGGCACCTCCGTTTGCTGGCGCTTCTGGCGCGGTTCTACATGGCTCCGGAACACCGCAACGCGCTGCTCGGCGCAGTGGACGAGGCCGCCGTCCGGAGCGCGATCGGGGCGTTTCTCGATGGGCGCGTCTAATGGCCTCCAAACCCCCGAAAATGGCGTAAGCCATTTCGAATAATGGGTTTATCGCGTTCCAGGCCCCGCCAGACCCTGCGTTGTTGCTCTAGGTGCCTATCCCGCTTAAGATTGCACGCGTTAAGCCCACCTGGCCCCACTCGTATGCCGCCGAGGGGTCACGCACCGAAGTAGTTGCAGGCGTGGGAGGTACGCCACTCATCGGGTCTTTCTGCCGTTGAAGCCCGACCACTCCTCTCGCCGCGACCCAAACCTCGGGCGGACCCTGCAGACTCAGCCCAAAGGTCTCAACTGATGGCCACAGTCACGAAGAAGGAACTCGCCTACCGGATCGCCGAACGGACCGGCCAGAAGAAGGTGGTCGTCAAGCGGATCATCCAGCAATTCATCACGGAGATCATCGAGGAGCTTGCGCGAGGCAACCGACTCGAATTCCGTGAATTCGGTGTCTTCGAGATCAAGACCCGCGCTGCTCGCAAGGCCCGAAACCCCCGCACAGGGGTCCGCGTCGACGTCCCGTCGAAGGCCGTCGTTCACTTCAAGGCCGGGCGGGCCATGAAGGAGATGGTCCAGAAGGCCATCGGCGGTGAAGAGAGCGCCGGGCCCGCGACCACCTCCGTGGCGCCCACCCCGCCGGTCGACGGAGGCTCCTCCGAAGGCCAGGCGATGTCGACCGAGTTGTAGCCGCGCGGCCCGCGTGGCGGGCCCGCGTTCGATTCCTCCCTGCTCGTCCCGCTGCATCCGCGTTCTGACTCATGTCCGAGACGCAATCCGTCCGCCGCGCGCCGAGTCGATTCCGAGCCGGCCTGATCCTCGTCCTCTGCGCGCTCTCCGGCGGTGCCGGCCTGGCGTACGAAGTGGCCTGGATGCACGCGCTGGCGTTCGTCGCGGGCAGCAGCAGCCGGGCCGCGGCGCTCGTGCTCGCGATCTTCCTCGGCGGCATGGCTGCGGGGGGGTGGTTCGCGGGTCGCCCTCGCTGGGTACGTCGCGGACCGTTCGCGTTGTGCGGAGGTCTCGAGGTCGGCCTCGCGGCGTGCGGATTCCTGTGGCCCGCGCTGTTGGCCGTCGGCCCGCGGCTGGTCGCGGAGCTGGTGGCGGGAGGCGTCCCCGCCGGGGTTTGCCGGATCGGCTTCGTGCTCGCCGTCCTGCTCCCGCCGACGTTCGCCATGGGTGCGACGTTCCCGCTGTGGGTGCGCGGGCTGCGGAGAGACGTGGCGTCGACGGGCCGAGCCGTCGCGCTCGTGACCTCGTTCCAGCTCGGGGGGGCGGCCCTGGGCGCGTTCCTGGCCGGGTTCGTCATCGTCCCGGCCGTCGGGTTCGCTGCGGCGTCGAAGGTCGCGGGAGGCGTCGATCTTCTCGTTGCCCTGGGACTGTTCTGGCTGGCGCGCCTGGTTCCCGGGCCGGTTCCGGACGAGGAGATCGTCGACCGCGTGGAGCCGGTCGAGACCACCGAGGCGACACCACGCCTGGGCCTGGCGTTCGTCCTCGCGGGGGTGGCTTCGTTGGGATACCAGGTCGTGTGGACCCGGGCGCTCGTGTTCTTCTTCGACGGTTTCCATTACGCGTTCTCGGCGGTGCTGGTGGCGTTCCTGTGCGGACTGGGCGCAGGCGCGATGATCATCGTGTGGTGGGCGCCGCGGGTCGCGCGGCCCGAGCGGTGGCTCGCGGCGACGCAGATGATCGCGGGCGTGGCCGGGTTCTTGACCCTCCTGCTCGTCCCGTTGCTGGGGGAGCCCGCGATGGCCGCGGCCCGCGAGCCAGCGGGGTATCCGCTCCGCGTGTTCCTGCTCGCGGCTGCGTTGCTGGTCATCCCTGCGGCCGCGCTGGGAACCACGCTCCCGCTCGCAACCTGGGTCGCCGTGCGGAGTCGCGGCCGGATCGCGGCCGCGCTCTCTCGAGCGTACGCGCAGGTCACCGCGGGGAACGCGCTGGGCGCACTGGCGCTGCCGCTCCTCCTCGTGCCGGTGCTCGGCCTGCGGACCTCGTGGGCTGCGCTGCCGGTACTCAACGGGGTGGCAGCCACCCTCCTGGGCCGTGGTCGGACGCGGGTCGTGGGGATGGCTGTCGCGCTGCTGGGGGTCGGGACGGTCGTCTGGACCTCCGTCGCGCCCCAACCGCTGATTCTGTCGTCACACGTGTTCCTCGGGCGCATGGGGCGCGATCGGGCGCTGCTCGAAAGCCGGGACGGGGAGAGCTGCACGGTTTCAGTCGTGAAGGATCTCAATCGGCGGTCCGTCGCGCTCTATACGGACACCTTTGCGGCGGCCGCGACGGGGCGCGAGTACCCGTACATGCGCCTCCTGGGGCATCTCCCCGTTCTGCTCTGCGACGAACCGCGAGAGGTGGTGGTCATCTGCTTTGGTACCGGCACGACGGCAGGCGCGGTCTCGCTCCACCCGGACGTCCGGGGGCTCCGGCTCGTCGACGTCGAGCGCGAGGTCTTCGAGGTCGCGCGTCAGTTCGGCGTGGTCAACCACGACGTCCTCGCGGGACGCGACGGGTTGGACCTGGAGACCGTGGTCGAGGACGGTCGCTTCGATCTGCTGACCGCCGCGCGTGACTACGACGTCATCACGCTCGAGCCGCTGATGCCGTACACGATGGGCGCGGTGGGGTTCTACACCCGCGAGTTCTACGAGCTCGCCCGCGAGCACCTGAAGCCCGGCGGGGTCCTGTGCCAGTGGATCCCGGTTCACGCCATCCCCATCGCGGACTACCGGTCACTCGTCCGCACGTTCCTCGACGTGTTCGAAGATGGCGACCTGTTCTTCTTCGAACAGTCTTCGCTGCTCGTGGCCCGGCGGGACGCCCGGCCGGTGCCGTTCGCGAAGCTGGCGGCACGCGCCGCCCTCGCACGGGTGCGTGCCGATCTGCGCCAGGCGCTGGTGGGCGGACCCCACGACCTGCTCGGGGCCCACGTCGCGAGCGGCGCCGTCCTGCTTCGGCTGCTCCGCGACGACCCGGTCATGGTGGATGATCGCCCCGCCGTGGCGTTGCGAACGGTGCGGCCCGAGGCGAATCCCCGCCGTCCGCTCAAGGACACCCTGGAGTTCCTCGTCGCGGCGGCCGCGGCCCAGACGGCCGATGAAGACAACCACGACGAGGACGACGTCGTGCTCCGGACCTTCGTGCGCGACTTCACGGAGGCGGATGCGATCAAGGTGGAAGGGATGCGCGACGTTCGCGTGGGGCTGCTCAAGGCGCGGTTGATCGAGGCCGCCACGTGGCTGAAGGCGGCAGAGACGGGGGAAGGAGTGCCGTTCGGGCCGGCTCTGGAGGCGCTCGGCGAGCCCCTCGCCGCGGATCAGGACCATCTCGAGGCGCGTCGACTGCTGCTGCGTATGTCGTTCCGGCTGGATCGCATGACGGCCCTCTCTCACCTGCGCGAGGGGAAGCCTGTCGAAGCGTTCCATGTTCTCGACCAGTACCGCGACTTCGTCGAATGGGACTTCGACGCCGAAGCACTGCAGGGCGTCGCCTTGCTCGCGGCCGGTGACGGGGAAGGCGCCCTCGCGGTCGCGGGTAACATCCTCGGTGAGCATCCGAAACACGTGATGGCGCTGCATGTGCGAGCGCGGGCACTGGGCATGCTCGGCCGCGACGGCGAGGCGAGAGCGGACACCGCGCGGGCTGAAGCGATCGACGCCGATCGATCAGGGTCGTGGTCGGCGTTCGTCCATGCGGCGCAGACCGCCGCCATGCAATCCGGCTTCGCGCCGCTGGCGGCGCTGCGGCTCCGGCTGGAGCGGGCGCTGACCGAGGGGGTCCTCGCGGACCCGGGCGCGACCCGCAAGGCCCGGGATGCGATGCGGACACCCGCGAGCGACCTGCTATTGCCGTTGCTCGGCAGCAGCTACCTCCGGACGCTGGCCAGACACGATCCATCGCAGCGGGAAGTCCCCTTGGCAGCACGCGCGGTCGCCGTACTCGGGTTGGGCCGCGCAACGGTCCACCTCGCCGAGTTGCAGCGCCAGGTGGAGGATCCTGACCTGCGCCGCCTGCTTCGTCGCGCGTGGGCGGCCCTCGTTCCGCGCGATCCAGAGTCGATCGACACGCTGCTCGCCGACGGTGATGCCGTCGTGCGCCGGCTGTACGCCTCGTTCGCGGCGGAGCGCGGCGACATCGCCCTCGCGTCGCGCCTGACCGCCCTGTTGGGTGACGACGACGAGGACGTCCGGCTCTACACGGATCGCGCGCTGCGCCGGCTCACCGGCAAGAACGCTCGCTACGACTATCGCGGGACGGAGGCCGAGCGCAGGGCGGGGATGAAGCGGTGGCGCGACCTGTTGCCCTGACCCACTCGCGGGCTCAGGAACGGGCGAGGTGGCCGATGAGGTCGGACCGGGTCAGGATCCCGTCGATCTTGCCTGCCGATCGCACCAGCACCGCCTCGTTGTGACGGGTGAAGAGCCGCATGACGTGGTCCATCGGGTCGTGGGACTGAACGACGGGGAACGGCGCGCCCATGACCGACGACACGGTCCCCTCGAGCACCTTCGCGTCTTCGATGGCGCGCGCCATCAGGCTGCTCTCGCGAACCGAGCCCGCACACTCGCCACCGGACATGACGGGGAGCTGGGTGACGCCGTGCTCGTTCATGAGCGCGAGGGCCTGCTTGACCGTCCGATCGCCCGTGATCGAGAGCACACCGGCGGCGCCGGCGCGCTTGCGGCTCATGAGGTCGGTGGCCTTGGCTTCGTCAGAGACCAGGAACCGGTTCTCCCGCATCCACTCGTCGCTATAGAGCTTGGACAGGTACCGCTCCCCGGTGGATGGAAGGACGACGACGACGACGGCCGAAGGGTCGTCGATCTCTCGCGCGACCTGCAGTCCGACCACCATCGCGAGTCCGGACGAGCCGCCGACGAAGAGTCCCTCCTCGCGGGTCAGGCGGCGGGCGAGCAGGAACGCGTCCTTGTCGGGGACCGTGCGGATCTCGTCGACGAGACTCAGGTCGCAGGTCGTGGGGATCTTGTCGTTCCCGATTCCCTCGACCTTGTAGGGCTGCCCGCCCTCGACCCGCCCCGTGGCCTTCGCGCCCTTGAGGACGGAGCCGTCGGGGTCGCCGGCGATCACGCGGATGTCCGGGTTCTGCTCCTTCAGGTAGCGGGCGCAGCCAGTCATGGTGCCGCCCGTCCCCATGCCGCAGACCAGTGCCGTGATGCGTCCGCCCGTCTGGTCCCAGATCTCGGGACCGGTCGTCGCGTAGTGCGCGTCCGGGTTCGCCTGGTTGTAGAACTGGTTGGCGAGGATCGCGTTGGAGTGGTCCTCGGCGATCTGCTTCGCGACGGTGACGTAGTACTCGGGGTGGTCGGGACCCACCGTCGGCGTCACGATCACCTCGGCGCCGAACGCTTTCAACAACTTGATCTTCTCCACGGACATCTTGTCCGGGATGGTAAAGATGCAGCGATAACCGTGAATCGCGGCGGCGATGGCGAGGCCGATTCCCGTGTTGCCGGAGGTCCCCTCCACGACGAGGCCGCCGGGGCGGAGGCCGCCCGACCGCTCTGCCTCTTCGATGATGGCGACGCCGATGCGGTCCTTCACGCTCCCGCCCGGGTTCAGGAACTCGCACTTGGCCATGACCTGGGTGCGGATGTCCTCCGTCACCCTGCGCAGCCGGACCATCGGGGTGTTCCCGATGCACTGGATGATGTCATTCACTGGAGGCGGCGCGTCGTGCGACATGGTGTGGATTCCCTTCTTCGACGCGGCCTGACCATGATGGGAGACCACGCGTCCGGATGCTATCAAGGGGCCGTTGCTCGGACCAACGCACCGAGGTCCGGGTCGAGCCTGTCCATGAAGGCCACCCTCGTTGTCATGAGCCGGGTCCCCAGGCCCGGAGAAACGAAGACCCGGCTGGCGCGCGCGCTCGGGGACCAGGACGCGTGCGCGTTCCACGTCGCCGCGCTGGGCGATCTCCTCGAGCGAATGGGGGCGCTGGAGCAGTTGGTGAGGGTCGTGGCATGGACCGGCCCGTTCGCGGACGACGAGACCTGTCCCGATGTGCCCCCGGGATTCCAGCAGCGGCTCCAGGGGCCGGGGGACCTCGGCGAACGAATGCTCCGGACCGCGCGGGCGGTTGGCCTGCCCGTCGTGTTCCTCGGGGCAGACGCTCCGACCGTGCCGCCGGCGGCGGTCGACGACGCGCTCGGACTCCTTGCCGATGGCTGCGACGCGGTGTTCCAACCAGCGATCGACGGGGGCTATACCCTCGCCGGGTTTGGCATCGATCCCGAGCCGCTCGTGATGGGGATCCCCTGGGGGACCGACGCAGTCATGGAGAAGACGCTCATTCAATGTGAAACGTCTGGCCTCACCGTGGGACTGCTGGATCCGTGGTATGACGTCGATACCGAGGCGGACCTTCGTCTCCTTCGCCACCACCTGCGGACGTTGGAGCAGGGCGGGGACTCTCTCCCGCGCATGAAGCGTTTTCTCCAGCGTCCCGGGAGCCCTTCATGAGCGCATCCAAGAAGATCAGGCCGCCGCTGATTCCCCTCCAGGACCCCGAGCGGATCCGGCGCCTGAATCGGCTCTACGAGGAGATTCGCGAACTCCGTCCAAGGGCGGATCGGGACGCGGAGCAGGAGCGCTACGGCGACGCGGTGTCGGTTCCCGAGGCCGCGCTCTGCTGCGCGGTGGAGTACGACCGGTCTCAGCTCGCACACATCCCCCAGCGCATCCTCGAGGTCGACTACGGATGTGGCGACCCCACCGGATACGCGGAGGAGGGGATGACCGTCCTTGATCTCGGTTCGGGGTCGGGCAAGCACGCGTTCATGATTGCGAAGACGGTCGGACAGGACGGGATGGTCATCGGGGTCGACAAGACGCCGGAGATGCTCTCGTTGGCTCGTGGAGCCATCGACGAGGTCATGGGCACGCTCGGGCTCCGCGCGTCCAACGTCGAGTTCCGGCGTGGTCACATCGAGAACCTCCATGTCGATCTCGACGTCCTGGACGGGTGGCTCGAGCATGAAGAGCTGAGCGGGTACGACGCGCTCGAGCGGCTGGAGACCCACCTGGGCGAGCAGCCGCTCGTGCCCGACGCGAGCGTCGATCTCGTCGTCTCCAACTGCGTGTTGAACCTCGTCGCCGACGGAAGAAAGCGTCAGCTCCTGTCCGAGCTGTTTCGCGTCCTCAAGAGGGATGGCAGCGTGGCCATCAGCGACATCGTGTCCGACCGGGACGTTCCCGAGGACATGAAGGACGATCCGGAGCTCTGGACGGGGTGCATCTCGGGCGTGTTCCGGCGCGATCGCTTCATCGACGCATTCGCGCAGGCGGGCTTCCACGGGATGGCGGAGGTGTCGTCGCGGTTCTGGAAGCGCGTCGGTGGGATCAACTTCTTCTCGGTCACGGTCCGCGCGTGGAAGGGGAAGCAGGGAGCCTGCTACGAGACCTACCGCGCCGCGATGTACAAGGGACCGTTCTCCCGAATCGTCGACGACGATCATCATGTGTTCGACCGCGGTGTCTTCACACCGGTCTGCGAGAAGACGGCCGAGCTCCTGCAGAAGGACCCATACGCGGAGCACTTCCACGTCACGCCCCGGCTCGAGGACCCGGCCGGCCGGATCCCGTTCGACTGTTCGCCCACGGCCAGCGCCCCGGCGGCGAACGGCGACCGCGCTCACGGTCGCGACCTGTCACCCGATCAGCGTGATCTCCTGAACGGGCTCATCGACCAAGGCGCGTGCTGCGAAGGCGAGGGCGGCTGCTGATCGACTGGCACGGGCGCAGTGAAGTCCGTATCCTGCCGCGCACATGACCTACGGCAATGCGGTCCTGTTGGGCCTGATCCAGGGCCTGACCGAGTTCTTGCCGGTGTCGTCGAGCGGCCACCTCGCGATCGCGCGCAACCTGCTCGACTACGACGCCCCCGGTGGTGCGCTCGTCGAGGTGTTCATGCACCTCGGCACCGCGTTGTCGATTGTCGTGGTGTTCCTTTCGGACATTCGCGCGTTGCTGGTCTCGAGCCTGGGACTGGCGCGTCCCGGGGCGTGGCGATCGTCCTACACCGATGACGAGAGCTTTCGCACCGTCGTGCTGATCCTGTGGGCGTCCATTCCCGCGGGCGTCGTGGGGCTCTTGTTCAAGGACGACATCGAGTCCCTCTTCGACCGCATCGGTGTCGTCGGCGGGCTCCTCTGCGTCACCGGCGTCATCCTCGCCCTCATTCCCCTCGCGCGCGGCGGACAGAAGGGGGTCGAGTTCCGGACCGCGACCGCCATGGGTCTCGCCCAGGCCTTCGCCATCCTCCCCGGCATCTCCCGCTCCGGCGCCACCATCTCCGCGGGCCTGTGTGCCGGCGGCGCGCGGGCTGCGGTCGGCCGCTTCGCCTTCCTCATGGCGTTGGTGCCGATCCTGGGCGCCGTCGTCCTCCACCTGGTCAAGATCGAAGACGCGAGCGCGACCCCCTGGGGCCCTCTCCTCCTCGGCACGGCGGTCGCCTTCGCCAGCGGCGTCGGGGCCCTCCTGCTGCTCCTCCGCTTCGTGCGCCGCGGCCACCTCTGGATCTTCGCCCCCTACTGCATCGCGGTGGGGGTGTGGGCCCTGTCGGCTGGGTAGCTTGGGCGCCGGCGGCGAAGCCGGATCCGGATCCCAGAGCGGACCTGGAGGTCCGCGCTCCCGTCAGGGCAGATTGCCTCGCGGGACCTGCGCTCCCGTCAGATCGACCGCAGCGCTCCGCCATCGACCGGCAACGCCACGCCGTTGATCGCGGCTGCCTGGTCGGAGCAGAGGAAGCTCACGGTGGCGGCGAGCTCCGCGGGCTCGCAGATGCGGCGGATGGGGGAGTCGTCGGCCAGGGTCTTGATGATGGCTTCGGGGGTGGTGTTGCGCTGTGCGGCCCAGCGGTCGGCGAGCTCGATGAGGCGTTCGGTTCGGGTGTAGCCGGGCATGACGGCGTTGATGGTGATGCCATCCGGGCCGACCTCCCGCGCGAGGGCGTTGACGAGACCGTGGACCCCGGCGCGGAGGGCGGAGGAGACGAGGAGCGCGTCGATCGGCTCCTTGGCTGCGATCGAAGTGATGACGACGATGCGTCCACGGTTCGACTCACGCATACCGGGGAGGCACGCGCGGACCGTGCGGACCAGACCGCGCAGCACGAGGTCGATGCCGCGCTCCCAGGCGTCGTCGTCGAGGGTGTCGAAGGTGCCGGACGGAGGACCGCCCGTACTGACCACGAGGGTGTCGGGGGGGGCGCCGAAGTGTCTGGTGACGGCGTCGACGACGGTTCGGGGGTGGTCCGGGCGCGTGAGGTCGAGGACGGCGCCGGTGACGCGGGTCGAGTCCGTCGAAAGGGCTTCGGCGGCCGCGGTGATGCGGCCCTCGTGGGAGCCCGTGATCGCGATCCGGGCGCCTTCCTCGAGCAGCGACCCGGCGCATGCGTAGCCCAGGCCGGACGACGCGCCCGTCACCAACGCGATCTGACCGTTCAGCCCGAGGTCCACCGCTCCGCCTCCTTGCTCGCGCGGGCGTCCGCATCGCGGATCGCCCGCCGTTTCTGCTCGTTGGTGTAGGCCGCCTAGTTGCCAATGTCAACCAAGGCTCGGTGGCCGCCGGTGCACAGGTCAGTGCCCGGGATCACGACGCGGACTCCGCAGCAGGGGAGGGGGCCAGTGGCCCCGTTGCATCGGCGTTCAAGGGAGCGCACCATAGCATGCGCCTCCTCGTCCGTTATCGTGACCGCGATGGCCTCGTTTCCCGACCCTCGCACGCCTGATGTGCACGCCGGGCGCTTCGCGCTCGACATCGCCCTCGGCGATTCGGCCGGCCCGATATTCGTGCTCGGAGAGCCGCCGGCGGCCGTCATGTACGGGGTGGCGGCAGCCGGCGCCGGGATCGTGTTGTCGGCGCGTCCGGAGTGGACGGAGCCGGTCAGCGAGGGACTCGATCCGTGGACGCCCGCGTGGATCGACAAGGTCGGACCGGACGAGGTGCCGGAGATCGAGGGCGGGTTCGGCGCCGTCGTGATCTGGGACGCTCCGTCGGGGATGGGGGCCGATGACGTAGAGGCTGCGCTCGCGACCGCGGCCGACGGTGCTGCGGTCCACCTGTCCCTGCCGATCGACGACGCGTCGACCGCGGCTCGGCTGGATCGGCTGGTGCGCGGTGCGTGTGCGGAGGGAGTCGTTCGTCCGGGCCACGCGCCACCCGGTCGACTGGTGTTGCAGGGCGTCCGCCGGACCCCGGGCGAGCAGGATCGCGAGATAGAAGTCGGCGACCCCGTGCCGGTCACGGTTGTGATCGTGCATGACGGGACCCGCGACCTCGGGCTGGCGGAAGCGACCCTGTGCGACGTCTTGCTGAGGCAGGTGCATGCTCCCGCGGACGTGGTCGTTCTCGACGTCGCCCGGGACTCCGCGCGGCTGCCCGAGACCCTCTTCGGGTTTCCGGCGGCGAGCCGGAGCCGGGTCATGCTGGTCCCGCGGCACGACGGCGACCTGCCGAGCGGGGTGAACGACGTGCTCGGTGGCGTGCAGCAACCGTTCACGGCGCTCCTCCAGACCGGCGATCGCCTGGCTCCGCACCATGCCGCGTCTCTGGGCCTCGCGCTGGAACCGCGACCCGGCGCCGCGATGATCGTCGCTGCTGGAGCTCGCTTCGACGTTCACGGGCGCGTCGCCGCGCCGTCGCCTCCGCCGGTGGACGCGGTCCGCCATCCGCGCCGCAGCCTGCTGTGCGCGCAGCCGTTCCTGCCGCCGGCGACGCTGTGGCGCACCTCGGCGTTGCACGCGCTCGAGGGCGTCGACCCCGCGCTCGGCGACGCTGCACTCGATGACCTCTGGGCGCGAGCTCCGGACGCGGGATTGATCGTGGCGCACCCGTCGCCGCTGGCTGGCCGGATCGGATGGCGTCCGGCACCGCTCCCCGCCCAGGTGCTCGCGGCGCTCGTCTCCCGCACCGAGCCCACGGCTCTTGCTGGCGAACTCGCCGAGATCGATCGCGGGGCGCGGGAGGCCGCTGCGCGCAGCTTGCTGCTCGATGCGGCGCTCATCGCGGGGCGGGCTGACCTCGCCGAAGTCCATCTCGAGGCCCTCGACGCTCCCTCGATCACCCTGCGGCTGCGGCACGCTTTGCTCCGGGACGATCTGGACCTCGCGGAGACGCTCGCCGATCAGGTCGACGATCCGCTCGGGTCACTCGTTGCCGCACGCGTGCTGCTTGCGCGCGGTCGCCGCGGGCCCGCGTCGTCGCGGGTCGACGAGCTCGTGGCGCGCCACCCGGACCTGGAGGCGGCGTATCTGCTGCAGGCGTGGATCGCCGCCTCCGACCCCGAACCGGTGCGCGCGCTCATCGCCCTGCGCGCCGCCGCTGGCGCCGATCTCGCATCCTGGCTCATCACCAATGGGGATGGAGCCTCGGGCGACCTATAATCGGCCATCACCTCCCGAGATCCGAACTACTCGATGAGCCGCATCGACACCGACGCGAACAAGATGCTCTGCTATTGCCTCGGCGTGCGCTACGGCGCGGTCGTCGAGACGATTCGCGAGCACGACTACCGGACGGTCAGCCAGGTCACGCGGGGCTGCAAGGCCGGGGGCGGGTGCCGCTCCTGTCACCCCGAGATCGAAGAGCTCATCGAAGAGGTGCGCATGGAGCGGCAGGGTGGCGAGGGTGTCTTCGCGACGCTCGGCCGGTTGTTCCGGAGGAAATGATGATCTACCTCGATAACAACGCCACGACCTGCCCCCTGCCCGCAGTCGCCGAGGCAGTCCTGCACACGTTGCAACACGGTTTCGGCAACCCGTCGTCGATCCACGGTGGGGGCGAGGCGGCGCGCCAACGCGTCGAGGAGGCCCGGGCGCAGGTGGCGGGCCTCATCAACGCGCGTGAAACGGAGGTCGTGTTCACGTCGTGTGCGACGGAGTCGATCAACACGGCGCTCCGCGGTGCCGTCGAGGCGTGCCGTCTCGAACGATCCCGGATGGTCATCACGTCGGTCGAGCATGAGGCAGTTCACGACATCGCGCAGTGGCTTCAGGGTCGCGGCACCGACGTCGCAATCGTGCCGGTGGACGCGCTCGGCCGGCTCGACCTCGGCCGGCTCGAAGAGGAGCTCAAGACGCCGACGACGATCCTCAGCCTCATGTACGCGAACAACGAGACCGGCGTGGTGATGCCGGTCCCGGAAGCCGTGCGCCTCGCCCGTGATGCCGGCGCGGTCGTCCACGTCGATGCGGTGCAGGCCGTCGGCAAGATCCCGCTGGACGTCGATGAGATCGGTTGTGACTTCCTCTCCCTGTCCGGGCACAAGTTCCACGCGCCGAAGGGAGTTGGCGTGCTCTACGTCCGCCGCGATGCCCGCTTTCGGCCGCTCGTGATCGGCGCGGGGCAGGAGGGGGGGCGCCGCGGTGGAACCGAGAACGTGCCGGGCGTCATCGGCCTCGGCGTCGCGGCCCAGACCATGGCGCAGGGCATCGCGGAGCGGTGCGCACATCTCGCACGGCTGTCCACGCGGCTCGAGGAGCGGCTGCTCGCGATCCCCGACACTTGCTTGAACGGCGATCCGGACGGCCGCACTCCCGGCACCGTGAACGTCAGCTTCAAGGGCATCGAGGGCTCAGCCGTCGTCCTCACTGCCGCACGGGACGGCGTGTGCCTGTCCGCGGGCTCGGCCTGCGCGGCGGCGCAGCACGGGGGCTCCCACGTGCTCGAGGCGATGGGCGTGCCGTTCGAGTACCTCCACGGGGCCGTCCGCTTCTCCTGCTGTGAGAGCACGACACTCGACGAGGTGGACCGGGCGCTCGAGGTCGTCGAAAAGGCGGTCGCGTACCTCCGCGCGATGGACCCGACGGCCGCGCGATAACCGACGGTTCAGGATCGGTTTCGTTCGCATTCGCCCGCTGGCCGATAGGGGATGCGGAGGGTACCGACCGCCGATGTTAGGGTTCGTGAGAAAGCTGTTGACCTACCTGGGACTCCCTGCGGCGTTCCTCGGGGTGTTGTTCGTGGGCGGTTTCCTGCAGGAATTCGCCGGAGACGAACTACCAGAAGCTGCCCGCACGGCCGGGTCTGAGTGGCCGCTCCCGGACCCGTGGATCGAGGTCAACATCCAGAAGATGACGCTGACGCTCATGGACGGCGATCGGATCGTGAAGCGCTACGACATCGGCTACGGACGCGGCGCGGTCGGCCGTCTGGTCGATCGCACGGACTCCACCCCGCTCGGTGAGTACACGATCATCGAGAAGCGCAAACGCAAGGACATCGCGACTCGCGGTTCGCGGTTCCTCCTGCTCGATTATCCCTCCGAGAGCGATGCTGACGCCGCCTTTGACGTCGACGCGATCTCAAATGAGGAGTACGAGGCGATCCAGGCCGCCCACCGGGCGCAGAGTCTTCCGCCTCCGACGTCCGGGCTCGGCGGCTCCGTCGGCATCCAGGGCAACTACTGGTTCTTCATGGACCGCCGGTTCACCGACGGCAGCGTCGCGATGTCCAATGGGGACGTGAACGAGCTCTACGAACACGTGTCGGTCGGAACCCGTGTCGTCATTCGTGCTCGTTAGTCGCGTGCGCGCCAGGAGACCAGGGGAGAAAAGGAGATCTCGGGGTTCTCCCTAGTCCCTCTGTCCTCCTGATCTCCGACCCTGCGCGTTAGGATGCAGGCCCGCTCGGAGACCCCTCCGACTCGGAGACCCCCATGCCGTCCGACCCTGGCCTCGAGCTGATCCCCGCGACCGTCGAGCGCGTACTGCCCTTCCGGGACAGCGCTGCCGTGGTGCTCTCATCGGAGGCGAAGCGCTTCATGATCTTCGTCGGCCGCTACGAGGCGGAGGCGATCATCCGGGAGCTCGAGGGACGGACTACTGAGCGGCCGCTGACTCACGACGTCGTCTCCTATGTCTTGACGGGTTTCGACATCAAGGTGCAGCGGGTCATCGTGTCTTCCATCGTCAACAACGTCTTCTGCGCGACGCTGACCTTGGTCCAGGAAGGGCGGGAGGGCCAGGAGGTCCGTTTGGACATCCGCGCGTCCGACTCCCTGGTCATCGCATTGAAGACCGGCTCGGACATCTGGGTCACCCGCCGCGTGCTCGACGCCGTCGAGGATGTCACCGAGACGCTGGCTCAGATCGACGAGCAGTTCACCTCGGAATCCGAGGACGACGACGAGGACGACGATGAGGGCACCGGCGATAGCGGGCTGATCTGAGTCGCCCACGTCATCGCCACCCACACCGTGGCCGCGATCGCGGCGACCCGCAGCGCCACCAGCTCGGATGATGTCCCGCGCGCCGACGCCAGGAGCAGGAACGTCGCGAATGCCAGCCCGCGTCCACGGGGTCCGGAGAACGCCAGTCCGCCGATGGTGAACAGCACGGCCGCGAGCAACCCGCACATGAGCGCGTTCGGGATTCCCGCCTGGTGAATCGAGAAGAGATGGGCCACGACGTGGACCCAAGCGCGCCAGTTGAGCGTGCATGTCCACACGGTGATCGTGGCGAGAGCAAGGCTCGCGATGATCGCGCCGGCGGCCGGTTTCGGAAGGTGACTGCGGGCGAGCGGCCAGGCCAGGAATCCGCCGAAGAGCAGCGTCACTTCCCCGACCTGCTCCAGGGGCTCGAATGCCGTCGGCTCCGCACCGACCGTGAGGACCCAGACCGTGCAGATGAGCGCACCGGCCACGGCGAGGACGAGTGGCCGCACGATGATCGCCGCGACGACGAGTCCGCCCACCATCGGGACTACCGACGGCCACGGAGTCGCCGTGGGGTCACCCGAGAGGCGCAGCACGAGACACCACAGTCCGGCGACGGCGACGGTTGCGCCCAGGATCCGGAGGAGGATCCTCGGGCGACTGATCGTGGACGCGGCCACCAGCCCCGTGAACAGCAGCGCGGCCACGAGTAGCGCGTTCTTGGCGTGTGGTTCCCAAGGCGTGAACACCTCGTTGAACTGCTCGAGCAGCGGGCTCTTCTCCGATGCACGGAGTCCGAGGATCGCCCGGTTCGCGCGGTGGGCGATCAGGTAGGCCAACGTGGCCATTCCGAGCAGGCGGGCCATCTGTCCCGTGGCCTCCCCGATGAGCCGCGGCGGGCTCGCTTCCGGCGCAACTTGAACCATCCGCCGCTTCCTGTACCGTGGATCGACCCAACCCGCAAGTTCCGAAGGAGATACGCATGCTCTTGGGCCGCGTCGTCGGCACTGTCTGGGCCACCCGGCACGACCCGACACTCGACGATCTGAAGTTCCTCGTCGTTCAGGGACTCCGGCTCGATGGCACGCTGCGGGACGACTTCGTGGTTGCCGTGGATGCCGTGGGCGCCGGGACCGGTGAGACCGTCCTCGTCGCGCAGGGATCCAGCGGTCGGCAGACGGAACTTACGAAGAACCGCCCGGTCGACGCGGTGATCACGCACATCGTCGACGACCTCGAGGTCATTCGTGAGGATTGGGCGGTCTTCGATGCAAAAAACGTCGGAGACCTTTCGCGCTGACTTCGGCGCTGACTTCGGCTCGGGATCGGAAGGAACGGAGCGGGACTGATCGATGGATCGGGATCGGCTGAAGGCGCTCGTTCGCGAGGTGCTCACGCAGCATGTGGGAACGCCCGCGTCCTCTGCGCCCTCGCTACCGGAGGTCGCGGCGCCTGCGCCCGCCGCCAGCCCGCCACCGCCCACGCTCCCCGACGTCCTCGACTTCGTCTCCGAATCCGATGTCATGGCGGCGCGCGCTCAGGGCTCGTTGTCGATCTGCGAGGGCTGCGTCGTGACGCCGCTCGCCCGCGAGACGGCCGGGCGCTACGGAGTGAAGCTGGTGACAGCCGCGGTCTCCGGGCCTGCGCCGGCGGCCGCCAGCCGGGTCGCGACCGACCTCACCGTCGCCATGGGCAGCGACCACGGCGGCTACGACATGAAGGAACTCCTGAAGGGGTTCCTCGAATCGGAGGGCGGCTACCGGGTCGTCGATCTCGGGACCCACGCCAAGGAACCGGTGGACTATCCGGACTTCGCGCACAAGGTCGCGACCGCGGTCGCGCGCGGTGAGGCGACGTTTGGCATCGTCGTCGATGGGGTCGGCGTCGGGTCGTGCATGGCCGCGAACAAGCATGCGGGAATTCGGGCCGCGACAGGCGACGGCATCCTCCAGGTGACGAACGCCCGCGAGCACAACGACGCCAATGTCCTCTGTCTCGGTGGCCGGACCACCGGAGATCTCCTCGCGCGCGCCTTGGTCATGGTCTTTCTCACGACGGCTTTCGGTGGCGGGCGCCATGCGCGCCGCGTCGGGAAGATCGAGGCGACCTGATGCATCTCGGACGGGTGATTGGATCGATCTGGGCCACTCGCAAGCACGCGGCGCTGGACGGGGCCAGCTTGCGCCTGGTGCAACCGCTGGATGACGACCGGTCGGAGGTCGGCGACCCCCTCGCTGTACTCGACACGCTCGGCTCCGGACCCGGCGAGCTGGTCATGTACGTGACGGCGTACGAGGCCGTGATCCCGTGGAAGGAGCTGCATCCGCATGTCGACGTCGCCGGGGTCGACGCGGCGGTCGTCGGCATCGTCGACCGGGTCGACGTCGCGCGGACCGCGGAGGGCGAAGCGTGATCCTGGGTCGCGTCACGGGTTCCGTCCATGCGACGGTAAAGAACGCACACCTTCACGGTGCCCGCATCCTCGTGGTGAAACCGCTTGATCTGGCCGGCCGCCCAGCCGGCCGCCCGCTGTTGTCCATCGACCGGGTGGATGCCGGCGTTGGAGACACGGTGCTCGTGTGTCGCGAGGGCGGATCGGCGCGGCTGCTGTTCGATGACGAGATGACCCCCGTGCAGGCCGTCGTGGTCGCGGTGGTCGATCGCGTCGACCTCGCCCCGGACCTGGCGGAGGCGTCATGAACGAGGTCGAGTTCGAGGCGCTGGTCGAGAAGATCACGGCGGACATCCACGCGAAGATGTCCAAGCCGGTGCGCGCTGTTCGCGACGCCGTTTGCAGCGACTGCACGGGCAAGTGCGCACGGCGCTGCGGCTTCAAGATGGACGATTTCGTCAGCGCGGGCGCCTGTCGCATCGGCGGCGCGCCCGGGATCGGCAACCTGGCGGGCGGCGCCTCCGCGATGATCGACCACACCCTGTTGCGCCCCGATGCGACCGAGAGCGAGGTCGACCAGCTGTGTGACGAAGCGGCCGAGCATGCGTTTGCGTCAGTGTGCGTGAACCCCGTTTTCGTCGAGCGGTGTCGGCGGCGGCTCGAAGGGGTGGAGGTGAAGACCTGCACCGTCATCGGGTTCCCGCTTGGCGCGACCTTGCCGGACGTCAAGGCGTCCGAGGCCCGCCGCGTCCAGGACCTCGGTGCCGAAGAGCTCGACATGGTGATCCCGGTGGGGTTGCTGAAGTCAGCCCGCCACGACCTCGTCCAGGCCCACGTCGAGGCGGTCGTTGCGACGCGCGCGCCCGGTCACGTGGTCAAGGTGATCATCGAGACCTGCCTGCTCACCGACGACGAGAAGCGCGCCGCGTGCCGTCTCTCCGTCGCCGCCGGCGCCGACTACGTCAAGACGTCCACGGGTTTCTCGACCGGTGGCGCGACCGTCCAGGACATCGGGCTCATGCGGGAAGCGGTCGGACCCGCCGTTGGGGTCAAAGCGTCCGGTGGGGTCAAGGACCTCGAGACGCTGGAGCGGATGGTCGAGGCCGGCGCCACTCGCATCGGTGCGAGCGCGGGCGTGAAGATCGTTCGGGAGGCGGGGGCGTGACCCTGGAGTCCGCGGAACGCGTCCAGGACGAAGACGGTCGTCAGTATCACATTGGCCTCGCCCGGGGAGAGGTGGCGCCACGCATCCTGCTCGTCGGTGACCCCGCGCGCGCGGATCGCGTCGCGCAGCGCTTCGACGACGTCCGGCTCACTCGGACCAATCGCGAGTACGTCACGCACACCGGGACGTGCGGCGGCCGGGACGTCACCGTCATGGCCACGGGCATGGGCCCGGACAACACGGAGATCGCGGTCATGGAGCTGCTTCAATGCGGCGAAGACCCGATCATGATCCGGGTCGGGAGCAGTGGAGCGTTGCAGGCGGGGATCGGCCTGGGGGACGCCGTCATCTCGACGGGAAGCCTCCGGCTGGAGTCAACATCTCTCGGCTTCGTCGAGGAGGGATACCCGGCCCTGGCGCACCGCGAGGTCGTGCTGGCGCTCGTTTCCGCGGCCACCGAGCTCGGCGAGCCGTGGCACGAGGGGGTCACCGCCACGGCCCCGGGGTTCTATGGCTACCAGGGGCGCAAGGGCGGCGCGATCCCGCCGCGACACCCGGACCTTCCCGAGCGCCTGGCTGCGCAAGGTGTCCTCAACTTCGAGATGGAGGCGAGCACTCTCTTCACTCTCGGCTCCCTCGGGCGCTTTCGGACGGGCGCCGTGTGTGCGGTGTTTGCGAACCGGTCCGACAACCTCTTCATCGCGAAGGGGGAGAAGGGGCCGGCCGAGGAGCGCGCGATCTCCATCGCGCTCCGGGCGCTCGACTATCTGGACGCGATGGACGTGAGCGGACGGCCGTTCACGCTCGATCCGGACGTCCTCTGATCCGGTTGATCATGCGTCGAGATCGTCCGGGCCGAACGACTCGGGCAGCAGGTCCGCGATGTCGGTTTCCGACCAGTCGCCTTCTGCGGCGGCGAGATAGATCGGCAGTGACGTCGCGAACTCGCGAATGAACTGGCGGCAGGCACCGCAGCAGGATGCGCCCCGGGGTGAGGCGATGGCGAGCGCCGCGAAAGTCCGGTGCCCGGCGGCGACCGCAGCCGAAAGTGCCACTCGCTCCGCGCAGATGGTGAGCCCGTAGCTCGCGTTCTCGACGTTGACACCGGTGAAGACCGTTCCGTCAGAGGTCGCGACCGCTGCGCCCACGGCGAAGTTGGAATACGGGCAGTAGGCGTGGTCACGAGCGGCCCGCGCCGCAGCCACGAGATCAGCGAGGTCCATGGGTCCTACCTTAGGCGTGCCCGTCCGGCACGAAAACCCTTCGGAATCGAGCGTCTATCTCCTACACTCAAGGTCCCCCCCGAGAGCGGCTCCTCCCCCCCCCCGAAAGCGGCTCCCGTTCCCCCTGCGTTTCGGAGTAATCATGTCTTCCAGGCTTTGTAGCGTCCGACTCATGTGCGTCCTGATGGCAGCGCTGGCTTCGCTGGCGCCCGCCCAGTGTCCCCTCAACGCCACTTCGACCAACCTCGGCGGCGGATGCGGGGCGCCGACGGCGGCGGTCCTGACCATCGATCCTCCGGTGATCGGCAGTTCGGCGACGCTCGCCGTCACGAGTTCGTTCCCGTCGAGTCCGCTCTACATATTCATGTCCGTGGGGGCGCCTGCGCCCTACCCGGTGCCGGGGACACCCTGCGTCGTCCACGTGGACGTCGCCAACCTCTCGAACCTCTACTTGTTGCCGCCGTTCTACACGGATCCCAACGGGTCTTTCAGCCTGACGGCGCAGATCGCGAACGATCCCGCGTTGGAGGGCGCCGTATTCACGTTCCAGGCGCGCGTGTGGTTCCCCGGTGGCCCGTTGAATGGGGATCACCCCTCCAACGGGGTTCGGATTCGCTTCGGATGCGGCAATGCCAGTATCGGCGACACGGTCTTCTGTGACGTCGATAACGATGGTCAGCAGGGACCGAACGAGCCTGGCATCCCCAACGTCGCCGTGCTCCTGTCCTGCGCGAACGGATTCACCGCGACGACCACCACGGACGCGAATGGCCACTACCTCTTCAGCGATCTGCCGCCTGGCGAGTGCACCGTCTCGATGGACGCAGGAACCCTGCCGGCCGGCAAGACGCCGGGCAACTGCGCGGGCAGCTACACCGTACCGTTGCAGGTCGGCCAGTTCTTCGATGCCGCCGACTTCTGCGCGACGGACTGCGCTGGGTGCGACGGCGGCGTGAACGACCTGACCATCCGCTACAACGGCACGGTGGCGAACGCGAACGTCAACGTCCGTGAGCATCCCGGCCACGCCGTTCTCTTCGACGGCGTCGTTCAGCCCGGGGAGACGTTCTCCTTCGTCGGCACCGGTCCCAATGGAACGATGGGGGACAAGATCCACATCAACGTGACCGGAGGACCGAACACCAACATCGACGTCGATTGCTCGAAGGACATTGGCCCGGGCCTCGTGAAGAACGACTACGAGGTCGTATCCGGGACGAGTGTCAACGGCGGTGCGTTGTGCCCGTTGGGCCCGTGCGCGCGCGGTAAGCCGTGTCGGCTCGTATTGCGGTACACCGGCGACGATTGCTCGGTGACGTCGCACAACCAGGACCCCTCCAAGGTGTTCTGTGCGGGCGATCCGGCTCACGCGCTCGTGGTCATGATTCGCGCCAGCGACGACGACGATCCGAACGCCGCCAATGCCCTGGTCTGGTTCCAGGGGCTGGTGAACCTCGACACGACCTTCGATCTCGAGGCGGCGCTGGGCGGCGAGAACAAGCTGAAAGCCGAGACCCACCTGCACATCTTCGATGCGACCGGCACCACGCTGTTGCAGCAGCTCGAGTTCCACACGTCGTGCTCGCAGCCCCTCGCCATCGGCAATCGCTTCGGCGCCGTGACCTTGGAGGCCATGTTCGTCGAAGGCGAGTGCAACTAGAAGCTAGCGCGGTCGAAGAGCAGAAACGCCAAGGAGAACCCAGGGACCGAGGAATCAGATCGGATCTGGTCTCTCCTCCTGGGTTCCTGGGCTCTCCTTGGCACCTCTGCTCTCCTGATTCTCCACCGTGCGGGCCAGGGCCCCCGGGCTGGCTCACACCAGCCTGAGCGGACCCATCATCCCCGGGCCGCCGCGAACCTTCTCGAGCAGGTCGGATTGAGGGCGACCAGGACGCCGGAATCGCTTCTGCGCCCGCCCTTCCGATGGCGATATCGGATAGATGACGGCGTGCACTGACCGCACGCCCGTCCAAGGCGCGAAGCGAATGCACATGGAGTGTCGCACCCCCGGCAAGGTGTCCGTAGGGGCCGCTTTGCGCGCCGGCCAGCGTCGGCGCGTGCAGTGTCCGTGCCGAGGGTCCGTACGCGGATCGGAAGCGGGGTGGTCGCTGCTCGAGTCGGTGATCTCCATGTCGCTGCTCGCGGTCGCCATCGTCGCGATCGCGACCGTCATCACGTCGTCGCTGACGCTGGTCACCGTGAATCGCGAGACGGCGGTGGCGATGGAAGCGGCGCGGCAATACGTCGAGCGCATGCAGACCACCGCCGACTTCAACGAGATCTGGGTGCGCTACAACCGAAACGCAGACGATGACCCGACGACCGGCGCCGTTCCCGGTGACACGTTCACCGTGACGGGGCTGAGCGAGCTCGCTGGCGCCGTGGCAGTCGGGCAACTCATCTTCCCGGAAGCGGGGATGGAGCTGCGAGAGGACGTCGTCTTGCCGGCGCTGGGCATGCCCCGCGATCTCGACGGCGACGGCGACGTCGATTCCGAAGACCACGCGGGTGACTACAAGCTGCTCCCGGTCACGATCCGGCTCCAGTGGAACGGGGCGGCGGGTCCGAAGATCGTCAACTTCAGGAGCGTGCTGATCGACCGATGAACGGCTCCCTGCGAACAGACTCCGGACTCTCACTGCTGGAGATCGTCGTCGCGCTCGGGATCTTCGTCACCGTATGCGCGGCGCTGTCCGACCTCCTCATCACGAGTTCAGACACGTACCAGACCGGCATGACCATCGCGAACCTCGAGGGACGGGGTCGTCGTGCGCTCGACCAGATCGCCGGCGACCTGGTGGCATCCGGCGCGACGACCTTCTCGCCGACTCCGGATCTACCCTTCGGTTCGACGACTCTGACCTTCCAGAAATCGAGGGGGTTCGACACGGGGTCGGACTCGATTCTGTGGGGGCCGACGCTCTCGTTCGACCTCATCGATGAGCCGTCGGACCCCAACGATGGCCTCGACAACGATGACGACGGACTCGTCGATGAACGACGGCTCGTCCGCCGCTTGAATTCGGGATTGAGCACCGAGGTCACTGTCGTGCTCCTTACCGACGTCGCGCCGTATCTCGAAGGCGAGACCCCGAATGGCGGCGACGACAACCAGAACGGCCTGATCGACGAGGAGGGCCTCTGCTTCAGCCTCGTGGGCGATCAGCTCACCATCCAGATCACTCTCGGAGGGCGCGATGCTCACGGTCGCGTTCTCTTGCGAACGGTGTCTACGACCGTCGTCGTCCGAAACTGACGGAGCGAGCCCTGACCTACTTCCCTTCCCCCGACCCGTCGCAGATCGATGACGCGGCGCAGCGCTACGACGAGATACGGTCCGACCCAGTGGCTGTGCCTCGGCAAAGGAAAACAGACCATGACACGTAGGATTCTCCTGCGCGCGAACCGTGACCCCTCCTGCGCTCCCCGTCCGTTCGAATCCGATGGAGAGATTTGGCTTCGGAGATTCAACATGACCCTGCGACCCGGTGAAACTGGACACGCGTCACGAAAACTGGTTGGCGCCTTCGCCACCCTCAGCATTTGTGCACTGATGGCCGTCGGCCTCAGCGGCATCCCGGGTTCCCACCGGGGTGAGGACTCGGGTGGCGAGAAGGCGTCCGCGTGGACCGGTTTCGGTACCCTCGCGAACGATCTCGTGACCGATGGCAAGAACGGGACGTTCTGCCGCGATCTGCAGACGAAGGGCTCGCGTTGGTGGAGCATCATGCTCTCGGAAGACTCGCCCGCATCCGCGCGGGTCGGTGCGCTCGGCTTCCTGCGCGACCACGGCACGCGCCGCGCGCTCGAGACCGTCGTCCCGTGTCTGGCCGATGAGGACACCCAGGTCGGCCGGGCGGCCGAAGAGGCGCTCTTGGGCGTTCTGGGCCGCCACAGCGATCAGTGGACGTTTACACGTCTCGGAACGTTGCTCCGGCAGCGCCGGTTGGGCGAGGTCGCCCGCCGTCGTGGGGTGGCCGTGCTCGGACGGCTCGGCCATCCCGATGGCCAGCGGGTCGTGCTCGCGCTCATGGGGCGCAACGCGATGTTGGACACCGAGATCCTGCCCGCGCTGGGCCGGCTCTCCGTGAACCCGGAGGCCGAGGAGGGCATGCTGTCCGTCGCCGCGAAGGTCCGCGGACTCCTGCAATCGGACGACCCGACGGTCCGCCGCGAGAGCGCCTCGGTCCTCGGGCGCCTCGGTGACACGGACGGCATCGGGAGCCTGATCGAGCTCCTCGATGATTCTGATCGCGGTGTTCGCGGCAATGCCCACTGGGCGCTCGGACAGGTGACCGGGCTCGAGTTCTCCCATGACGCCTCACGCTGGCGCAGCTGGCTTGCCGCCGAGAATGCATGGTGGGAGGACGCGGGGAAGATCGCTCTGGGAGCGCTCGCGTCAGACGATCCAGGGCTGGTGGCCCGCGCCATCCGCAGCTTCTCGACGCACCCGCTCTTCCGTGAGGAAGCGCGGGAGGACCTCGAGGCCCTCGCGTTCAACGGAAGTCCCGCGATCCGTCGGGTCGCGTGTCTCGCCCTCGGCCGCATGCGCAGCCGTCCGAGCCAGACCATCCTGCTGGGCGCTCTCGCGGATCTGGACGCCGACGTGCGCGCCGCGGCCCGCGACTCCCTGTGTGAGATCACGGGTCGCGACCTGCCCGCGGACGTGAAAGCCTGGAAGCAGGCGCTGGGCCGCTAGGGCCTCGCGTTCTCGACATCCACCTGCAACCTGTTGTTCGTCGCCGCGCTCGTCGTGGCTGCGAACCGCAGGTTTCTTCATTGGTGGCCCGCCCGGGTCATCCGCCCGTTCGGAAGCTCGCGACGAGGCGGACGAGGAGTTCACCCAGCTTCTGGCCGGCGGTGGCACAGGCAGCGAGGACCTCATCGTGGGAGAGGCGCTTTCCCGACATGCCGGCGGCTTGGTTCGAGATGACGGACACGGCGAGGACGGAGAGGCCCATGTGGGAGGCGATCGTGGCCTCGGGGACCGTGGACATACCGACCGCGTCGGCTCCGAGAGTGCGCAGCATGCGGATCTCCGCCGGGGTCTCGTACTGCGGACCGGGGACCCACGCGTAGACGCCTTCGCGAAGCCCGAGCCCGAGGGTGGCGGCTTCCGTCCGTGCCTGCGCGCGCAGGTCGGCGGAGTAGACCTCGGTCATGTCGGGGAAACGAGGGCCCCACTCATCGACGTTCACGCCCTGCAGCGGCGATCGCGTGGTCAGGTTGAGGTGGTCCGAGATGAGCATGAGGTCGCCAGGTCGGAAGTCCTCGACGATGCCGCCGGCGGCGTTGGTGAGCATCAGGGTCTTCGGTCCGAGCGCGCAGAGGATGCGGGCCGGGATGCCGAGCACCGGCGGTGAGTGTCCCTCGTAGCCGTGGATGCGCCCAGACAGCACGGCGACCGAGACGCCCTCGATCCGACCCATGACGAAGACGCCTTCGTGGCCCTCGACGGTCGACGGGGGATACCCGGGCATGTCGGACGCGGGGACGCGGATGGCGTTCTCGACCCGGTCGGCGATGTGCCCGAGACCCGAACCGAGGATCAACGCGACGTCCGGCCGACCCGCGCCAGTGGCCTGGATGCGTGCGACGCCCGCCCGTGCGACCTCTTCGACTTCCAAGCTCATCCGATGAACGCCCCGGCGATGGTCGCGGTCATCCACGACGCCATCGCTCCCGCCAGCATGGCGCGGAGCGCGAGGCGCGCGAGGTCCTTGCGGCGGTCCGGAACGAGGGCGCTGATGCCGCCGATCTGGATGCCGATGGACGCGAAGTTGGCGAACCCGCAAAGCGCGTAGGCGCCCATGATGCGGGCCTTCTCGCTCATCTGCGGCCCGACGTCGCCGAGGGTCGCGAACGCGACGAACTCGTTCACACCGATCTTCGTCCCCAGCAGGCTGCCGAACAGCGCGCAGTCGTCCCACGGGACGCCCATGAGCCACGCCACCGGGGAGAAGACCCAGCCGAAGATGCGCTGCAGGCTCAGCGGATCCTCGCCGACGGTGATCGCGCTGAGCGGCCAGTCGATGAGGGCCATCAGGGCGATGAACGCGATCAGCATGGCGCCGACGTTCAGCGCGAGGCGCAGTCCGTCCGTCGTGCCGCCGGCGACCGCGTCGAGGAGGTTCGCGCCGTTCCGGGGGAGGTCGAGCTTCGCTTTCCCCTGCGTCTCGGACTCCTCGGTCTCCGGCACCATGATCTTCGCGAGGACGAACGCGGCCGGTGCCGACATGAAGCTCGCGGCGAGCAGGTGCCCGGCGTAGTCGCTCCCGAGGAAACCGATGTAGGCCGCGAGCACCGATCCGGCGATGGTGGCGAAGCCGCCGGTCATGAGCGCCATCACCTCCGAGTCGGTCATGCCCTTGATGTAGGGCTTCACGACGAGCGGCGCCTCCGTCTGTCCGACGAAGACGTTGGCCGCCATCGACAGCGACTCGGACCCCGACACCCGCATCGCCCACATCATGAACCGGGCCATCACCGAGACCACGACCTGGATGATGCCCAGGTAGTAGAGCACCGCCATGACGGCGGAGAAGAAGATGATCGTGGGTAGCGCGCGGAAGGCGAACGTGATGCCCCACTGGTTGCCGTCCGATCGTGCCTCCTCCGTCGCGTTGCCCCGCTGTTCCTCGGAGAGGTGGTCGAGCCCGCGGTCGTAGAGGAAATGCGGGTACATCTCGATGGGCTGGTTGCCGTCGGGTACCCCTTTCTCGTCCGTCGTGTAGCGCCACTGCGTGACGGGACCGAACACGAACTCGGCGCCCTTGTTGGACATCGAGAGGAACTTCGCCACGCCGTTCGAGACACTCTCCAGCGACTTTCGGCCCGGGTCCGTCTTCAAGATGACGAACGCGAGGACGATCTGGAGCAGCAATCCCCCGACGATGATGCGCACGTTCAGCTTGCGCTTGTTGTTCGACAGCAACCAGGCGACGGCGAGGAAGAACGCGATGCCGACGACGGCACGCAGGATCGACTCCATGGAGGTCGCTCCGAAGCGCGAAAGAGAGGCGGATCAACGGCGGCTGGCGAGTCTACCGGTGTGGATCGCGAGCGGTCAAATCGACGGAGAAGCGGCGCGTTGTGCAGGCAGGGGCTACGATCGGCGGGCCATGTTCGATCCATCCGTCTTTCGTCGCTACGACATCCGAGGCGTGGCGGGAACGCAGCTGACCCTCGAGCTCGCGGAAGCCGTGGGACGGGTGCTGGGGACTCGCATCCGACGCGCCGGCGGAACCACCGCCGCCGTGGGACGCGACGTCCGCCATTCGTCGCCGGACCTCGCCGCGGCCACGTGTCGCGGGCTCGCCGCCGCCGGCATGGCCGTGACCGACCTTCGTCGCGTGCCGACGCCGGTGCTCTACCACGCGTTGTGGCGCAAGAACCTCGGCGGCGGCGTCATGGTCACCGGGTCGCACAATCCGAAGCAGGACAACGGGCTCAAGCTCTGTCTCGGGACATCGTCACTCCACGGCGATCAAGTCGCCTCGTTGCGTACGCAGGCGGAGGCCGGCGACTTCGAGTCGGGCGACGGCAAGGTCGAGGAGGTGCGGTATCTCGCGGAGTACTTCGACGACGTGTGCGCGCGCTTCGAATTCCGCCACCGGCTCAAGGTCGCCGTCGACTGTGGCAACGGGGTCATGGGCCCGATCGTCCTCGAAGCGCTCGATCGACTCGGGGTCGACGTCGTGCCGCTGTTCTGCGACCCCGACGGCGACTTCCCGAATCACATCCCCGACCCCGAAGTCCCCGAGTACATGGTGGAGCTCGGCCGGCGGGTCGTCGACGAGAACTGCGATTGTGGGCTCGGCTTCGACGGAGACGGCGACCGCGTGGGTGTCTTGGACGAGACGGGGAAGAAGGTCTCCGCGGACTGGCTGATCGCGCTGTTCGCGCGCGATCTGCTCGCGCGGTATCCGGGAGGCCGCGTCCGTTTCGACGTCAAGTGCTCCGAGTTTCTCGACCTCGATGTGCGCGGCCACGGCGGCGTGCCGGTCATGGGGGAGACGGGGCATTCGTTGCTCAAGCGCGACGTGAAGGCGGAGGACGCGATCCTCGGCGGCGAGCTCTCGGGGCACATCGTCTTCAACCGCGACTACCTCCCGATCGACGACTCTCTCTACTGCGCGCTGTTCTTCCTGCGCCTGCTCGACCGCAGCGGCGGGTCCGCCTCGGCGTTGTTTCGGGGTTTTCCCGACCTCGTATCGACCGCCGAGATCAAGGTCCCGTGCGCCGACGCAGCGAAGTTCGACGTCGTGGACGCGCTCGTCTCCCGCTTCAAGCAGGAGCACGAGGTCTGTGACATCGACGGCGCTCGCGTGCGGCTCCTCGACGGGTGGTTCCTGGTGCGGGCCAGCAACACGACGCCGAACCTCACCGTCCGCTTCGAGGCGAAGACGAAGGCGAGCGTCCGCGTCGCGCGCGACCTGCTCGTCGCTGCGCTGGCCGATCATCCGGACGCAAAGACTGACATCCTCGAGGAGGTGTGATGATGGGAACGTCCAAGCGCGTCGCGGTGTGGTTGGTGGTCGCGGGTGTGCTCGCCGCCGGCGGGTCGGGGATTGGTGCCCAGGAGGCTCCGAGGCTCCGGGCCGAAGTCGAGCAGGAGGCGTTCGCCATGGCGACGCACAGGGTCGCGAACGCGGACACCTGGCGTGCCCTCGTGAAGAAGGCCGGCGCGCACGTCGATGTGGTACTCCCGTGGCTGGGGCGGGTGGGTGCGGAAGAGCTGGGGCCGGTGGTCGCCGAAGTGCTCGCGGATGACGATCGCGTGTGGAGCCCGGGCTTGCGGCGTTCCGCCGCGCTGGCCGTTTCCTTGCTGAGCGATCCAGATCTGCTGGCGCCGCTGGCGCTCCGCGTCGGTCCGGCCGCCCTCGCTCGCGCCGTGGGCGGCGTCGGCAAGTTGCCCGGGGACGAAGCGGTGCGCGAGCGCGTCGTGGCGGCGATGCGTAGGCCACGTCGGGCCGACGACGTCGAAGACCCGCGGCGCATCACCGATCCCGTGGTGGCCCGGTTGCTCTACGGATCGCGGATCGCGGCGCCGCTGTTCATCGAGGACGCCCGCGCGATCCTGGCTGCGGAGGACAAGTCGCTCGGACATCGCCGGGCTGCGCTGTACTACCTCGCGCGTCATCCGAAGCGTCCCGCTCGAGCCCTCTTCGGGGCGCTCTCGGCCCACGTGCTGCACGCTGATCCGATCTGTGCGGCTCGCGCCGCGCGGGCGCTCGGTCGGCTCGAGGGGGCCGGTGAGCTGGACGCTCGAATCCTCGCCGTCGCGCTCGAGAAGGGCGGCCCGCGCAACGTGCAGGTCGCCCGTCTGCGCGCGCTCGGGTCGCTACCGCCCCCGGGGTCGCAAGCGGTGATCCTCAAACTGCTCACTGGCGACGACCCGTTCCTTCGCAGGACCGCTTTCGAGACGGTCGCGACGCTGGCCCCCCGCATGTCGACCAAGGACCGCGCCGGCTGCGCCGTCGTGGCGTTGACCGTCGCGGATCAGGACCCCGTCACCGACGTGCGTCGCGTGGCCGTCGCTGCCCTTGCGAAGCTCACGAGGAAGACGTTCCTCGACGCAGTGCCACGATGGTCGTTGGGCGCGCCGCGTCTCGTGCGGATCGGCGTCGCGGAGGGACTCGCCGGACTGTCGTGGGCCGACGTCGGGCCGCTGGGGAAGCAAACCCGTCGCTTCGTGAAGCGACTCGGCCGCGATCCCGATCGGCGCGTGATGATCCCGCTCCTCGAGGCCGCGGCCAAGAAGGTCGGGTCGGAGGACCCGTCTGAGGCGGAGTTCGCTCTGGAGGCGAGCCGGTGCGCAGTATTCGGCTTTGCCATGAGCATCGGGGTATACCGGCGATGGACGGCCGGGGCTCCCGGCGCCGGCGCGGACCCGGTGATCGTGGGCTTGTTCGCCCGCATTCTCGAGGGCGCCGTGAGGGCAGCGGGCCAGGATCGGACCTTCCATGGTGCAACGCTGCACCTCGATGCGTTCATTGCGGGTGGCGCGAAGGTCGCGCCGGTGGCGGAGTCGGAGACCTGGCAGGCGCTCCTCGACCTGGCCGCCGCGTGGAAGGGGGAGGTCGGCATGAAGGTCCTGCGCCAGGCGGCGACCGGGCCGTCCCCCGCGCTCCGCCTCCGCGCGGGCGGTCACCTGGGGACGCTCGGGGTTCCGGTCCCCGAACTGCCGAGCCACTTCCGCGAGGCCTTCGGCGGACCGCGACGCACGCGCGTCACCCGCGCAACCATCCGTACCACCCGCGGCGCGATCACGGTGCGGTTGTTCCCGAACCAGGCGCCGATCACCGTCCACAACTTCGTGACCCTCGCGGGCCGGGGGTACTTCGACGGCATCCTGTTCCATCGCGTCGTGCCGGCGTTCGTCGCGCAGGCGGGCTGTCCGCGCGGCGATGGATGGGGCGGACCCGGCCACGTCATCCCCTGCGAGGTCAACGACCTCACCTACCGGAGGGGCACCCTGGGCATGGCGCTCGCCGGGAAGGACACCGGCGGCAGCCAGTGGTTCCTCTGCCACGAGCCCCAGCCCCGCCTCGATCTGCGCTACACCATCTTCGGGGAGATCCAGGATGGCTGGGACGTGCTGGATGCCCTGCTTCCGGAGGACGTGATCCTCGGCGTCGAAGTGTCCGAGGGCCGCTGAGCGGGTTCGCCCGGTGAGGGTGACCTTGACCGAGGACAGACCGGGGGCGCGCTGTCCTCTACGGGGGACACGCTCCCGACCGTCGGGAGACCCGCCACCCGGCGAATGGGAAACCGGAAATCGAGCAAGGCCGTAGCCCGACGGGGTTTACCGCCTCACGCCCCTTCCGGTGATCTGGGAATGGCACACCCCCTGCTTAAAGGCTGGCGTCACCTCGCAAGAGGGGGACACCCCCCGAGTGGGGTTCGTTGGGTCGCGCCAAGTTACTGTCCGCTCCATCAACCCGGCGACCCTGTCTCCTTGTTGGAGACACCGAGCTCCCTTGGGGGGGACGATACACAGAGCCGGAGAGGCCTTGGCCCCTCCGGCTCTTTCTGTATTCACCTCGCCGTCGTCACGCCGGTTCGGTCCCTACTTGCGCCGGCGCCGGATCTCGCGCACGTCGATCGCGTAGGCGGGGTCGCCCTTGCGGCGTCGTTTCTGCGGCACCCGGAACACCCGCCCCCGAACCACCGCGATCCCGCCCCGGCGCCGGATTTCGAGCAGGTCCGCGGCCCGGGACCCGATGACCAGACCGACGCCCTTGTGGACGAACAGGTCGTGGCCGCGCCGTGAACGCAACGGCTTCGAGAATGTCTTCGAGGGCACGCGCCAGCAGACGGAACGCCCACTCTCGGACGCGGCCTTGGACCGCAGGAACCGCTGGAGGCGAGCCCCCTCCAGGACGACATCCACCTTCTGCGCGGGACTGAGGGCGGCCAGGAGCAGGCCGAGGACGAGCATCTTCATGGCGGATCGCTCCGCCGGCCTGCGAAAGGTGGGCTGTCCGATCTTCGCTCGCCGGCGCCCGCCGACCAAGCGCGTTTGCCGGAAGTCTGGTCGCCGATGAAGGTTCCGATCGCCGCAATATCGCGGGGGTGGCGCGAATAGAATGGGGCGGCGCGGGTCTCTGGAGCCGGTCGCCCCGTGGATCCGTGTCGCTAGGAGCTTCGATGAACTGTCCCGCGTGTCGCGAGCGCTATTTGCCCGAACTGGCGTTCTGCCCCCACTGTGGACAGCCCCGGGTGACTGCACCGGCCATGGCCGCGCCCGCGCCTCCGCTCCGTCACCACCGGTGCGTGTTCCCCCCAGAGCGGACCCTCGAGCTGCGGACGTCCTCGTGCACGCGGACCAACGCGCTCCTCCTGGCGGCCTTGCCGCTCTTCCTCGGGGGCATCGGCGGCATCCACCACTTCTACACGGGGCGAATCTTCTTCGGCTTCCTGCAGCTGATCACCTGCGGTGGCTTGTTCGTCTGGGCGATCATCGACATGGTGAACATCGCGCAGGGGAACTTCCGCGACTCCCAGGACCGTCCGCTGCAACGCTGCTGACCCCGTGACGCGTTTGCGTCCCGGGCTCTGAAGCGCGTGCTCTGAGAGAAGTGGAGCTCAGCGCTTGGCCGACGGGCATTCGTCGGCCAGCGCGCACTCCTGGCACTGCGGCCGTCGGGCGATGCACACCGCGCGGCCGTGATCGATGATCTGGTGGGTGAATCGGATCCAGTGATCTTGCGGGAGGAGCTCGACGAGGTCCTTCTCGATCTTCACTGCGTCCTTCTCCTTGGTGAGACCGAGGAGGGTCGCGATGCGAGTCACGTGTGTGTCGACGACGACGCCCACCGGATCATCGAACGCCGTTCCCAGGACGCAGTTGGCCGTCTTGCGGGCGACTCCGGGCAACGAGAGGAGCTCGTCCATCGTGCGCGGGACCTTGCCCGCGAACTCGCCGACGATGCGCTCGGACGTCGCCTTGATGTTCTTCGCTTTGTTGCGGAAGAACCCGGTCGACTTGACGAGGACCTCGAGCTCCTCGATCGGGACGTCGGCGAGCTTCCTCGGGGTTCGGGCGCGCCGGAACAGGTCCACGGTCACGATGTTGACGCGGGCGTCGGTGCACTGCGCGGAGAGCATCGTGGCGATGAGCAGCTCGAACGCGGAGCGGTGGTCGAGGCTGCAGCGGCTGTCGGGGTACGTCTCGTCGAGAGTCCAGAGGATGCGGGCTGCGCGGTTCCGGAGTGCCGGACTGATCCGCCGCTTGCGGACGGCGGGCTTCTTCGCCGTCTTGCGCGCGACCTTCTTCCGCGCCACCTTCGCGACCGGTTTCTTCGTCACGACGGCTCCCCGAGCTCGGCCACCGGGCGGCGCCCCGGGTATCCGTCCTCGAGCCCGTGCCAATACTCGATGGTGTCCTCGCCGTGGCGCCAGCAGAGGAACGCCATGTCGCCGCCGGCCCAGGTGTAGAAATCGATCAGCCCGTTCATCGGGTCCTTGAGGATGGCGCCGAGGCGGTTGAGCTCGCGAATGCGCTCCTGGAGTTCGGTGCGCTTGTCGGCGAGGCCGGAGTTGAGCTGGTTCTCGAGAGCGCGGTCGCCCAGGCGCACGGCCTCGGCGCGCTGCGCGTCCGTCGCGCGGGCCTCCCGGGCGAGGTGCATGATGGTCTCGACGACCGGGCGGACTTCGGTCAGACGTTGACGTGCGGTCGCGACGTCGAGGACTTCGCTGGTGGTGTTCAGGTCGTCCACGAACGCATGGTATCAACGTCTGAGCAGGTCGAGGAACTCCATGCGCGTCTTGGGGTCGCTGCGGAAGATCCCCCGCATCGAGCTGGTCGTCGCGGCGGAGTTCTGCTTCTCCACTCCGCGCATCATCATGCAGAGGTGGCGGGCCTCGATGACCACGGCCACGCCCTTGGGGGAGAGGGCCTGGTCGACCGCCTCCGCGACCTGCTGGGTCAGTCGCTCCTGGACCTGGAGCCGTCGCGCGAACGCGTCGACGATGCGGGGGATCTTGGAGAGGCCGATGATCTTGCCGTCGGGGATGTAGGCGACGGCCGCCTTGCCGAAGAACGGGAGCATGTGGTGCTCGCACATGCTGTAGAGCTCGATCTCGCGAACGAGGACCATCTCGGAACACGGCTCGTCGAAGATCGCGCCGTTGATCAGCGCGTCCACGTCGGTCTGGTAGCCCGAGGTGAGGAAGTCCAGGGCCTTGGCGACGCGGACTGGCGTCCGTTGAAGGCCGGGGCGGTCAGGGTCCTCACCGAGAAGCGCGAGCTGCCGCTTCACGAGTGCGGCGAGCTCGTCGTGCCGTGCATCGTCCATGCCTTCGACCATCACGTATCCCCGGGGCCGGTGTACTCGACGACGTTGTTCGTGCTCTCCCGGACCCGGACCAGGTGCAGCTCGCCCCGGCTCAGCTGGGGCGCGATCGTCTCCCAGATGGAGAGCGCGACGTTCTCGGTGGTGGAGATGCGTCCTTTCATGAACGGCACGTCCCGGTCGAGGCTCCGATAGCGGGCCTCGCTGACCACCCGCTCCTCCAGGACCTGCTTGAGCTCCCGGAGATTCACGATCATGCCGGTTGTCGGGTCCGGCTCACCCTTCACCACGACCTCGACCTGGTAGTTGTGCCCGTGGCCGTTCGGGTTGTTGCAGGGGCCGAACACGGCGCGGTTCTCCTCGTCCGACAGCTCCTTGGAATGGAGTCGGTGGCTGGCGGAGAACCGGGCCTTCCGGCTGACGTACATCATCCGGACTTGCGCGCGGCGGCGGCGGCGCGGCGGGCCGACCAGACGAGCGCCGTGCCCACCACCAGGGCGACCTCGCACGCGAGGAAGATCTTCAACCAGGTTGGGATTTCCGTTTCCACGCCGGCGCCCGCGTAGGAGTGCCGGCCGACGAGGAAGTAGTTGGCTCCATAGTAGGTCCACAGCAGCGCCAGTCCGCCGAAGATCGAACCGATCGCCGTCCCGTAGTCCCGCAGCCACCCCGACCACCGGCCGTGGACCACGATCATGTAGACGAGCCACGTCACCAGCGACGCCGTCTCCTTCGGGTCCCAGCCCCAGAAGCGCCCCCAGGACGCGTCCGCCCACACCCCGCCGAGGATGATGCCCGCGAAGAGCAGGATCACGCCCACCGGGATGATCCAGAACATGTACGTGAGCAGCAGCTTCATGAGCTCCCGCTTCTCGCTCATGAAGAAGTAGAGGAGCAGGTAGACCTGACCGAGCAGGAACGACAGGCCCAGCGCCGCGTAGCTCGCCATGATGGTGGGCACGTGGATGTGGATCAGGTCGTTGTTGATGAGGACGGGGAGGAGCTTGGAGATCTCCGGGTCCATGAAGTCCGGGTTGCCGACCGCGACGAACATGCTGACGCAGGCCAGGAACCCGCCCCCAACGACGAAGAACCCTCTGCGCAGCCAGCAGTCGAACGCGATGCCGAAGAACGCGCACGCCCCCGCGACGAAGATCATCGACTCGTAGAACGTGCCGATCATTGCGCGTTCGGAGATGGCCGTCCGCTCGAACACCCCCCAGGCGTGGAAGCCGAGCGCGGCGGCCAGCGTGAGCACGGGCAGGATCCAGAGGTACCGGACCCGCGACATGAACGGCAGGCACAAGAGTCCGATGCAGATGGCGAGGAAGTAGTTCCAGCGCGAGTGGGAGAACGGGTTGATGAGGTTCAATCGAACCTCTCGGTCGATCATGTCCATGCCGCGAAAACGCTCGTCCTTCCCTGGTTCGAGCGATGCGACGAAGCCGACCAGGGCTTCGGACGATCGGGTGAACGCGGCGCGGTCATCGTCGCTCCATGCGTCGGCCCAGTTGCCGAGGATCCGATCGAGCTCCTGGCGCTTCTCCTGCGGCCAGCCGGTCCGCGCCATGTTGTCCGGGCGATACCATTCGTACTCCACCTCGGGCTCCGGAGCGTCCACCGGCGGGATGATCGGGAGGTACCGCGGGCGCTTGGCCTCGACGGGGAGTCCGGCAACGACGGCGATGATGTTGAAGCGACCACTGAGCCCGAGCAGCTCCTTGTCGGCTTCGTTCCGAGCCTCCGGCTTCTTGTCGTAGAGGGATTGGAGCTTGTTCTTGAACAAGTCGTTGGCTCGCAGCTCCTCCCACGACACGAACGTGCTCTCCTTGCCCGACAGCTCGTAGCCGATGGTCTCCGCGATGTCGGCCTCCGGCAAACGGATCCACCTGCCGTAGCGGGCGACGTCTGGTTCGAAGAACCACTGCAGGAAGATGAGTACGGGGTCGGACTCGTGGAACTTCTTCTCGCCGGTGACCTCGCGCACGTACTGGCGG